>NZ_JBHSHG010000001.1:1348075-1685094 GCF_042652865.1 Exiguobacterium profundum
TGAATGGAATGCCGTAACGATCGGCACGCTCCAACCTTACGTTCCTGATGATGCCTTATTAGCTGTCATTCATGAAGATTTATATTGCATCGTGATTCCTAGTTATTGGACCGATGAGAGAGTCCGGCGTTTCGGTGAAAAGTTGACCACCTTGTCCGAACGCGCTTACAGCATCAGTGAGTATGAAATCTTCCCACACGTTTCCGTCGGTGTCTGTCGCTCCCCACATGACGGGATGACAGCGAACGAACTGATTGCCCATACCGTTCAGGTGACAAATCACGCTTACACACAGGGACATTCCAATCTGGCGTTCTATTCATCGAGCGTTGACTTGCCATCCTTGCGTCGCTATACGTTGATCAATGATTTACGCACCGCCATCAAAAATAGGGAGCTGTTTGTTGTCTATCAACCGAAAGTCCATGCGTGGACCGGTGAAATTGTTGGCGCTGAGGCACTGATGCGCTGGACACATCCAACTTGGGGACCTATCTCGCCTGCTGAATTTATTCCGTTGATTGAGCACAACCAACAGATTGTGGAATTGACGGACTTTTTAATCGAGGAAGTCTGTCGATTTATGAATCACCTACCGACATGCATCCCGATTTCAATAAACATCCCGGCTTCCTATTTCTATCTAGATAACTACATGCAACAACTTCAACAATCCTATACGAGACACAACATCCTACCTCATTATTTAGAAATCGAAATTCCAGAATCGACGCTATTGGAGAACCGAGATCGAATGAAGTCCGTGTTTGAGACATTGAATGCATTCGGCATCACCGTGTCATTTGACGACTTCGGTACCGGTTATTCTTCACTCGCGTACGTACAGGATTATAATATCCAAATCATGAAGATCGACCGAATTTTCGCACACGGCATCCATCAAAATGTGAAATCACAAGCCATCGTCCGTAGCTTGATGTATATCGCAAAAGAATTTGGCATGGATATCGTCGTCGAAGGTGTAGAATGTTTCCGTGATTTGAATTGGTTGCGGGACCATGGTGTCCAAACGATCCAAGGTTATCTCTTCAGTCCACCGGTCGAGAGCGAGCAGATGATTCGTCTCCTTGATCAAACGTATTTGCCTCCGACGGAAGTGAGTTCACTCGAGGGCCATACGATGCTGATTCCCGTTCAAATGATTTTTTCTCGCATCCAATCGTTCACGTCCGATTTGGGTCGAGCACCTGCTCTAGTGTCAATGGAAGATCGTAAGTCGTTCAAATTATATACGACCTTGTTTTTACCGCCGAACGATTTTTTACAGTTCTCCATTCTGATGAAATCGCAGGACCAACCGATTCCTGTCAACATCATCGGAACTCCCGACTTCGAGGATGGGATTTACACATATGAATTAGAGCCAATTGAACAGAGTTTACTAGAGGACGCTACTGAGCACGCCTTCCATCTCACTCCGGAGCAAGCTAAAAATACGTTACATCTCCATCATTTCCTCTAAAAAAGAACGCATCGATGGATGCGTTCTTTTTTCTATTCGATGGGCATCCAAATCTCAATGATGTCGTCCGCTCCACCTTGCCCGTGAATATAGCGCTCGAAGTCGACCGCGTCTCGTAGCGTCACGTCTGGAACGTTTACTAGCTGCTCATACGTAGACGGAATCATCGGGATGCCTCCCTCCACCGTCGCGACGATATAGTTCCCTTTCGTCAGTTCGACACTTCGCGCACTTTCTCCCGACACCGGCTTCGTCATCCCCGCGACATAACCGTTCTCCTGCGGGAGACAGACCCCGTACGACTCGTCTGTCGTCAATTCTGGTTGAAGCTTGGCCCACATGTTCGGGATCTCCTCTAACGTACCACCATATCCATAGACGGAAATGGCTTCATTCAACATCTCATATCGAATCTTCATGTCGTTCCCTCCTGATTGCATCAATCGAATCTGCCTCTCGATTCGATGAAGTCGTTCGATTTCTGCCTGGACTTCATCCAATCGTGTTTCTAGTAATGTATCAACCGGTAGACCCGATTGAATTTGTTCTAGACGGAGTCCAATTTGACGTAATCGTTTGATTTCACTTAACCGTCGAATCTCTTCCATCCCGTACATTCGATACTGATTCTCGGTCCGCGTCGGGCGGACCAATCCGCGCGCTTCATAAAATTTGATCGCCTTGACCGACAATCCGGTCACATGGGCGACTCTTCCGATTGGAATCACGGTTTCCCCACCTCCTACTTTCACTGTACAGTCGCCCCTTAGAGGCAGGTCAATCATTAGTTTTCAGGGACCCGGACACCGAAGACGTATCGGCTATCTCCTTGCGACCACTCTCCGCCGACTTCATAGAGATAGATGCCCGGCTCATCCGGAACGACGAGTTCGGAAGAGACGAGTTCTCCATCCTCGATTCGATTGAAACTCGATGTCATCGGTTCTGCATGATAGACGACATCGATCCGGTCTCCCGGTTTGACAGTGATCAGTTGAAGATCGTCCGCTTCCGGTAGTCCGTAATCGGCGCATGTCGCTTGATTGCCGGTCTCCCAACAGTACGTCGATTGTTCCACTTCTGCCGATACCGAACCAACCCGAATCGTTGGAAGCGGCGGCTTGACACTGTCCTCTCCATCCCCAAATAAGGTCATGGCGAAATAAACGATTCCCGCCCCGACAAGTACAAACAGTAAGATCATCCACACACGTCGATTTCGTTTCACGGTCTCATCTCCTTTCTTCACTAGTTCCCTGTCACGAGATAAAATCCCTACTCTAACAAAAAAAGACCCACTTTCGTGAGTCTTGTGCGTCATTTCGGGCGACGCAGTCCTTTCATCATATAACCGCCTTTGAAGTCGATTGGGTCAAATGCGACGAGGAACGCTTTCGGTTCATGCTTCTCGACGAGTTCACGCAGTTCTTTCATCCGGGTACGGGCCGCCAATACGTCAAGACGGTAACGGACCCCGTCACGTCCTTGCCCTTGATAATGCGTAACTCCATATCCGTTGTCACGCATCTGTTGGATGAGTTCCGCTGGATATTCTTTCGTATGGACTTGAATCATGTTGTAACCGATGGCGAGTTTTCGTTCGACGAAACCGCCAAGTAAGATTCCGAGCCCGAAGCCGACCGCATACACGATCATACCGACCGTCGTCAGATCCTGGAACACGATGCCGAGCGCAAAAATATAGATTAGCGTTTCTAACGTTCCGAATAGACCGGCGATGACGGTCTTCCCTTTCACGAGCATGATCGTCCGGAGCGTTAACACCGGAACGTAGATTAGTTGTAGTAGTAGGATGAGTAAGATTTGACCCATTTGATCGACCTCCGTTCCAATTCATTATCACCACTATTCCAAATTTCTGAAAGAGATGCAACTAAAAAAGGCTGACCGGAGTCAACCTTTCACTTAGTTATCTAGATTCTTTACGCTCGTGAGCAACTCGTAGTCTTTACGAATGACTTCGTAGATTGCGTTCTTGTCCCCGTTCAACAACTCTTCCGCACGAAGCTGGTTCAAGAAGAGGCTTGTAGCGAACGTGACGAGTGCACTTTTCGGAATTCCGATTTCTTTAGCACGCTCTGTGATGACTTGGTCGAGCTTAGCGTCAATCGTGAGCGATAATCTTTTCTTTTCATTCGACATAATGATGAAGCTCCTTTTACTCGCTTTTCATAAAACCTATACACAATTGCTTATTATATAGGAAGAATGGTTTTGGCGCAACCGCATCACGAGGATGCGATCTCATCGCCGCTGCGCACGCGCTCGGCAATCTGGTCAATTTTACGAAGTCTATGGTTGATTCCTGATTTCGAGATCGGACCGGACTCGAGCATCTCCCCGAGCTCCTGTAACGAGACGTCTTGATGCGTGACGCGCAGTTCGGCGATTTCCCGCAATTTTTTCGGTAAGACGTCGAGTCCGACCGTCCGTTCCAAGAACTTGATGTTCTCGACTTGGCGCAATGCCGCACCGACCGTCTTGTTCAAGTTGGCCGTCTCACAGTTGACGAGACGGTTGACGGAGTTTCGCATATCTTTGATGATTCGTGCGTCTTCGAACTCCAACATACCCCGGGTCGCCCCGATCAACTTGAGGAAGTCCGAAATCTTTTCACTTTCTTTCATATACAGGATATGCCCTTTTTTCCGTTCGAGCGTCTTCGCATTCAACTCAAACCGGTTCGCCAAATCACGTAGTGCCTGGTTATGGTTTTCGTACAAGCTATAGATTTCGAGGTGGTACGAGGACGTTTTCGGATGGTTGATTGACCCGCCTGCGAGGAAGGCGCCACGCAAGTAAGCGCGCGCTAAGTTCTCGTCCCCCGTCATATCCGAGTTCAGTGTCCGAATCATCTCGTAATTCTCTCCGAGGATCTCAAGATCCCGAAGCATCGTTTCCGCATGCTGTGACACTCGGACGATGTAGACGTTGTTCTTTTTCAAACGCATTTTCTTCCGTACGAACAAGTCTAACGGATGGTCGTAAAGGCGTTTCATCAACGAGTAAATCCGCCGGGCGATCGAGGCGTTCTCCGTCGAGACATCTAAGGTCATACCTCGTCCAAGGGCGAGCGAGATGACCCCGTTCATCCGAACGAGTGCCGACAGTTCCGCTTTCGCTTCCGTGTCGGTCACTTCGAGTTGTGTCAATTCTTTCTTCACATCTGAGGCAAAGCTCATCGAGTCCCCCTCCTTTCTATCTTTCCAACAATCTTTATTTCAGTTCCAATTCTTGAAATGAGCGCGGCTTCTTGATGCGGAGTACCCGCTGCATGACGAGTCCGGCGATTGCGTCGGAATCATGACGGATATACTCCCGATTATAGTCGACGATGTCCCCAGCGAGAACGTTCGTGCCATAGTTCCGGAGCTTCTTCCGATCGAAACGGACCTCTTCCGATCCATCCTCACGGTAACGCTCCAAATACTCTTCTTCAATCGGTTCGTTGTTGACGACAATCGTGTCAATCGATGCCTTCCCAAGGTACGACTCGATGACTTTCAAGTGTTTCATCGCGTCATAGCCTTTCGTCTCACCTGGTTGCGTCATCACGTTACAAATATAGACGACCGGGACTTTCGATCGGATGATGGCTTCCCGTACAGCTGGGATAAGCAAGTTCGGGATGATACTCGTATAGAGACTCCCTGGACCGAGCACGATGACATCTGCCTCTTCAATCGCCTCGACGACGCCCGGGGCCGGTTCAATGCCTTCTTCGAGTAAAAACATCCGTTTGATCGGTTGCTCATGAAGGGGGATCTTGGATTCCCCTTGGACGATGGTGCCGTCCTCAAACTCGGCTGCGAGGGTCATGAGCGTCTCAGTCACCGGCAATACTTTTCCTTGTGCGTTCAAGAGCTGCGACATGACATCGATCGCTTTGACAAACGAGCCTTCGCAGATGTGGGTCGCCGCCGTGAGCATCAAGTTTCCAAGGGAATGCCCTTCTAAACCAAATCCCGTATCGAAGCGGTATTGTAAAATCTTATCCATTAACGGTTCGACTTCCGACAATGCCAAGATGACATTACGGATATCGCCCGGAGGCAACATATGAAACTCGTCACGAAGACGTCCCGAGCTCCCCCCGTCGTCCCCGACCGTGACGATTGCCGTGATATCGAGTGGATAATGTTTCAACCCACGAACGAGAGTGGACAATCCTGTCCCTCCCCCGATAGCGACTACTTTCCGATCTCGTCTCATGTCACTTCTCCTTCGTCGCGTGAGCGAGGTCTCGGTGGACCGTCTTCACGTTATAACGTTCAGCAAAGTGCTCCGACACTTTCTCAGCGAAGGTAATCGACCGATGCTTCCCACCGGTGCAACCGAATGCCACGACGACTTGCGTCTTGCCTTCCCGTTTATATTGCGGGAGAAGGAACTCGAGCATGTCGATCAACTTTTTATAAAATGCTCGTGCCTCCGGATGAGACATGACGTATTCCTGTACTTCTGTCGTCTGACCCGTGAGTGGACGGAGCTCAGGGATATAGAATGGGTTCGTGATGAAGCGAACGTCGAACAACAAGTCGATATCGAGCGGAACCCCATGTTTGAAACCGAACGACATGAAGTTGACTGTGAACGGGATCCGTTCTTCATTGAATTGTTGGAGGATGCGGTCCTTCAACATCTGAGGCTTCAATTCGCTCGTATCATACAGCGTGTGAGCCCGATCACGGAAACCTTCTAACAGTTCGCGCTCCATCTTGATGCCGACAAGTGGCGCATCTTCCGGTGCGAGCGGATGGGACCGTCGCGTCTCTTTATAACGGCGAACGAGCACGTCGTCCCGCGTCTCTAAATACAACAGGTGCGGATGCACATTCTTTTTTTCCAAATCGTCGATGACGATGAATAAGCTATCGATAAAGTCTCGTGTCCGTGTATCGATGGCGACCGCGATTTTCGGTCGGACCGAGCTGATGACATCAATCAATTGTGGCAAGAGCACCGGTGGCAAGTTGTCGACACAAAAATAGCCGAGGTCCTCGAAACTATTCATGGCGACCGACTTCCCAGCCCCGCTCATCCCACTGATGATGATCAATTCTTCTAATCCTTTAAAGTCTTCCATCTCGCTGACGCCCCCTTAAAATTGACAACCTAGCCGTGTGTGTAGCTCTCTCCATCTAGTATAACGAACGTCCGAAAAAAAGAGAAGGACCGCGGTTCCCCGCAGTCCTACCTTCTTGAATCATGCGTTTTGTTCTTGCAACGATTCGAGGAGCCCCTCGATGAAGTGTTGAGCATTCTGAGCGGCAATCGACCCGTCGTTCGTCGCTGTGACGACTTGACGGAGCGTTTTCTCACGGACGTCACCGGCCGCGAAAATCCCTGGGATATTCGTTTCCATCGCCTCGTTCGTGACGATGTAACCTTGTTCGTTCGTGATGCCGAGGTCTTGAACGAATCCTGTAATCGGGTTCATCCCGATATAGATGAAGACGCCGTCAATCTCGTGGTCTGTCTCTGTCCCGTCAACTGTGCTGACGAGACGAGCTCCACCGACTTTCCCGTCTTTCTCTGTGATTTCTTTCAATGTGTGGTTCCAAATGAAATCGATTTTCTCATTGTCGAACGCACGTTTTTGAAGAATCTTCTGAGCGCGAAGCTCATCGCGACGGTGAACGATCGTCACCTTGTTCGCAAAGCGTGTCAAGAAGACACCTTCTTCAACAGCCGAGTCGCCACCGCCGATGACGAACAAATCTTTCCCTTTGAAGAACGCTCCGTCACATACCGCACAGTACGATACGCCACGGCCACCGAGTTCTTCTTCTCCCGGTACGCCGATTTTCTTATACTGAGCACCAGAGGCGAGGATGATTGCACGTGCTTTATAGTCACGGTTGTGCGCATGCACGATTTTATATTGTGTTTCATCCGAGATGCTTTGCACGTCCCCATATGCATACTCCGCACCGAACGCTTTCGAATGGTCGAACATTTTTTGAGACAAGTCAGGACCAAGGATGCTGTCATAGCCCGGATAGTTCTCGATGTCTTCCGTGTTGGCCATCTGACCACCTGGAATCCCACGTTCAATCATAAGTGTTGAAAGGTTCGCACGTGAAGCATATAGCGCAGCGGTCATTCCGGCAGGACCGGCACCGATGATAATGACGTCATAAATTTTTTCTTCTGTCATGTTGATTCCACCTCTGCAAGAAATTGATTGCCTTTAGTATAAGAAACCTGTAAGGGTATCGTCTATCTTTATGCTTGTTCGAGTGTCCGTTTGAACGAACGGACCGTCTCTGTCAACGTGTCGACCGAGAGATGGAAGGCGTTCGCACAATTTTCGAGAATCAATGCGTCCCGTTTCGTATAAAACATCCAGACGAGCGCAGCGGCCGATGCCGTTACGTCCATGAATGATTCATCAGACAACAGAAGCGTCGCGAAACGTTCATAGAAGTCACCCTCTAGGCTCATCCGTTCCGCTTCTGATACATGTGCTTCAGCCAAGACGAGCGCATCAAACGCACGCTTGATCCGGACGTCTCCTTTGAACGGTTGCTGACAAAGGTCGGCACGACACATCTCTGCGAACGCACGGACCGTCCCGTTTTCCGTCACCGCATTCGTGAGCGCAAGCGCTTCGAACGCTTCGTCATCTTTTAAGTTGGCGATGATTCGGATAATCTCGATTCGAGCCAAGTCGCTCTCTTGACGCAATCCTTGGACGAGCGCCGAACGAAATTCGAGGTTTTCTCGGATGTCGAAGCTTTGTTTCTCTTCAAACTGTTTCATCTCTTCATTGTTCAAGTAGGTGGCTGCCTCTTCAAGTCGTCCTGTCTTATAGGCAGACACGCTGAGCCAATGCCCAAACAATGGGTCCCCACGGAATCCGCGGTCTTTCAATAGACGTAGTTCTTCATATGCACGGTCGTAATGTCCGACAAGCGCGAGTGTCGTCGCTAATTTATAACGTAAGTCAAATTGGAGTGGACGGACACGTGTGAGCGGTGTCGACAACTGCAGGGCCACTTCCGATTGACCCGCTTCATGGAGCAAGAGAATCGTGTTCAAGATTGCATGCAAGTTGCCTGGATTTTGGTCGAGCACGTATTCGAGCGTCCGGAATGCCGCTTGGTCATCACCAAGGTAAAAACTGACGACCGACAGATTGTTGTATGCTGGCCAAAACGATGGATATTGACCGATGAGACGCTCGAGTGTCACCTTTGCCGCAAACAATCGTCCTTTATCGATTTGACGCTGCGCTTCCGTATGCCACGTGATCAATTCGTCTTCTTCCTCGTCCTCTAACTCTTGTTCGAGTTCGATCAGTTCAAGAAGGGATTGCACGGCTTCCCTGAAGTGACCTTTCGTGTCACGGGCGAGATATTCGGATGCATAGTGCGCCGCTTCCTCATATTGAGAGACATAGGCACAGTTGCTTGCTAAGTGATACAGTGCCTCTGTTGCGGTCTCATCGAGCTCTAATACTCGTTTCCACACGTCATTGGCGTGGTAGACCTCCCCTACTTCAAATAACAGTTCTGCGTACTGTTTATGATAGTCGACGCGATGCGTGGCTGCCGCTGTCGCTTCAGCCATGAAAAAAGTCGCTTCATCCAGGCGACCTTCACGTAACGCACGACGACCTCTATAGTAGTGGAGCTCCGCAGCGAGCGGAGATTCTGGTTCGGGTAGCGTCATTACTGCTTCATAGTTCGCTTCCATATTCTAAATCCTCCACATCATCTCTAAATCTTTTTTTAGTTGCAGGGATAAGAATACCGCACTCGAACAGCGAGGGCAACTGAAAAAGTTAAAAAAAATTGCGACTATATTCCCTCTATAATGAATATTTTTTACTAGGTTCAAAAATTGTTTTTGAACGAAAATATGATAGCTTCATTTCTGTACATTTATCCATGAAAAAGCGGAATCTCTTTAAAAAAAAGTGATACCGCTCAAGTATTATTGATTCTGTATGAACAAAATACTCATGAAAACATTTTGCGAAAAATTGTGTCAAATATGTGTCAACGATTGAAGCTTTGAACCGATGACCCGCTCTCCTGGTAAGACGTCACGGTGCACGACCGCGCCCGCGCCGATGACGGCACCGTCCCCGATGGTTACCCCTGGCAGGATGGTAACGTTCGCACCGATCAATACGCCATCACCGATGATGACGTCCCCGATCCGATACTCGTCTACGAGATACTCATGACAGAGGATCGTCGAATTGAATCCGATGACCGTATTGCGACCAATCGTGATACGTTCCGGGAACATGACGTCCGGTGTGACCATGAGAGCAAGGGCACTATATTCTCCGATATTCATCCCGAGGAACGTCTGGTAAAGCCAACGCTTTGCCTTCACCGACGGAAAGTAACGACCGACCAGAACGACCGTCGTGTTTTTGAAGACACGCAGAAAGCGAATCGTCTGATACATTTGCCAAAGCGGATTCGGTCCCTCGATGTGATATCGTGTCGTCTTACGCATGAATACTGACCTCGTCTAGCCACGCCTCGAAATGTTCCATCGAGTCGATGATGACGTCCGGTTCGAGCGATTCGAGGAATGGACGCCCTTTGAGGGCCCAGCCGACAGCGACCGTCTTCGTTCCGGCATTTTTCCCGCTGAAGATATCCGTGTCGTTGTCTCCGACCATGACGGCGCGTTCTGGTGACGAGTCGAGTGCTTGTAGTGCACGCTCGACCGGTTCAGCGTGAGGTTTTTCGTTCTCGACATCATCCGCTGTCACGACGACGTCAAATAAGTGGTCGATATTGAACAATCGAAGACCGCGCTCGACTACCGGACGACCTTTCGACGTGACGATGCCCATCTTGTATCCTTTCGCATGAAGGCGATATAGCCCCTCGATGACTCCTGGATACTCTGCGACGAGTTGGTCATGCATGGCGATGTTGAAGCTCCGATAGAAGGCTTGCATCTCTTTCCATTCCGGCTCGTTGAGTTCACGGAACGACTTTTCGAGCGTCGGTCCGATGAATCGATAAATGTCTTCATCCCGATACGTATGTTCCGGGAAATAATAGTCGAACGTATGGCGGAAACTCGCGATAATGAGTGGGTTCGTATCGAGTAATGTACCGTCTAAATCAAATAAGATCGTATCCATTAATCAAACAATCCTTTCTCTGATGGGTCGTTGTAACGTTTCGCCTTGCGACGAAGAATCATCGTGACGATACCGAAGAGGATCAAGGCGATTGACACCATTTGCGCCGCACGCAAATCTCCGGACATGAGACTGTCCGTACGAAGTCCCTCGATATAGAAGCGACCGATTGAGTACCAGACGAGGTATGACAAGAAGATATACCCACGTCGTGGATTGCCAATCATGCGCCACGCGACGAGAAGGATGACCCCGATGATATTCCATACACTTTCATATAAGAAGGTCGGGATATAATAAGTCCCATCGATGTACATCTGATTGACGATCCAGTCTGGTAGCATGAGCGTATCTTGCAAGAAACTACGCGTCGTCTCGCCACCATGTGCCTCTTGGTTCATAAAGTTTCCCCAACGCCCAATGGCTTGTCCAAGAAGAAGCGATGGCGCCAAGATGTCCGTCACTTTCCAGAACGACATCGACTTTCGCATACAATAGACGATGACGACAAGGAGAGCACCGAAGATGGCTCCATGAATGGCAATCCCACCTTGACGAATGTCGATGATTTGTCCGAGGTTCTCTGAATAATAATCCCATTGGAACGTCACGTAATAAATGCGCGCGAAGACGATGCTGATCGGAATCGACCAGATGACGACATCCACGAGTCGTTCCGAATCATAATTGATACGTTTTGCTTCGTATAAGGCGAGGACGAGACCAAGCATCGCCCCGAAGGCGATAATCATGCCGTACCAATAGATTGGCAAAGAGCCAATCTCAAACGCCACACGATCAAATGTCGGTTCTACCATGCTCACAAGTCTCCTTCAGTATCCTGAATCGCGTTCGCGAGACGTTCTGCGAACTCTTCAGCCGTATTGATTCCCATATTTTGCAGACGATAGTTCATCGCTGCGACCTCGATGATGACTGCCAAGTTTCGACCAGGTCGAACGGGGATGGTCAAGAGCGGAACTTCACTGTCGATGATTTTCATCGTATTGTGGTCGAGTCCGACACGGTCGTATACTTTGCCCGCGTCCCAGTTCTCCAAGTTGACGATGAGACTGATCTTTTTATGCGACCGAACCGCACCCGCACCGAACAACGTCATGACGTCGATGATGCCAATCCCACGAATCTCGAGCAGGTGACGAATGAGCTTCGGTGCTGATCCGACGAGGAGCTGGTCCCCCGTTTGACGAATCTCGACTGAATCATCGGCGACGAGGCGGTGCCCCCGTTTGACGAGTTCAAGTGCCGTCTCAGATTTCCCGACACCACTCTGGCCCTTGATGAGGACACCAACACCGTAAATATCGACGAGCACACCGTGCATCGCCGTCATCGGTGCTAGTTCCATCTCTAGGAAGTTCGTAATTTGTGATTCAATCGATGTCGTCACCGCATTCGTTCGCATGAGAGGAACGTTTGCTGCTTCCGCCTCTTCTTCGATTTCTTTTGGAATATCGAAGCCACGCGTGATTAAAATTCCTGGCGTCTGTTCCGTACACAAGATTTTAGCTCGTTCACGACGCTTCTCTTCCGAGAGGCTCGCATAGAATGTCAACTCCGTCTTCCCAAGCACTTGCAGGCGGTTTTTGGCATAGTGCGTATAATAGCCAGCAAGGACGAGACCCGGTCGACTCAGGTCGGGTGTTGCGACCGGTCGATGAAGTCCTTCCTCTCCCGCAATAACTTGAAGTTTAAAACGCTCAACAACTTGAGCGGTACGTACGATATTTTGCATCAGTATCTGCCCCTTTCACGCTCATTATTGTATCATAGCTCTTTCTAAGACGGGCTAGGGAAGTGATGAAGAACGTGTCAAAAAATTGTTGAAACCATCCTATTACACCGTTCGTATGTAGGGTATAGGCTAACTAGGAGGTGGAATAATGGAAGGTTTATTTGGAATTGTCATCTTATTTGCGCTAGTGATTGGAATTGGGTCCCTCGTTTACATCATCAAATCGTTAATCGATATGTGGAAAGAATATGCCGCGACGAAAAATGAGACGATCTTGCTCTTGTTCATCTTGAACATCATCGGATTCTTCTTGTCCGGAGCGCTCATCTCCATGATTGTCGCCATCATCTTCTATTGGAATCGCTCGAAGTCGATGCGCCTTCTTGGAATCATTCTCTTGATTGCCGGACCGGTCCTCTTCATCGTGTTTGCTATCAGCGCCTTCACTCTGTTTGATACACAGATGATGGATTGGCAACAGATGGAGTACGAAATGAATCTATAATCAAAAAATCCCGAAGGCTGAGCCTTCGGGATTTTCTTATTGTTGATGGAACGGATTGTTCAAATCGCCCGGGTCGACAGGATCGACCGGGTCAGCCGGTTCCACTTTATCTTCATCGAGGAATGTGGATGGCGTATAGACCGAACCGTGCTCCAAATCGATTGTACCGGTACGCGTCCCCGCCTCGACTTCGATACGAGGGGTTTGACCGCGACCCGATAAGAATTCCAGACGACGCTGTGCGACGTCCTTGCGGTCACGGATGATTTCGAGCTCATCAAGCAAGCAATGCAGACCACCGAAATTCGTCTCGAGCTCCCCTTCGACCTCGACGCCGTGTGGTAACACGAGTCGAATGTTCCCGGCGAGTGACGCGAGTTCAAACTTCGCAGGACGAGCTGTCGCCAGTTCCGCGCGGATGTTTCCGTTCCCGGTCTTGAGGGAGGCTTTATCGTACTTCCCACCGACGATGACGGCACCGTTTCCGGTCCGAACGTGAACGAGTTCCGCTTCGACACCTTCGACCTCGACCGTCCCATTACCAGTGTTCAGTAATAGTTCGGATGCATGCACGTCATGGAGCACGACACGCCCGTTTGCGGTTTGCACACGAACGTTCTCGACATCGAGACCATCGGCACGGACTTCACCGTTCAACGTTTGAACAAGAAGATGGTTGAAATGGTGGTGCGGGACGTACAGTTCCACGTGGGCCCGGACGAGTTTATCACGGAGCGAAACGACGAGACGATCACCAATGACAGAGTGCTTAACCGCAGACTGTAACTGTTCGAGCGCCTTATCCGCATCTTGTTGGCGAAGCGGACGACCCGTGACAATCAGTTCACAATCTTCGGCATCAGACGAAACAATCGTCGCCGACGCGTTGAACAGGTCGAGCGAGATATCGCTACCTGTGAACGGGAACGACTTCGAATACGTCACTTCCGGACCAAAGTTCGAGCTGAATGAGAAGTCGCTGTCGCGAAGTTTCGTCACGAGCCCTTCCACTGCAGATGTCAGTTTCGTTGTGAGCGATTCAACCGAATAGGCATCGACCTTTTCTGTATCCTGTCGCTCTTCAAGCGCTTGAACCTGTTCCGGTTCAAGTCGCTCGAGACGTTCGAGTTGCGTCATCGCCTCCTCGATCGTCATCTTGCCTTCCTTCACTTGCTGGAGAATCAGTTCACGCATTTCTTGTTTCACGTTCGTTTTCCCCCTTCAATTTGGTTGCACGTCAATTACCTTCCCGTTTCTCACCATTTCTATACTTATTTCTTTTTTCCTGCTTTCGGTTTCACTCGGGCTGCATCTCGTTCGAGAACCGGCTTCAAATACTTACCGGTATACGAGCCTGACACTTCCGCGACTTCTTCTGGTGTCCCCGTTGCGACGATGAGTCCGCCACCATCTCCACCCTCTGGTCCGAGGTCAATCAAATAATCGGCCGACTTGATGACATCGAGGTTATGCTCGATGACGAGCACCGTGTCCCCGTTCTCGACAAGACGTTGCAACACTTTCAACAAGCGCGCGATGTCGTCGACGTGAAGACCGGTCGTCGGTTCGTCCAGAATATAAATCGTTTTCCCGGTCGACCGTTTATGAAGTTCCGAAGCGAGTTTGACACGCTGGGCTTCCCCACCCGAAAGTTCCGTCGCCGGCTGACCGAGTTTCATATAGCCAAGACCGACGTCATAAATCGTTTGAATCTTCCGCTTGATTTTCGGAATCTTTTCAAAGAATTCGAGTCCTTCCTCAATCGTCATATCAAGGACGTCTGCGATCGTCTTTCCTTTGTACTTCACTTCGAGCGTTTCACGATTATAGCGTTTCCCGTGACAGACCTCACACGGAACGTAGACGTCAGGAAGGAAGTGCATCTCGATTTTGATGATCCCATCCCCACGACATGCTTCACAGCGCCCGCCTTTAACGTTGAAACTGAAACGTCCCTTCTTGTAGCCGCGCATCTTCGCTTCATTCGTCGAGGCGAAGACGTCACGAATATCATCAAAGACACCCGTATACGTGGCCGGGTTCGAACGAGGGGTCCGTCCGATCGGGGATTGGTCGATATCGATGACCTTATCGATATGCTCAAGTCCTTCAATCTTCTTGTGCTTGCCTGGCTTCGCTTTGGCCCGGTTCATATTGTGCGCGAGCGATTTATAGAGAATCTCATTGATGAGGGTCGATTTACCCGATCCCGAGACCCCTGTTACGGCAACGAACATCCCGAGTGGAATGGAAACGTCGACGTCTTTTAGGTTGTTCTCTTCTGCTTTGACGATCTTTAAGAAACGTTCGTCTGGCATCTTCCGTTCAGCCGGAAGTGGGATGAACTTCTTCCCAGCAAGATATTGACCGGTGAGCGAGTTTTTATTTTTCATCAGTTGTTTCGGCGTCCCGGCCGCAATGACCTGTCCGCCATGTTCTCCTGCGCCTGGTCCGATATCGATCAAGTAGTCGGCTTCCATCATCGTGTCCTCGTCATGCTCGACGACGATGAGCGTGTTGCCGATGTCCCGCATCTGTTTGAGGGTCGAAATCAACCGATCGTTATCACGTTGATGAAGACCGATGGATGGTTCGTCAAGGACATATAAAACACCCGTGAGACGAGACCCAATTTGTGTCGCGAGACGAATCCGCTGCGCCTCCCCACCCGAGAGTGTTCCAGCGGCACGAGAGAGCGTCAAGTAGTCGAGACCGACGTTATTCAAAAAACTGAGTCGTTCCCGAATCTCTTGGAGGATGAGACGGGCGATGGCGATCTCTTTCTCGCTCAACTGCTCGTTGAGTCCTTCAAAGAACGCAAGTGCGTTCACGACCGATTTCTCCGTCACTTGCCCGACGTGCTGACCCGTGATCTTGACGGCGAGCGACTCTTCTTTCAAGCGATAGCCGTGACATGTCGGACACGCATGTGTCGCCATGTACATTTCCATCTGCTCACGGATATAGTCGGATGTTGTCTCCCGGTAACGGCGCTCGATGTTACGGAGCACCCCTTCAAAGAAAATGGTATTCGTCCGCACTTGACCGAAGTCGTTCTCGTAGCGGAAGAGGAACGATTCCTCCGAAGATCCGTTCAAGACGAGGTCCTGATCACGTTTTGATAGGCGCTCGAACGGCACGTCCATGTCGATGTTGAAATGCTGGCACATCGCAGACAAAAGTTGTGGATAGTACTGGGAACTTGTCGGTTGCCATGCGGCAATCGCCCCCTCTTTCAACGTCTTCGACGGGTCCGGGATGACGAGTTCTGGGTCGACGTCTAGTTTCGTCCCAAGACCATCACACGTCGGACATGCACCGAATGGCGAGTTGAATGAGAACATCCGAGGTTCGAGTTCGCCGATGGAGAACCCGCAGATCGGACAGGCGTGATGCTCACTGAAGAGAAGCTCGGTGCCATCCATCTTATCGATAATGACACGGCCGTCCGCAAGACGTAATGCCGTCTCGAGTGAGTCGGCGAGGCGCCCTTCGACGTCAGGTCGGACGACGAGGCGGTCGACGACGACTTCAATCGAATGCTTCTTGTTTTTATCGAGCTCAATCTCATCCGTCAATTCAATCGTTTCACCATTGACACGGACACGGACGAATCCCTCTTTCTTTAACGAGTCGAATACTTTCACGTGCGTCCCTTTCCGACCCGACACGATTGGCGCCAAAATCTGGAGTCGTGTCCGCTCCGGCAACTCCATCACCTGGTCGACCATCTGCGAAATCGTTTGACTCGAAATCTCGATGCCGTGGTTCGGACAGACCGGTTTCCCGATTCTTGCAAACAATAGACGAAGGTAATCATAAATCTCGGTCACCGTCCCGACCGTCGAACGCGGGTTACGACTCGTCGTCTTCTGGTCAATTGAGATGGCCGGGCTAAGTCCTTCAATCGTATCGACGTCTGGCTTATCCATCTGTCCAAGGAACTGACGGGCATAGGCGGATAAGCTCTCGACGTACCGACGCTGTCCTTCCGCATAAATCGTATCGAACGCAAGTGACGATTTCCCGGAGCCGGACAAGCCCGTCAAGACGACGAGCTGGTCACGTGGGATATCGATGTCAATATTTTTTAAATTGTTGACGCGTGCCCCTTTGATGACAATCGCATTTTTCTTTTCAGCCATTTAATTCCCTACCTTCAACTCCAAGATTAAGTCACGCAATTCGGCCGCGCGTTCGAACTGGAGATCGCGTGCCGCTTGCTTCATTTCTTCTTCCAACTTGGCAATCGCCGCCTCGCGTTCGGCCGGCTTCATCGTACTGAGCGATTCGAGTGCTTCCTCTTCCGCCTCGACCGTCGCCCGAATGACCCCTCGGACGTCTTTTCGAATCGTCTGCGGGGTGATGCCATGTTCTTCATTATAAGCCTGTTGAATCGACCGACGACGATCCGTCTCTTCGATGGCACGCGCCATCGAATCGGTCATCTTGTCCGCGAACAAGATGACATGTCCGTTCGCGTTACGCGCCGCTCGTCCAATCGTCTGGATGAGCGAACGATCGGAACGAAGGAATCCTTCCTTATCGGCATCGAGAATCGTCACGAGGCTGACCTCTGGAATGTCAAGACCCTCCCGCAACAAGTTGATTCCGACGAGCACGTCATATTTACCGAGACGAAGGTCACGAATGATTTCGATTCGCTCGAGCGTCTTGATTTCGGAGTGCATATAGTTGACCTTGATTCCCGCTTCGCGTAAGTAATCGGATAGGTCCTCTGCCATCTTCTTCGTGAGCGTCGTCACGAGCACGCGCTCGTCGCGCTTGATGCGTTCGCGAATCTGATCCATCAAGTAGTCAATCTGACCTTTGATTGGATGAATCTCGATTGTCGGATCAAGTAACCCGGTCGGACGGATGATTTGCTCAATCATGTTCGGCGTATGTTCGAGTTCGTACGGACCTGGTGTCGCCGAGATGAAAATCGCTTGTGAGACTTTCTTCTCGAACTCATCGAACTTGAGCGGACGGTTATCCTTCGCCGAAGGGAGACGGAAGCCGTGGTCGACGAGCACTTGTTTCCGTGCCTGATCCCCGTTGTACATCCCGCGTACTTGCGGAAGCGTCACGTGCGACTCATCAGCGACGAGTAAAAAATCTTCCGGGAAGTAATCGATTAATGTGTACGGGGTTGAACCTTCAGGCATCAAGTTCAAGTGTCGCGAATAGTTCTCGATTCCTGAACAATACCCCATCTCACGCATCATTTCCAAATCGTAATGCGTTCGTTGCTCGAGTCGTTGCGCTTCTAAGAGCTTCCCTTCTTCGCGGAACTTCACAAGTTGTTCCTCAAGTTCCGCTTCGATGTTGACGATTGCCTTTTGCAATTTTTCGTCGCGTGTGACGAAGTGGGATGCCGGGAAGATGGCGACGTGATCACGGTCTGCGATGATTTCACCCGTCAACGGATCCATCTCACGGATGCGGTCGATCTCGTCTCCGAAGAACTCGATGCGCATGCAGTGTTCGTCACGCGATGCTGGGAAGATCTCGACGACGTCCCCGCGGACACGGAAACGTCCACGCTGGAAATCGATATCGTTTCGTTCATATTGAATGTCGATGAGTTTACGTAACATCTCGTCACGTCCCATCTCTTTCCCGACGCGAAGGCTCAAGACGAGGCTCCGATATTCTTCCGGGTTACCGAGACCATAAATACAGGAGACAGATGCGACGATGATGACGTCATCGCGCTCAAAGAGAGCCGACGTCGCCGAGTGACGCAGCTTATCGATTTCATCATTGATTGAAGCATCCTTCTCAATGAACGTATCCGTCGACGGCACGTACGCTTCCGGTTGATAATAGTCATAGTAACTGACGAAGTACTCGACCGCGTTGTTCGGGAAGAACTCTTTGAACTCCGAGTAGAGCTGACCGGCGAGCGTCTTGTTATGGGCGAGGACGAGTGTCGGCTTCTTTACTTCTTGAATGACGTTCGAGACGGTAAACGTTTTACCCGTACCCGTTGCACCGAGGAGCGTCTGATACCGGTCACCTCGATTTACACCTTCGACAAGCTGTCGAATCGCTTCAGGCTGGTCGCCTCCTGGTTGAAATTCAGATTGTAATGCAAACGGAATCGATTCCATAAGATACTCCTCACCTTCTCATTTCATAAGTGTCTTGATTATACCATAGACACGAACAAATATTCGCTTATTAGCTTGTAGGTTAATTCATTTTATTTCTTTTTTTCATTCAATCCATTGTTCATTTCTTTTTCCTTTACTGTCTCAAAAGAAACATCTTGTTCCATCCAAATCATCACATCAAGATTTCAACAGAATCACTTTTGTGGCATAAAGCATTACACTTTTCAGATTGGACTATGTCCCTAGTAAATTGGAATGCTTGAAATATCCGAAAAAAACATCCACTTCGTGAACGTTTCGCTCTGCTTCTTAACTCTTTTGTGAAGTTTACAGCTGTAAATGTGAACATTTGTAGGAAAAAAGTAGGATTTTTTAAAAACACTGTTTTAAAACGCTTACATTTTGGGCATATAATGAAGTGGTAAGTCAAATTGCATAAGGGAGAAAGGGGAGTATCACATGTCAGCATTTGTCAGTGAAATTATTGGTACGATGCTATTGATTCTGCTCGGTAACGGTGTCGTCGCCGGCGTCGTCCTCCGCCATTCCAAAGCGGAAAACTCTGGCTGGATTGTCATCACAATGGGTTGGGGTCTTGCCGTTATGGTCGGGGTCTACGCAGCCGGAATTTACGGAGGCGCTCACATCAACCCTGCCGTCACGATTGGTCTCGCGACAGCAGGCGAATTCCCATGGGCTGATGTCCCACTTTACATCCTCGCTCAGTTTATTGGAGCCATCATCGGGGCATGTTTGGTTTATGTCCACTACAAGCCGCACTATGATGCGACAGACGATCCTGGTTTAAAACTGGCGACGTTCTCGACAGCTCCAGGTATTCGAAGCACGCCGTACAACTTGATTGGTGAGATTATCGGAACATTCGTCCTTGTCTTTGCATTGTTGTCATTCGGGGCAAACACATTCGCAGACGGACTCAATCCACTCATCGTTGGTTTCTTGATTGTATCGATTGGTCTTTCGCTCGGTGGTACGACGGGATATGCGATCAACCCGGCACGTGACCTTGGGCCACGTATCGCACACGCATTCCTTCCAATTAAAGGAAAAGGATCTTCAGATTGGGGTTATTCATGGATCCCGGTCGTCGGTCCGATTATCGGTGCGATTATTGCCGCACTCATCTACGGTATTCTCGTCCCTTAACACATAATTTTGAAGGAGGAAATCACATATGGCGAAAGAAAAACGTTATATTTTAGCATTGGACCAAGGAACGACAAGTTCACGGGCAATCATCTTTGATCATGATGGAAAAATTGTCACAGTCGCACAGCGCGAATTCAAACAATACTTCCCAAAACCAGGCTGGGTCGAGCACAACGCCAATGAGATTTGGGGTTCTGTCCTCGCCGTTATGGCGGAAGCGTTCGGTTCTGCTGATATCGACCCGAATGAGATTGCCGGAATCGGGATCACGAACCAACGTGAAACAGCTGTCGTTTGGGAAAAGGAAACAGGACGCCCTGTCTATAACGCCGTCGTCTGGCAATCCCGTCAAACCGCCGACATCTGTGAAGAGCTGAAAGCAGCCGGTCATTCCGATATGGTCCGCGACAAAACAGGTCTCCTCATCGATGCCTACTTCTCAGGAACGAAAGTCAAATGGATTCTTGACAACGTCGAGGGTGCACGTGAAAAAGCTGAGAACGGCGAACTCCTCTTCGGGACAATCGACACGTGGCTCATCTGGAAACTCTCTGGTGGAAAAGCACACGTAACCGATTACTCGAACGCATCGCGTACACTCATGTACAACATCTACGAGCAGAAGTGGGATGACGAGTTACTCGAGATCTTGACAGTGCCTAAATCAATGCTTCCTGAAGTCAAACCGTCAAGTGAAGTCTATGCGAACACGATTCCATACCACTTCTTCGGATTCGAAGTCCCGATTGCCGGAGCTGCAGGTGACCAACAGGCCGCCTTGTTCGGACAAACTTGCTTCGAAAAAGGTGAGGCGAAAAACACGTATGGAACAGGTTGTTTCATGCTCATGAACACGGGAGAAGAAGCCGTCAAATCTGATCACGGTCTCTTGACGACAATCGCTTGGGGCTATAACGGGAAAGTAGAATACGCGCTCGAAGGTTCGATCTTCGTCGCCGGTTCGGCGATCCAGTGGCTCCGTGACGGATTGCGGATGTTGAAATCAGCGAAAGACTCGGAACAGTATGCGACACGGATCGAATCAACTGACGGTGTCTACGTCGTTCCTGCCTTCGTCGGTCTCGGTGCACCGTATTGGAACTCTGACGTCCGTGGTGCCATCTTCGGTCTCACGCGTGGGACAGAGAAAGAACAGATGGTCCGGGCGACAATCGAGTCACTCGCTTACCAGACACGTGACGTCCTCACGTCGATGGAGAGTGACTCAGGCATCAACTTGAAGACGCTTCGCGTCGACGGTGGGGCCGTCAGTAACAACTTCCTCATGCAGTTCCAATCGGACATTCTCAACGTCCCGGTCGAGCGTCCTGAAGTGAGTGAAACGACTGCACTCGGTGCCGCCTACTTGGCAGGTCTCGCCGTTGGATTCTGGAAAGACCAAGCCGAAGTCAAAGAACAGTGGAAACTCGACAAGAAGTTCGATCCAAACATGGATGAGTCTCATCGCGAAGCCCTCTACAAAGGATGGCAACACGCTGTCGAAGCCACAATGGCATTCAAGCCTTCAAAACTTGATGTATAAGACGAACGGGCATCCTCACGGGTGCCTTTTTGTATGCAAAAAAGAGTACCCATGACGGATACTCTTACAGTTTACGTAAGCGGACTCTCGGGCTCGTCGGTTCCCCGACGAACAAAATTCCGAGCTCATGTGGATCGGTCTCATACATCGCTCGTTGAACGAATCGGATATCCCCGTTCAGATTCAATACTTCCAGTTTGATGTACGGCTTATGTTGCTGGAGCGCCTCATAAAAACTATGCCCTCCTGTGATGACCGTCCCGTTGACTTTATAGATCGATTCACCCGGGATGAGCTGCATCGTCTCCCCAGGTGAGTTCGGTAACGTGTCGACGATGACCGCCCCACGGTTTCCATTGATGAAAACGGGTGTCGTTCCCCGATTCTCGCGTTTGATCCATTGTAAGCCGAGCTCATAGAGGACGAATATCGTCAATACTACATAGTCGACATATGGAATCTTAAACGCATATGAGAGGGCGAATAAACCGAGAGCGATCAAAGCGAGTACGGCACGATAATTGCTCAATCGTGCGAGAAGCGTTCCTGGTAAGGCGCCGGTCGACAATAAACTGACCCCGATGGGAATCGGAAGAATGATGGGCACCATCGGCCAGTCGAGACCGAACATCGGTGGCACGAAGACGACGAGCGGGAAAAACCAAATCCGTTTGACGACATGCCCTCCGATAAACTGCCCCCGTTTCGACAAGATCAAGGTCGGGGATGTCTCTTTTGGTCCGTTCCAGCGCAAGAGAATCGCTTCCGCAAGGGTGACGAGGCCGAATGTGAGCGCATAGACCGTCCAATCGACCTGAGCGAGTGCTGCTACCCAATCACGAAGCGCCCCATATGCGACAACATCGCGTAACAAGACGACCCCGAACAACACGAGAAGAGGCAGCACCGGATTAAAGAATCGCGGATGCATCGTCAAGACGACGAGCGTATAGAGAATCGTGAACGAGACGGCCCACTCAAACGTGATGGTCGTCTCGAGTAAAATCGTCACGGCCGATGAGAGGACCGCTAACAGAAGACTCGGCCAGATGAAATGTCTCCATTCCGACTTCGGTGAGCGACGTCTCGAACGGAACATGGCCCGTTCTCGCTTGACCCGTGTCAGCGATATGTATGTAAGGGCGACGAGTGTCACCCAAAACAGCGGACTACCTAACAACGTCAATAAAGCCGTAACACCCATTCGTACAACTTCCACGCGGTCCAACCCTTTCTTTCATACAACGTTATTTTGCGGCTTCTTCAAGCGCACGATTCAATTGGGCGTCATTCGCCTCATCTTGAATCGCTTCGAGCAATTTCGCTTCGAGTGCAGAGGCTGTCTCTTCATCGACAGTTCCAGAAGCCTCGAGACCATTGTCTGTCTGGAATGCTTTCACGGCGTTCGCCATCGTGTCCCCGTAATATCCCGGCTGACCGCCTGGCTCATAGCCGATTCCAGTTAAAATTTTATGCAAGTTCGAGACGGCGTCACCGTAATCTCCGACTTGGAGTGACTCTTCTTCTGTCAGGACACGGGTCACGTTGAAGAAGTCCGGTTGCTCCACTTCAATGTCCGGCTCGATGCCCTTCTTGTTAATCCAATTTCCGTCCGGTGTGAGCCATTTGCTCGTCGTCAATTTCAAGTTACTGCCGTCCTCTAAGTCGAACGCCGTCTGGACGACACCTTTTCCGAACGTCTTCGTCCCGATGATGGTCGCGCCTGCTCCTTCTTTCATCGCACCAGTCAAAATCTCAGATGCCGAGGCAGAACCCTCATCCGTCAAGACAAACAGGTCATACGGTTTCGCTTCACGAGCGCGACCGTTTTGTGCATCACGGTCACCGTCCGCATTCTCGATTTGGACGACCGGTTTTGATGTCGGGACGAACCCTTCCGACATCTCGATGACGGCAGGCAAGAGACCTCCCGGATTTCCACGAACATCGATGATCAAGCTATCGATTTCTTCTGACTCGAGTTGCTCGAGTTGTTCGAGGAATTCATCAGCCGTCGGTTCTGAGAATTGGGTGACTTGGAGATACCCAATCTTTTTACCGTCTTTCTCTTTCACTTCAGAGAAGACCGTCTCGATTGGAATCGTGTCACGTATGATCTCGTAGTCCGCCGTCTGACTGCCACGGCGAATCGTCAATGTGACGGTCGTCCCTTTTTCTCCTCGAATCAATTGGACGGCCTCCTGTACATCCATCCCTTCAATCGACTCCCCGTCGACCGCTGTGATGATGTCACCGGGACGAAGTCCAGCCTCTTCGGCCGGAGCGCCTTTGATCGGAGCGACAATTAAGATGTCCTCTCCTTTCTTCTCCAAAGTCGCGCCGATTCCTTCAAAACTCGATTCAATCGAGTCCGTAAATTGTGACGTTTCTTCCGCATCCAAGAAATCCGAATACGGGTCGTTCAGCGCTGCGGTCATCCCGTCGAGCGCACCGGTCAATAAATCGTCTTCTGAGATGTCCTGTAACGAATGTTCTTCAATCAAATCACGTACTTGGTCGACTTTATCCCAGCCTTCCGCATTCGTTTGAATGGGAAGCGATGTGTCTGTAAACGCCATCGTCGCAAGGCCTGCACCGGCCCCAGCCACGAACGTTGTGCCAGCGAGTAGTCCTGCGGTTGAATTTTTCACGGGTTGGTCCCTCATTTCTCTTTGTAAGTCTTTTCATTAGTATAGCAAAAACTAGAGGAAAAGCGGACGCGTTCCACATATTTGGGACGCGTCCGCTTCTGTCAGTATCCAATATACGGGGCCGGGTTAATTGCGTTCGGCTGTCCCGGTGCCCATTTCCCTCGGTGTAACTCAAAATGAAGATGGGGTCCCGTCGACCAGCCGGTATTGCCAAGCGTTCCGACCGTCTGTCCCGCCGCCACTTGTTGACCGGCTCCGACTGTGATCGCATTTAAATGGGCATAGACGGTCGTCCAAATCTCACCGTTGATGACATGCGAAACGAAGACGACATTTCCATACCCGGTCGCCGGTGCCGCCTTGATGACGACACCTGGTGCGCTTGACACGATTGGTGTTCCAGACGCATTGACGAGGTCAATGCCCTTGTGAATCTCCGGCACACCTGTCAACGGGTTGTCTCGTGGACCGAACGGACTAGACACATAACCGGACACAGGACGAACGAATCCCGTGGACGTGGACACATTCGTCGGTGTTTCGGTTGGTGCGGTCACTTCTGGTGCCTCCTCGACCTCCGACTCACGGGCTTCCGCTTCTGCTTGTGCTCGCTCTTCAGCGGCACGCGCCTCAGCTTCACGTTTGGCACGTTCCGCTGCCTCTGCGGCTTCTCGTTCGGCAGTCGCAATCGCCTCTAGTTGTTCACTGATGATGCGGTTCTGTTCAGCCATGACCGCCTGCTCTTCACTGCGCGTCATCTTTTCGAGCTCGAGCTGCTCTACTTGTTCGTTCAGTTCAACCAACAGGTCACGTTTCTTCTCGGCCGTCCGGTCAAGGTCTTGCTTGGTGATGACGAGCTCGCGCTCTTTTTGCTTGATGAAAGAGAGCTGGGTACGTTGTGTCGACTCGAGCGACTCCAAACGTTCCATCTCACTCATATAATTATGTATGAGCTCCCGGTCCTGTTCAGCGATCGTGCGGGCCGTCATAGCCCGTGTCACGAAGTCGCCGAAGGAACGGGACTCAAAAATGACTTGTAAATAGGAAGTGTCTTCATGTACTTGCAAAACGCGAAGGCGCTCGTTCACGAGTTCCTTCTGGCTTTCCAAGTATTCTTCCTGAACGGAAAGTTGTTGGCGGGTCGACTCGAGTTCTGCCCGGGCTGTATCGACCTCATGCTGCTGAATGGCGATTTGTTCGCTCAATTCATTCAACCGGTCGTCGACGACGTGTATTTCCGTCTTCACGGCATCACGCTCTGCCTCGGTGATCTCGAGTTCGGCATCCGTCTCGGCCTGCGCTTTTTTCGACTCCTCCAACTCATTGGACAGTCGATCTTGTCGAGCTTTCAACGTGTCTTTCTCTGTCGCCATGACCGGCATGGCAAGTAACGATACACACAACCCTAGCGCAAGCGAACGTTTCATCCGCCAACTCCTCCTTATTTAAGTTAGATTTTCAAGAAACGACCGAGCGATGTCGTCGATCCCCAGATTCCGATGAACGCACCGAGTGCAAGTAAAACAAGCGATACTTGGACTGTTAGCGTCGATGGATCAATCAACTTAAATATATCACTATTCAATTGATCAAGCGATGGTTGTAAAGCACTATATGCAACGTCATATCCGAAATAAATGACAAGAATCGGGACGAGAGCCCCAAGCATTCCAAGGAGCAATCCTTCGATAAAGAACGGCCAGCGGATAAAGCTGTTTTTCGCTCCGACGAGTCGCATGATTTCAATCTCACGGCGACGCGAGAAGATTGTCATTTTAATCGTATTTGAGATCAAGAACATCGCCATCAATGTCAAACCGACAATCAACGCGAGTCCACCGATGCGAATCCCGTTGAAGAAAGCAAACATTTTATCGATGTAGTCTTTTCCGTATTTCACATCGTCCACATTATCGAGTGAACCGACCGATTTGGCCACTTCCTCTAGTTCTGTCGGGTCTTGTGCTTTGACGATATAGCGGGCGTGGAGCGGGTTATCTTTTTCGACCGTTCCGTATGCAGCCGCATCATCGCCGAGCTGGTCTTGGAACTTCGCTAGCTCATCTTCTTTTGAACTGAACGTGACCGTCGAGACGCCCGGCACCTGTTCAATGTTCTCTCCGAGTTTCTCAACCGAGTTCTCATCCGCTGTACGAGTGATGAACACTTGAATCTCGACATCATTTTCGACGTTATCTGAAATTTCATTGATGTTGAACATGACGAGTGCGAATACACCGACAAGTAGCAACGTAATGGTCACGGCACTAATCGCCGCGAACGACATCCATCCATTCCGAAGTGTTCCTTTGAACCCTTCACGCAAATGGCGCAATCCAGTCTTAAATATCATAGCCATATGCTCCTTTCTCTTCATCGCGCACGACTTTCCCGTTCTCAATCGCGATGACGCGGTGACGAATCTTATCGACGATGTCACGGTTGTGTGTTGCCATGACGATTGTCGCTCCGCGGCGGTGAATCTCTTCAAACACTTCCATGATGCCCCATGCTGTTTCCGGGTCTAAGTTCCCTGTCGGCTCATCGGCGATGATCAATTTTGGCTTATTGACGATTGCGCGAGCAATCGAGACACGTTGTTGTTCTCCACCTGATAGTTCGTCCGGATAGTTGCGCGCCTTGTTCTTCAATCCGACAAGGTTCAACACATCCATGACTTGTTTCCGAATCGAAGACGTATCCGCTCCTACAACTTCTAATGCGAACGCTACGTTCTCATATACCGTAAGTGACGGCAACAATTTGAAGTCTTGGAAGATAACGCCGAGTTGACGGCGTAGCTTCGGTACGTGTCGGTCTTTAATTTTCCCGACATCGAGTCCGTCAATCAACAATTGACCGGCTGTCGGCTTCTCCTCACGATAAATCATCTTCATGAACGTCGACTTTCCGGCACCGGAAGGCCCGACGACATAAAGGAACTCGCCGTCGCGAATCTCTAGATCGAGGTCATCCATGGCGACGACGCCGTTCGGATATACTTTACTGACTTTTTGCATCGAGATCATAACGTATTCCCTACCCTTTTTAAATTATTTTTAAGCATCTATGACGAATTTGAATCAATTATTTTAGTTACTGTATATTTCGCCTAGAGTCTTTTTTACAGGAAACGGCTCCCTCTGTCAAGGTGTCGCTTTTTTATGTTAGCCTGGTCAAAAAATCATCTAGGGCATATGTTGAAGCGACTACAATTATATCAATCCGACTTTTAAAACACCATTACAGGATTGTTTCAGTTCGATTGAGTTCGATGTGAAAATGTCGCGAAGAAACTCGCTTTCTTATTCCCCAAGAGAATATTGAAACCGCACTTCAAAAGGGTGCTCCCTAAGGAACACCCTTCACCAATACGCCACATTTAATCGTGTGGTTTTTCTTTCAATGCATCAAACGGCGACTTTTTCCGTTTCCGATACTTGATATGAATCGTTGAGGATTCATAGTCATCGGAAGCCCGGATATCCCGACTCGATACGCGGACGAATGACCAAGCAAGAAGGAACATGATGAAGATAAGCGGGAATCCACCGACGATACTCGCTGTCTGGAGCGTCTCTAGTCCGCCGAGGAACATGAGCGTGAGCGGCATGATAGCAAGCGCGAACGCCCAAAAGAGACGGTTCCAGACAATCGGCTCATCCTCGACATGTTTTTGCGTGACCGATGCCAAGATGTATGATGATGAATCGAACGTTGTCGCCAAAAAGATAATGGCAAGAAGCGTAAAGACGCCGATGACGACTTTCCCGAAAGGCAATTGGCCGATGATGGCGATGATTGTAGGTGCCGGGCCATTCGCCGCCATGTACCCGACAACATCGAACGTCCCACTTAGATGAAGGTAGAGCCCGTAGTTTCCGAGAATCCCAAAGAACAAGATGCATCCGAGCGTTCCGTACACCATCGTCCCAAAGATCATATTCCGAACCGTACGACCGCGTGAGATACGGGCGACGAACAATCCGACGAATGGTGCATAGACAAGCCACCATGCCCAATAGAACACCGTCCACGATTCCGGGAACCCGGTCGATGTGAAGCCACCGAAGTCACCGAACGGTTCCATCCACGTTGCCATCCGGAAAAAGTTATCCATGACGATTCCGACTCCATTGAACGTCGTCTCCATAATGAATCGAGTCGGACCAAAGATAAGCACGAACGTCAAAATCCCAAGGGCGAGCCAGATGTTCAAGTCACTGAGTACTTTGATGCCACCCTTCAGTCCAATGTAAGAACTGATGGCGAAGATGACCGTACAAATCAACATGATGACGGCCTGCATCCCGAGCGTGACGGGAATCCCTGTCAGTTCGTTGACCCCTTCGGCAATCATCGGAGTACCGAGGGCGAGCGTCGTCCCGGCACCACCTAATAATCCAAAGATAAATAAGATATCAATCAATTTACCGAGGGGTCCATCTGCCCATTTTCCGATAACGGGACGTACCGCTTCACTTACCTTTAAGACGGATTTCTTACGGACGTAAAAGAAATAAGCGATCGGCAGTGCCGGTAACGTATAGATTGCCCAAGCGATCGGTCCCCAGTGGAACATCCCATATGCTGTCGACCATTGAATCGCTTCCGGTGACTCCGGTGTCAGCCCGAACGGCGGACCTTCATAGTAATAGACCCATTCGATGACGGACCAATAGAGGATGCTGGACCCGATGCCGGCAGCAAATAACATCGCCGCCCAAGAGAATGTACTAAATTCGGGTTCTTCATCTTCACGACCTAATTTGATATGACCATTCTTACTGAAGGCAATGAAAATCAAAAATCCGAACGCACCTAAGCCCATTGCTAAGTACAACATGCCGAAGTTAGAGGTCATGTATTCGTTCGCCGCACCGACCCACGCTTTACCGGTCTCTGGGAAGAAGATGAGCGGTAACGTCACCCCTAACAGTAATACAAACGAGCCGATAAAGGTCGGCCAGTCAATCAGTTTCGTCTTCAATTGTCATCACTCCATTTCCACTATGTCTCACGTTACCTTAACAATATTTCCCCAAGCCCTAACACCCAAAACAAAAAAGCATGAGGTGTGTTCCACCTCATGCTGTCGAATCTTATTTTTTCTCAGCGAGCCAAGCAGCGACCGCTGTGATTTCTTCGTCTTTTTCAATGACGTTCGCAGGCATCGCGCCTTGACCGTTTCGAATGACGTTTTCAATCTCTTCTGCCGACAGACGAGCACCGACTTGCTCGAGTGACGGGCCACTCATTCCTTCAAGGTTCGCACCGTGACATGCCGCACAGTTTTGTGCGTATACCGCTTCCGCGTCAACCGATGCCGTGTTCGAGCCCGAATCCCCGTTGCTCGATGTATCCTCTTCTTCACCGCCGCCACATGCGCCGAGTGTCAGCATGGCGCCGAGGCCGATGGCCATCATCCATTTTTTCATAACCACGTTCCCCTCCTAAGTTGTAGAAATGACCTACATTTACCATTATAGCCGTTAACGTATGCTTTCTAACCTAATCTCACGAAAAGTACACAAAGATTCCACAACTTACGGTACGTTGATGTAACGCTTATCGGACGTAAACCCTTGTCCTAGCACCTCATGTGCCTCACTGAAGACAAGGAATGCCTCCGGGTCGAGCCGACGGATGATTTCCTTCAATCGACTCACTTCGCTCTGACGGACAACAATCATGAGCATCGGACGGTCGAGACGTGAGTATGCTCCGATTGCTTGGATCTCTGTCGCACCACGGTCAAGCTCCTCGAAGACGGCCCGGACGATGAAGTCTCGCTTCTCCGAGATGACGTAAGCCATCTTGTCCTGTGTGAACCCGAGCTGGACGAAGTCGATCATCTTGACCGTGATGAATAATGCGATGAGTGCATAGAGCCCGGTCGTGAACGAGAACGTCAAGGCCGCGGTCAAGACGACCATGCCATCGAGGATGGCGATACAGAGATAGAGCGGGATGTGCGTGAACTTATGTAAGATCTGAGCGATCAAGTCCATTCCCCCTGTCGAGGCGCGTCCACGGAAGATGAGTCCGAGTCCGACACCGACGCCGACACCACCGAAGATGGCCGCGAGGAGCGTATCGTCCACAGCCGCACCGGCATCGATCGCCTCATAGAAAAGAATGACACCCGGTAAAAAGATGGAGCCGACGAGCGACTTCACACCGAAGCCGAGGCCGAGGATGGCCCACCCGATAATCAGAAGTAACACGTTCGCCACGAGCTGGAACGCCCCCGGCGAGATGCCGAACAGTTCATAAGTGATGACCGAGATCCCGCTCACCCCGCCTGATGCCAGATTGTTTGGCAACAGAAATAAGCTGAAGGCCGAGGCGACGAACACTGAGCCGGTCAACAAATACAGATAGTCTTTGACGATTTGCTTCATTAAAGAAAGTCTCCTTTACACACAACATGGCCCAAAGACAGGTGTCTTTGAGCCACATGCATCACATATTTGTTTTACGAAGGTAGGCATCGATGAACGGCATGACGTCGCCGTCCATGACGCCACTCGTGTTCCCGACTTCATGGTTCGTCCGGTGGTCTTTGACCATCGAATACGGGTGGAAGACATACGAACGGATTTGGCTACCCCAACCGATGTCCGTCTTCTCCCCACGGATCTCGTCGAGTTTTCGTTGCTGCTCGTCGAGTTCGCGTTGGTACAATTTCGCTTTCAACATCTTCATCGCCGACTCACGGTTCTTGATCTGTGAGCGCTCGGTCTGACACGAAACGACGACGCCCGTCGGCACGTGCGTGATCCGGACGGCAGAGTCCGTCGTGTTGATGTGCTGACCGCCGGCACCTGATGCACGGTACGTGTCGATACGGAGGTCTTCTGTCCGTACTTCGATCTCGATGTCGTCATCGAATTCCGGCATGACGTCACATGACACGAACGACGTATGACGACGGCCAGACGAGTCGAATGGCGAGATGCGGACCAAGCGGTGAATCCCTTTCTCCGCCTTCAAGTAGCCGTATGCGTTATGACCGACGATGCGGAGCGTGACCGACTTGACGCCCGCCTCTTCACCCGGGAGGTAATCGACCGTCTCGACTTTCCAGCCTTGTTTGTCAGCGAAGCGTTGATACATCCGAAGGAGCATCGATGCCCAGTCCTGTGACTCGGTACCGCCCGCACCCGGGTGCAATTCGAGGATGGCGTTGTTCGCATCGTACGGTCCGTTCAAGAGGATCTCGAGTTCGAAGTCATCAAACTCCTTCTTGAGCGCTTGAATCGATTCCCCGAGCTCTTCTTGCATCTCGGCGTCCGGCTCTTCCTTGATGAGTTCGAGCGTCACTTCGCCGTCCTCATGTTGGTTCGCGAGGTCTTGATACTTGTCGACCATCGCCTTGAGACCGTTTGACTCGTCGATGACTTTTTGTGCCTTCTCCTGGTTGTCCCAGAAGTCTGGATACGTCATCTCGTTCTCGAGCTCGGCGATACGTGCTTCTTTCTCTGTCAAGTTGAGAGACGCTCTGTAATTCTCGAGGCGTTTCGCCATCGCCTCTAGTTCGTTCCGAATATCTGAAATTTCCATAGTGTGATTCACCTTTCCGTAGGAAAGAGGCGAGCGGACCCGCCTCTTCAATAATTAAGCCTGTTGTCTACCGTGACAGTTCTTGAACTTCTTACCAGAACCGCACCAGCACGGGTCGTTCCGGCCGATGCTGTCTTCTTTCGAACGACGGACCGGCTTCTTCTTGACCGGTGCATCGCTCTTGCCTGATACGGCGACTTCCTCTTCGACGACTTTCTCGCGTCGGAGGTTGTCCCCGACTTCGGCACGAAGAACAAAGCCTGTCACTTCTTCTGAGATCGCCGCGTTCATCGCGTCGAACATGTTAATCCCTTCCGCTTGATACTCACGAAGCGGATCGTTCTGTCCGTAGGCGCGGAGATGAATCCCTTGGCGCAACTGGTCCATATGGTCGATATGGGACATCCAGTGCGAGTCGACGGCACGGAGCACGATAATCTTCTCAAACTCGTTGAAGCGTTCCGGTGGCGCGAGTTCACGTTTCGCCTCGTACTGCTCGTTCACGCGCTCCATGAGTAGCTCGATGATTTCTTCACGCTCTTTGCCGTAGAAGTCTTTGCCTTCGACCGTCTTCTCGAGCGCGAGCGTCTGGTTGGCCCAGTGCGCGAGCTCGTCGATGTTCCATTCTTCCGGTACGAGTTCGATCGGCGTGTATTGACCGACACCGAGTTCGACCGTCTGTGCCATCATCGAACGGACGATATCCGTGACCGACTCGTTCTCGAGGATGCTCGAGCGGTCCTTGTACATGACCTTCCGTTGGTCCGCCATGACGTTGTCATAACCGAGAAGCTGCTTCCGCGCATCGTAGTTGTTTCCTTCGACACGTTTTTGCGCTGACTCGACCGCTTTCGAGACCATGCGGCTCTCAATCGGTTGCGTGTCATCCATCCCGAGACGCTCCATCATGCTTTGGAGGCTATCCGTTCCGAAGCGACGCATGAGCTCATCTTCGAGTGACAAGTAGAACTGGGATTTACCCGGGTCCCCTTGACGGCCCGCACGACCACGTAGCTGGTTATCGATTCGGCGTGATTCGTGACGCTCTGTCCCGATGATGTAAAGACCACCGAGGTCGATGACACCTTCTCCGAGCTTGATGTCGGTACCACGACCGGCCATGTTCGTCGCAATCGTGACGGAACCTTTTTGACCGGCGTTCTCGATGATTTCCGCCTCACGCGCGTGGTTCTTCGCGTTTAAGACATCGTGACGAATCTTCTTCTTCGTCAAAAGCTTGCTCAAGTATTCAGATGTCTCGACGGCGACCGTACCGACGAGGATCGGTTGTCCCGTCGCGTGAACTGCCGAAATCTCTTCCACGACGGCTTTGAACTTGCCTTCCATCGATTTGAAGATGAGGTCTGCCTTGTCATCCCGGAGAATCGGTTTGTTCGTCGGAATCGTCACGACTTGCATGTTGTAGATGTTACGGAACTCTTCTTCCTCTGTCTTCGCTGTACCGGTCATCCCGGCAAGTTTCTCGTACATCCGGAAGTAGTTCTGATACGTGATTGTGGCGAGCGTCATCGATTCGCGTTGAATCTCGACGCCTTCTTTCGCCTCGATTGCCTGGTGAAGACCTTCCGAGTAGCGGCGTCCGTCCATGACACGACCCGTGAATTGGTCGATGATCATGACTTGCCCCTCACGTACCATATAGTCGATATCGTGATGCATGACCGCGTTTGCACGAAGGGCGAGCCCGACGTGGTGGTTGACGGCGACGTGCTCGATTGCGAACAGGTTGTCGATGCCGAAGAACTTCTCGGCGAGGTCGACCCCTTGGTCCGTCAAGAGGACCGACTTCGTCTTCACGTCGACCGTGTAATCGTCTTCCTCTTTCAACGTACGGACGAACGCATCCGCGCGCGTGTAGAGTTCAGTCGACTTTTGAGCCGATCCTGAGATGATGAGCGGAGTACGCGCCTCATCGACGAGGATTGAGTCGACTTCATCGACAATCGTGTAGTAGAGCTCACGTTGAACACGGTCTTCTTTATAAAGGACCATGTTGTCACGGAGGTAGTCGAATCCGAGCTCGTTGTTCGTCGAGTACGTGATATCACAGTTATAGGCCGCTTGTTTCTCGACACGGTCCATGTTCGACACGTTGAGGCCGACTGAAAGACCGAGTGCGAAGTAGAGCGGCTCCATGAGTTCTTTATCTCGTTTCGCCAAATATTCGTTGACCGTTACGACGTGTACGCCACGGCCAGTGAGCGCGTTCAAGTAGACAGGAAGTGTCGCGACGAGCGTCTTCCCTTCACCGGTTTTCATTTCGGCGATGTCGCCGTTATGGAGCACATAGCCCCCGATGAGCTGGACACGGTAATGACGCATCCCGAGCACACGCTCCGATGCCTCACGACAGACCGCGAACGCCTCCGGCAAGAGGTCGTCAAGTGTCTCGCCTTTTGCCAGACGTTCCCGGAACTCTTCCGTCTTCGCCTGAAGCTGTTCGTCGGACAATGCTTTGATTGGTTCGGCGAACGACTCGATCAAGTCGGCCGCTTTCTCTGCTTTTTTCAACATTCGTTTCTGTGGAGCAAATAACTCTTTCAAAAAGTTCGCCATACTCATATCTCCTCTGCACTCACTAAAAAATGCATGTTTTTTCCCTAATGTACAGTTTAACCGAAGTGGTGCCACCTTTCAAGGAAAGGCAAAAGGAAACGACCCCCCGAAGCCGGGAGGTCGTGTAGTGTCAAGTTTATTATTCAGGTTCGATCAAGCCGTACTTCCCATCTTTACGACGGTAGACGACGTTCGTGTTGCCCGTTTCTGCGTCTGAGAAGACGAAGAAGCTGTGACCGAGCATATCCATTTGAAGAATCGCCTCTTCCGTGTCCATCGGTTTCAACGTGAAGCGTTTCGTCCGCACGAGTTCGAGTTCTGCCTCGTCCTCATCGTAGACGGCCGGTGTATCATCAGGTCCTTCTAAAGACTTGAAGTACTCGCCGACGCCACCTTCTTTACCGCGTCCTTTACGGTTGAGTTTCGTTTTGTGTTTACGGATTTGACGTTCCAATTTATCGACGACGAGGTCGATTGCCGCATACATGTCGAGGTTGATGTCCTCAGCACGGAGCAACAAGTTCGGCATCGGGATCGTCACTTCCACTTTTTGTTTCTCGTTATACACTTTCAAGTTGACGTAAGCCGTCTGTGCATCCGTAGGAGTTGTGAAATACCGAGTCAACTTCTCCAGCTTTTTCTCGACATAGTCTTTGATTGCTGGTGTGACCTCAATGTTTTCGCCGCGAATGTTATAAATCATCTGAACTCCTCCTTAGAAATAACCGCTTGAACCAATGATTCGTCGAACGAGACGGAATCTCCTGCTTCATTTCTTAAAAAAGAAAGGGGAACCAGGTGGCTCACTCATATTATACCCCGAAAACGCTGCGATTGAAAACGTTATCATCAGAAAATAATGACAATTTTGTTCCGAATTCAACATTTCCTAGAACGAGCGAAAGGTATAGAAAGAAAATACCCATTCCACTCATTTTTAAACGCCTTTTTTTATTATGTAGAAAAAATAAAAGCCGACTCCCAAGGGAGCCGGCTTCGTGGTTTGAAATTATAATTTTACAACGTTAGCCGCTTGTGGGCCACGCTCGCCATCAACGATTTCAAACTCTACATCTTGACCTTCGTCAAGTGATTTGTAGCCTTCAGATTGGATTGCTGAGAAGTGTACGAACACGTCTTTGCCGCCTTCAACTTCGATGAATCCAAAACCTTTTTCTGAGTTAAACCATTTTACTTTACCTACCATGTGTAAATCCATTCCTTTCACCATTGGAGAATACAGAGGATTGTCCTCTACGGCTAATCTTACCACCTTCTTGTAAGCGTGACAAATACTTTCTCAAATATTTGTAAACGTTTCGTCATTTGGCTTTCATTGGAATTATATTTCCCTACTTTTCATATTGTCTTGTTGAATTTACATTTTTTGTGATATATCATTGAAGGGATGATTTAGGTTTGTGCCGTTTGTCTTTAGCCGATCCTGAAAATCTAATACGAGGAGGATGGTGCAGCGTATGCGCTCCTACTATTCTGAGGAAAAATATCGCATCACAAAGCGAACCGTGGCGATTCTCCCTTGCTTTGACATCATGAAGCAGTCACGGATCATTCTCGAGGATGGCACCGAGATTTCAACCCCGCTCCGGCCGTACCAGTTGTTGCAACTTTCTTGCCGCCAGTACAACAGCTCGATCGAGGAAAGAATCTTCATCGCCAAACGCGTCGCCGGCGTAAAAGGGAAAGTCCCTGTCGTGATTGAACCGACAACTGGACTCGTCTTCTTCCCGACGAAGTCTCCAAAACGAGACGATTGTGAATGGTATGCCTGGTCCCATATTCGAGACATACTGAACATTGAGGGTGAGCCGAACGGGCTTGTCCTCACGACCGATGGACATCAAATCCAAACGAACGCAACACCGTACGTCCTCCGGAACCAGCTCAAAGCGACAGGTGAACTTGTCGCCCGGTTCCAACAATTGAACGCGAGCCCCGTGCTCGAGTCCTGACACGCCTTCCGTCGAAAAGACGGAAGGTTTTTTTCTATTGTATCGCTTCATTTTTTTAAAAAGAGGTCGATATTATGGTCGAGGTGACAAACATGCAAATTCAAGCCCAAGCGACCGCCGTCAGTTCGGTCTTACCAGGCATCCAGACGAACCGGACGTACAAGGCCGAACTCGTCAAACAAACAGGACCCGACTCCGCGATCGTCAAGATCAACGGTGAAGAAGTCGAGGTCACATTTAAAGACGGGCTTCCGAAAACGAACCCGTTCCAAGTGACGCTCGCCGAACAGGACGGCATCTTGATGGCGACCGTCGTTCCTCCAAAGGAAGAGACACTTGAATCCGCACCACCTGCGTCCGCGTCGTCAAAGCTTGATGCGAAGATTCAGACGCTCCTCGCTTCCCTTCCACCTGAAGTACGAAGCGCGGTCAGCCGCCTGCTACAATCCGGACGCTTACCGATGAACGAAGATACGGTACGCCTTCTCGAGACGGCGTTCAAAGGGGACATGCGGGACGTCATCCTACATTTGAAGACGCTCGACACTCCGACCGTTCCTCGTGAGATGGCTCGAGAGATCGCTTTCCTCTCTTTGAACGAAGCGAAACAACAGATCACACCGCCGGCGCCGAACGCTCCTTACCCACAAAAAGAGCGGTATGTCGAACTCGTCAATCTGTCACGTCCCGTGAGTGAACGCGTCACGCCGACACCGAAAACGATTGATCGGGTCATCCGTGACCTCACGCCGACGACACTGACATCACCGCGTCCGATTGAATCTGAATCGCGCCAAGCGATGCCGCTTCCTCCAATCAACGGGAAGCAAGTGATGGTGAAGGAAGTGACGTCACATCTAGCGACCGTCACGAACACGTTCCGAAACGAGCAGGCGACCGTGACGAAACAACTCGGACAAGTCGCTGCGTTGATCGAGACGAACCCGCATGCGGCACGCCCTGCACTCGAGACCGTCTCGACCCGTCTGACACAACTCGTCCAAAAGACGGACGCCTTGCTTCATACCGACGTGACTCAAGAGAAGCAACTGGTCGCCATGACGGCCAAACTCGACGTCGCGTTGTCGTTGCTTGCGACGAAACCACAAGAGAGTGCGACACTCGTCAAAGAGGTCCGAGCGGCACTGAATGATTTCCGCTATGCGCCGAATCAGACACGCATCGAATATATCCCACACGGGGCGACACGTGCCGGCGAGATGCCGACCGTCGCGCCACTCAAGCTCGATTCGACATTATCTGGACGACACATCCAGGAAGTAGCGCAACGTGTGCAGACACAGGCACAGCTCGCCCAAGCGACGTCCAATACGCCGACATCAGCTTTATCGGTACGTGGAGATACGACGAACCCCGAGGCGCAACGCCTCGCCTCGTTCTTCCAAGTCCAACAGACGCTCAACCGCCTTGATGGCGGTCAGCTCCATCAACTCTTGTTCGCCCTACCGGCAAAAGTGCAAGAGATCGACACCGGAATCCATGTTCATATCCAAAACCGGGAGGCCGGGGACGTTGTCGACTGGGAGAACAGTGTCCTCTACATTCGTTTAGAGACGCCACGTCTTGGAGAAATTGGTGTCAAACTCGAAGCGAAAGATCGAAACCTCCGACTCACACTCGAGCACGACGATTCGACGGTCGAGCGACTCGCTCGTCCCCTTCTCGAGAAAATCGAACAAACGCTCGAGACAATTGGATATAAGAGTGTGACGACCCAGTTCAAACCGCTCACGAAAGCTGATCGTGTCATCGAAGAGCCTACGATAGCACCGACGACAGGATATGACTTTAGAATTTAGGAGGTCCCGATGTACCAACGCATGGATTTGACGAAACGTAAGACGGCCGCGGTCGTCCGCTATGATGAAACGACGGATAAAGCGCCCGTCATCGTCGCCCGCGGGACCGGAGCCGTCGCTGAAAAGATTTTACAGGAAGCACGTGCCCGAGGAGTAGCGGTCGAGAACGACCATTCCTTGCTTGGCCATTTGCTCGACCTTGACCTAGGAGACGCCATCCCACCCCAACTTTATGATGTGATGGCAGAAGTGTTGTTGTTGATAGAGGAACTTGATTCGATCAAAGGAGAACAAAGATGAATTCAACCCAATTATATGAAATGAGGCCGGAAGAGCTGACTCAGGCGATGCTTCACGCACTCGTCTATCACTATAAACATGCGCAAGATTCGACGATTGCCGAACGAAACCGTCATCTTCGCCAAGCCCGTGAACTTTTAGTCAAACTTCACCAAGGACTCCATGACGGCGGCGGGATTATCGCGGCTCAACTGGATGAAATTTATCTATATATGGCAAACGCAAGCGTCGAAGCTATCATCGACCAGGATAAGGAAAAAATCGCCGAACTACATACGCTCGCAAGTGACCTCGATCAAACATGGGGTGAAGCAATGGAGCGTGCCAAGACCCAACCTGTCACGACTGGAGGAAACCGTTATGAAAATTACGAATAACGTCCAAGCATTAAAAGCGTATACATCTCTTTCCCTGAATCAAGCGTCAATGAAAAAAACGATGGATCGCCTCTCAAGTGGGATTCGCATCAACAAGGCATCTGATGATGCGGCAGGACTCGCCATCTCAGAGAAAATGCGGATGCGCCTCGACTCGCTCTCGATGGCAGAACGCAACACGCTCGACAGTATCTCACTCACGCAGACACTCGAAGGCGGGATGAACGAAACACACGCCCTTCTCCAACGGATGCGTGAATTATCGGTTCAATCAGCAAATGGAACGCTCAGTGAAGACGACGCCAAAGCTGTCCAGGAAGAAATTAACGCGTTGACTGCCGAAGTGACACGAATTGCCGAAACGACGGAATTCAACTCAAAGAAAATTATGAATGGCGAATACATGCAAGGCAATAATACGTTATTCTTCCAAATCGGTGCAGGTAACAATGAAGCCGTCATCTTAAATGTGGAAGATATGCGGGCGCATGCACTCAATATCACGATGACGACACCCGGTGGCGGAGAACTTCCTGCCGTCGACCATGACAACGATTCGACGACACCCACTGAAACGTATTATGCATTGAGTGTGTTGACACCTGAGGATGCGGGTGATGCCATTTCGAAATTCGATGCAGCCATCAACAAAGTGTCACTCGAACGTTCAAAACTCGGAGCCATCCAAAATCGCTTAGAAGCGAACGTCAGCGTCGTCGCCATCGGCTCAGAAAACTTAACGGCGTCTGAGTCACGAATCCGTGATGCCGACATGGCCCGTGAAATGATGGACTTCGCACGTCTAAACATTTTGAACCAGTCCGGCATGGCGATGATTGCCCAGTCGAACGCATTGCCGCAAGGCGTGTTACAATTATTGAACTAACCTAAAGAAAGGACGGTTGCCCATATGGACATTCGTCGCATCATGGAGACGCAATCGCTCCTCGGCTCAAGTAAGGCAAAGCGCGCCGAAGTCGAACCCGGTGTCTCCTTCCAAAATGTGATCGGTCAGAAGCGCGAAGACCGGGAGCATGAACGCTTCCAACGTCAAATCGCCGCGATTCATGAACAAGGAGAACTTCTAGCTGAAAGTCAGACTGTCGAAGCGCTTGCCGAATACAAACAAATGATTAAAGACTTTATGAAAGAGGCCGTAGACGCGGCACTCCGTCTCGAAGATAAACGCGGATTCAATCGCCGCGGGCGCGCGAAGATTTATAAGGTCGTCGAACAAGTCGACCAAAAACTCCTCGCGCTGACAGATCAGGTCATCTCGGGTGAGGCCTCTCGCCTTTCCCTACTCGACCAAGTCGGTGAAATTCGCGGATTGCTCGTCAATGTCTATGTGTGAGGTGTCGAGATGGCAGAACATTTGTTTTTGAAGAAAGTCAAATGTCCGTATTGTTTACAAGAAAGTAAGACGAACCGTGTCTTATCACGTCACATCCGTCCACTCGAAGTTGAGAAGGATGGCTACACAACGTATGATGGACCGAATCCTTATTTATACGAACCGACCGTCTGTGACCATTGTCACCTCGTCTTCCACGACTCGTTCGACAAGGTGCGCAAACATAACCGAGAAGCGCTTGAGACGAGCTACTTCAATCAAGTGAATCCGGATGTGTTGAAAGGCGACCGTTCATATGAGCACGTCATCCTTCTCTATAAGTTCGCCGTCATGACGGCCCAGTTGAGCGGACAAAAACCATCTGTCATCGCTATGCTCGGGATGCGAATCGTATGGATGTACCGATTGATTGGGGATGCAGCGTCTGAAAAGGAATGGATGCAGCGGACGCTCGATAAATACAATGAGGTGCAAGAAGCGTATACAGACCCGATTCGGACCGGATTACCGTACGACCAGCTCATGTTGCGGATTGCCGATTTGTCGGCCGCGCTTGACTACTACGAGGACGCGCGTCGCTGGTATGGGATTCTCCTCAGCAGTAAGGAAGTATCGGAACGCATCCGGAACCAGGCCCGTGATCATTGGGAAGAGTTTCGATTGGAGCACGCCTAATCAGAAGTGTGGGACCTTGTGTCTCACACTTTTTGAATACAAAAAATCGCACTCATCCACTCACATTCAAACGCAATCGGCACAATTGATGAATAAGAGATCCACGCAACATTGACTACCCAGTACCCTCATGTCGACTATGCGGTGACGTCTTGCAGGATGTATCACATGGAATCTCAATTGCTATAACATTAATTTAATTTTTAGTGGGATAGATATGGGGTATATTCAAATCAGATACATACGAAGAGGAGGATCTTTTCATGTTTGAAACGCAATATCTCGATACCGTACGTGCTACGTTTAAAAGCCAGAAACAACTCGCTGAGCGCGCGCTCGTCCAAGTGAGTGAAGAGGACCTGCACAAGACACTTGCGCCGGACACACTCTCGCTCGCCTTGATCATCCAGCACATGGCGAATAACATGAAGTCGCGTTGGACCGATTTTTTGACGGCAGACGGCGAGAAACCGGACCGAGACCGGGACGCCGAGTTCGAGGACCAGCAGCTATCCCGTGCGGAGCTCATGAAGGTTTGGGACGAGCGTTGGCAACTGTTGGATAATGTCTTAGCTGATTTGAGACCAGATGACTTAGGGAAGAACGTGATGATTCGAGGGGAAGCGCATTCCGTGATTGACGCGATCGAACGCCAAGTGTCGCATTATGGGTATCATGTCGGACAAATCGTCTATCTGTCGAAGCTATTCGCCGGGAGCGACTGGGATGTGTTGTCGATTCCATTGCCGCATCAGCGTAAATAATAATTCCTGTTGCAACACTTCATCGAGATATTATTTCAATGAAGCACTTTTTTGGAAATCAAGACAATTGAATCAGTCAACTTTAATGGGGGTTACAAAATGGATATGACTTTAAAGCAATTGCCTGAGACTGAAATTGCATTTATCAGACGTACGGGTAGCTATTTTGAACCACAAGAACATTGGGGGAAATTAATACATTGGGCGACGGAACACAACCTTTACCCTCCATCAAGTCAATTTATCGGTATTTCATTAGATAATCCGAACGATGTTGATCCTCATGAATGTAGACATGATGCTTGTGTCACAGTTCCTAAAAACTTTGATAAAACAGGACACGGGGAGATACAATTTAAAATGCTAGAAGGTGGTCAATACATCGTGCACCATTTCTACGATACTCCAGAAAAACTGAGTGAGACGTATAAATATATTTTTGAAGAATGGTTACCAGAACGCGAATATTCAGTGGACGAATCTAGAAATACCTTGGAGTTCAATTTGAACAATCCAGCTGAAGATCCCGGCGGAAAATCTAAAGTCGATTTATATGTACCCATTAAGAATTAAGATTTTACAAAATGAAAAAATTAAGATACAAGGAACTCTCAAAATATGAGAATCCCTTCTCATATTCTCTATGCTAACTACTATGCTTATTGTGTAGTAATAATCAACCATGAGACTAGGCGTACCGATTTTATTCGGCACGCCTACTCTTATTTCGTCACGTTAATTGTATATTCGTAGCGGTCTTCTGCCACTTTGTCGAAGTTCTCGTTGAATGGTCCATCGATGACGACTTTTAAGTCCGTCAGCTCTTCTGGTTTTGCTTTCACGAAGAAGAGGACGTTCCCTTCTTTCTTCACCTTTCCTAAAAATTCTCCACCGACGTCATCTGAGAACCATAAGTCCGAAGACACCTGCTCCCCTGTGTTCGTCACCAGTGTCGCCTGGTTCGGATGGAAGCTCATCGTCTCGTCGACCGTATTCTCGACCAACATGTTCATCGCGACGACCGTCACCTCTTCTTGTCCATCGAATGAGTCGCTATAAGCTTCTGCGACCGTGAGGCGTGACGTCTGTACTTTGTCGATGGCGAATTGAATCGGACCCATCGTCTCCGTGATCGTGAGTGCCTTATTCTTCATGTAGATCTTGTTCGTACCGAGTTCACTTTCTTGGACGTCCGTCTCTTCAGCAGTCGTCTCCTCTGGTACGTTCGCTTCCGCCTCTACGACTTCTTCCGTATCCGTCGCCGTCGTCTTCAGTTCGTCTGCTTCCCCGCAACCGACAAGTAGTGCGAGCGGTACCGCCACCAGTAAGCCAAATCGTTTCATGTTCATCTTCATCTCTCCCTTTTCTTAATCCAAGTGATGTTGTGGTTAAGACGAATATAACGAATTGACAAACCAAACCGTATTAAGAAAAAGTTCCAGGTAAAATAAAAGTCAAGGTCCATAATCGGACCTTGACATGTATACTTATCCTCTTGATTTCAGCTCTTCTTCCTCGTATGGGTCAGGACGATCCTCAAACGGCGTATCGTCCTCGACGTACGCTTCAAGTTTTGGGTCCCGTTCCACGTATTCATCGTACGCTCCCTCTGGACCATAGACGAAATAACGGCGCTTCCGTGACGATATCGGTTTGGACTCTTTCTCACGCATCTCGTTTCCCTCCTCTTTCCAGAAAAGAAGCAACAGCTACATTGATGTTTACCCGATTATAGCGGAAAACAGACGTCATTTCATCTATACCCTTTATATGAAACTTTTCCTTTCCACAGCCGTATACATTTACAACGATTCGATGAAAGGAAAATTCATATGCAACTATTGAAAAAAGGAATACTACGGAGTCTCATTTGGTCGCTGCCATTCGCTATCATCGTCCTATATCAAGTCTGGTCAGGAAATGCAGACGCCTTACGCGCGATGCTCGTCTATGCCGGGGTCGCCTTCTTCCTCGGGCTCACAAGCGTTATTTATGAAGTCCAACAGTGGTCGTTCAAGAAACAAATCTTCATTCATTGGAGCGTTATGCACGTGACAATCCTACCACTTCTCTGGTTCGGTCGATCTACGCCAATCACATCGCTTCAAGATGCCGCACGTCTCTATTTTAACTTCACGGTGAGTGGTCTGATTTTATTTACCGCTTCTTATTTCATCATCCGGATGCGTCGACAAGTCAAAGCCTCTTAACACAAAAGCTCGAAGGCGCATGCCTTCGAGCTTTTTACGTCTGTTGGTCAAATAGACCGGAAAAGTTAGAATCGACGTCTTCATATGGGTCGACATATGATTTGACCGTCTTCCGTTCCATCCGGGCTGTCCCTAGCGTCATCCCTAGACGCTGGTGCTCGGCTTCAATTAGACGAGAAATCTTTTGACTGTCGTCAACGAGTTGCTTAAGGACCTTTTGATCGGCTTTTTCCAAATCGGGACCGTGTGCTGCGAGCAACTGTTCCCGATCATCTAAAAGCTCATGGATTTGTTCCATCCATGTATCGTACGTTGGTTCTTCCGGGACTTGTGCGAGCAGTTCTTTCAAGCGTTGCGTCTTTAAGATGATTTCATCAATCGGTCTCATGACTGCTTCGCGAGTTTCATCGCTTCCTTCCACGTATCACGTAGTTCGGTCGTAAAATCAAGTACCTCGTCAAGGATAGCTGTATCGTTCTTGACGTTCGCATCAACGAGGCGGCGCCACATGTAGTCATAGAGCGAATCTAAGTTCGCTGAGACAGCGATGTCTTTATTGAGTGTCAGACGAAGTTCCCGAAAGATAGCTTGCGTCTTTTGAATGTTGACGTTCTTTAAATCAGGGTTACCTTGGTCGATTGCAAGCTTGGCGAGGCGCATGAACTTGAGCGCTCCGTCATAAAGCATAAGCGTCAGTTCCTGTGGATTCGCGGTCGTGACCGCACTGTTTTGATATGCTGCATATGGATTGGCTACCATTTAAACTCCTCCTCTTACATGCCTCCGCCTAAAAACTGTGACAGCGATGCCGCTTGAGCATTCGCTTGGTTCATCGCTGTTTCCATCGCTGTGAAACGACGGTAATAGGCGTTTTCTTTATCGATGAGTAAATCATTTAACCGCTTGATACGCGAATCAATATCGGTCATTTCTTTCCCCATCGAATGGGTTTGTGAGCCAGAACCGTCCGCTCCTGCGATTCGTGTAATCGTATCGCGCGAATCTTTGGCAGCATCTCGGATTTGTGGCAATAATCCAGTTTCAGCATCTGTAAACAACTGATATACTTGCTCCGGATCTTTTTCGATAGCCGCTTTCAGCTTCTCTTCATTGAGTTCGATTTTACCACCATTGGTGAAATCCGCTCCAGTCGAAAGACCGATCTGGAACAATCGTGACATCTCGACGTCATTCGATGCAGCTGTAGCACCCGACCACTTGCTCCGAAGATTGTCCATGGTTCCGCGCAAAATCGTATCACCGCGGAGCATACCGCTCATCGCTTTTTCTTCCCACTTCTTGATTTCGTCTTCAGATAACTCATCACGTTGAGCTTGAGTCAACGGTGAAAACGAACGGAATCGTTCTTCTCGTGTCTTTTTGTTCATGAGGTCGATGGTCTCATTGTATTTATCAACGAACCCTTTAATTCCGTCAAAGATTTTTTGAGTGTCTGTCGCAGAGGACAAGTTTACTTTAGTGCCATCATTGAATGAGGACTTCAATGTGATGGTCATATTATCAATCGTAAAGGTGTTTGAACTTTGGGTCAACGTAATGCCGTTCACATCCACAGATGCATTCGTCCCGGCTACGGATCCATTTAAACCAAATAGTGCTTTAGCTGCAGTGCCTTCAAATTCGATAATCGATTTCACGCCCGTGTCTTTACGTGTTAATGAAATCTGCCCTGAAGTTTGATCAAAGAACGCACTAATTCCCGTCTTCGTGCCATTCAACGCGGTAACGAGATCTTTAAACTTAGCATTCTCATCAACATATACTGTCTGTAAAGCTCCACCGTCTTCATTACGGAAACGAACTTGATAGCCAGCTTCATACACGACTTGTGCACCTTCAGGGATTGTCACTCCACTATCGAACGTAATCTTCCCAGTTGCCGCATCGTACGTATGTGCTAACGAAATCGCATTACCATCTTTATCCGTAAAAGTTGGCGGATTATTCGGTAGCGGTTTCACTACGAGTTCAGTTGTTCCCGCAGTTAACGTTTGTTTCCGAATACCAACCTCTAACCCGAGTGTCGAAACTGCCGTGTCATTTGTGATGCCTCCACCATTTGCCACCGCTACATGAGAAGCCGAGGTAGCCAACGTCGCTGAATTGATAGTAAGCGAAGCGTTTCCACTTGATGGACCTGCAACGACAGATACACGCGATTCATCAGAGGATGAAGCCGTTTTTGCGTAATAGTTTCGGCTGAACATCATATCGACCGCGCTGTTTCGTAATGCTAACAGTGAACGGTTGACCTCACGATAAGAGTCACGCCGCCATTCGGTCAATTGTTTTTTCTGTTCTAAACGATCTACTGGAATTCGTTCTGCTTGCATCATTTGTTTAATGATACTATCGGTATCGATCCCACTGGCTAATCCGCCAAATCGAATTGGTGATGTCATATGCCCACTCCTTTTTTATATCCGTTCGTCGAATAAATGATTAAACTCCATAAACGCCGCAAAGAAATCCATTGATTTTTTACTTGGGATTTCACGGATTACTTCATTGTTCGCATCGACGATTTGAATATAATAATCATTCAGTTTTTCGTGCTTCATAAATTTCAAGCCGGTACGTTGCTTTTCAAGGACTTGATTCGCCTTCTCGACCGCTGCCTCTAACTTTGTAATGTGTTGAGGCGTCGGAAGAATAACAATACCTTCATCGGCGAGTTGAGTTTGATTGGCCTCAACGAACACATTTTTAGTTTGCTCATACGGTAATACAGAAGAAGGCAAGTGAAGTCTGACTTCAGAAATGGTCGGATTCATAGTCTTCTACTCCCTCACATGTTATGGTCTCATTTCTTATATCGGTCAAAATACTTTTTCCTTAAGTTTCTTCTTCTTTCTCACACATAATAAAGAGGCGACGTAACCGCCGCCTCGACAATCATCTTATTTACTAAATCAAATCCCAACTCATTGGTGTTCCACGCTCGATATCTTTTCTTGCCACTTTACCAAGAATGGAATCGATATGTTTCGGAGCCAATCCATGTCCCGGACGAATTGACCTGACATGTTCAGTCGTGAAGACTTCCCCAGCTTGAATATCTTTCACAACAAATAAAGAACGTGCGAACTCACGATTCTTCACTTTTTTCTCGTTTAATTGATAGTCGACGCGCCCTAGTGCTTGTTCCGCTTCTCGAACAGCATCGACCATCGCTTTAAACTCATGAGGCTCTAAAGAAAAACTAGCGTCTGGGCCACCAATTGATTTATCTAAAATAAAATGTTTTTCAATCACCTTCGCTCCCAATGCAACGGACACAATCGGTGCAGTGATTCCAAGCGTGTGATCCGACAATCCGACTTCGACACCGAAAGTCTCTTTCATATTTTGCATCGTTACGAGATTCGCATCCTCAATTTTTGCTGGATAGGCTGACGTACATTTCAATAATATGATTTGCTCGTTTCCAACTTTACGACAAACGGATACTGCATCTTCAATTTCTTGAAGCGTTGCAATTCCAGTTGAGATGATGATTGGTTTGTTCTTGGAGGCAACATATTCAATGAGTGGCAGATCAGTGATTTCAAATGAAGCGATTTTGTACGCAGGTACCTGTAAGCTTTCTAATAGATCCACAGCAGTAGGGTCGAAAGGACTTGAAAAACAAACGATATCCAACTCTTTTGCATAGTCCATCAACTCTTTATGCCACTCCCACGGTGTATAGGCCTCTTGGTACAAGTCATAAAGTGTGCGACCATCCCAGATTGTACCTTGTGTTAGTTGAAAGTACTCTTTACGACTATCGATTGTAATCGTGTCAGGTGTATATGTTTGAATTTTAATTGCATCAGCACCTGCTTCTTTCGCTGCTTTCATTGTCTGTTTCGCGATTTCAATACTACTGCCATGGTTAGCAGATAGTTCCGCGATGATAAATACTTGTTTTGAAAGATTCATGAAGAGTCACCCTTATTCCATTATATATATGTATTTGAGTAGTTTATTATCTTCTTCGTGTGCATTCATCTCAAAACCTACTCTTTCGAACGTCTTCTTGGACGCAATATTTTCATTTGAAATATAGGCCGTTATTTCACGAATATCTTTCCACTCTTGTTGAATCATCATAAGGCTTTGCTGAATCAGTGGTTGACTGACTTTTTTCCCTATCAACATTTCCGATAAGCTGATACTAATAACGGCATAATTAGTTATTCGTTCATATCGAATTTGACCTAGCACTTGATTCGAATGATTCGTCACAATAAAAAAAAGATGTTTTTTCGACGACAAAACTTGTTGGTACCAATTTTTATGAGTCTCCCATAATATCGGTTTTTGATTAATTGAATATTTACGAACGTATTCCTGATTTGAAAGCTCAAATATCTGTTGAGAATCCTGAATCGTTGCTTTTCTTAGAAAGAAATTGAAATCCTGACTACGAAGTAAAGAATTCACGATTCGTAGAGGACCGTCTCCATCCAACAACCCCTCGTAATTCATCGTTTGTTCAGTTCGAGTATGCATATGAAGCATATTTTTGAATTCAGTCTGTAAATCTTGACCAAACGTTGAAGATCCCCAGGTCACATTTGAAGAAATTAATTTTCTACTGCGTAACGCAAGCATGTTTCGCTCTTGGTTTTCAGCGATTTTTATTGGAACAAATGGTACTCCCGAGATAATCAATTCATAGATGGTTTGTCCAGCAGCGGTAATCACTAAATCTGAACAACTCATCAATCGTTTCATTTCATGGCTGGGTACATATCGATGCAGAATAATATTAGACACGGACAATAGTTCTCGTTCAAGAATAGGGTCATGCTTATCTCCAATTAAAATATGAAAAGTAATTTCTGGATGATTAAAACAAATGAGATGGACAATGGATTGGATAAGTGAAGGTTGTAACGTACCACCTACAGTAATCAAAACATTGGTTACATCCTGCCGGATAAAAGGACGTACCTCTTCTCGAAACGCGTCTCGTAAAATGATATATTTTGGTCCAGCTAAACTTCCGGAAGGTACATCATTTGTACTTAGAGAAGGATGGACTACAATCCCATCAGGATAATGAATACGATTTGTATCATCTAAAAAGATAGCTGATTTTGAACGTTGAGCGATTACTTGATATAAATCTCTCGTAGCGATGTATGAATCAACGATACAATAAAAATCAGGTTGAACGACTCTATACAAATAATCGATGGTATACCAATTGATGATTGTACAATGACGGTCCCCAACCAAGTTTCTCAAATCTACATCACTTTGAACAATTAACTCAACTTCTATTCCTCTCCGTTTCACTTCATCATATAAAGCAATACACCTTGTCAGATGTCCAAACCCCGTTTTTATTCCACCTTCCGTAAAAATCATGACTTTCATAATGTGTCCCTCTTATCTTATTACTTTTTGTTCAATATGCTTATTAATCTCAATTAATTGAGGTTCTTCCTTAAATAGCCGAATAATGTCTTCTAAATAAAAGTCATGCTCTCCCTTATAAAGACGACTATAAATTTCAGAAATCAATTTCAAGTCTTCAGGTGTATCCAACGTCCACCGATGCTGAGAATAGTTTGTTTCATTGTCGTAACAAGATACATTATGTTGATGCTGTTCATAGATTAACGGGGTGACATGTTCCTGCTCATAATCTTTTGTTGCATGATGATAAGCATCGAAGAGGGATTCAAATGAAAATACTTCTACATCTAGACCTCTTGGAAACGTTCGCTCACTTGGCTTGGTCCCTACATTTGTCACAAGATGGTTTGTTGTGTCGCGGTATTGTTGAATCACATGATCGATAATGAAAGGGTCTATCAAAGGACAATCTGAAGTGATTCGAATCACCACTTCAGCTTCGGCTTCCATAGCTGCCTCATAGTATCGACTCAGTACGTTATCTGAACTTCCTCGATACACACGAACACCATATCGCTTTGCTTCCTCCGACAATACATCGTCTTCACTCAACGTTGTCGTTGCAACGATGATTTCATCAATTAATTTCGCTTGTTTTACTCGAGCAATCACATGGTCAAGCACCGTGCGACCTTGCAGTTTCATCAATACTTTCCCAGGAAGCCTCGTTGAGCCCATCCGTGCTTGAATAATCGCCACCGTTTTCATAGCCATTTTTCACTTCCCATATCGTTTTAACACTTTTTTCACTGCATCGATCACATCGTACACATCTTCCTCAGTCATCGCAGGAAATAGAGGGAGTGTAATGATATCTTCGTATAGCGTTTCTGCGTGTGGACAAATCCCTTTTTCATACCCTAGCTCTTGATAATATGGCATCCAATGAACAGGAATATAGTGGACGTTGACTCCAATGTTTTCATTTAATAAGGCCTCAAACAGTTCTTTCCGTGAACCGTTTAACCGGTTTTGATTTAAGCGAATGATATATAAGTGCCAGCTTGACTCTCCACTTTCATCTTGATGCGGTATCGTAATTTCAGATAACTCGCGAAATGCCTCATTATATAAAGAAACATAGTGTTTTCGTAACTCAATAAATCGTTCAATCTTCTTCAATTGGCTTGTTCCAAGGACAGCTTGAATATCTGTCATTCGATAATTGAAACCCAAAAACTGCATTTCGTAGTACCAAGGACCATGGTGATCAACTAACTGTTCAGCACTTTTTGTAATTCCATGGGTCCGAAATTGTAATAGTTTACGATAGTACACTTCATCATTTGTCGTGATGATGCCACCTTCACCCGAAGTAATATGTTTAACAGGATGAAAACTAAACATCGTCATATCACTTAACGCACCGATTCGTTTCCCTTGATAGGTGGCACCTAACGCATGAGCCGCATCTTCAATGACGACTAAGTCATGTTGTTCGGCAATTCGATGAATCTCCCGCATCGCTGCAGGTTGACCTGTAAAGTGGACAGGGATGATGGCTTTTGTGCGTGGAGTGATGGCTTGTTCAATCGCATTCGGGTCTAAGTTATACGTCGTTGGATCAATGTCAGCAAACACAGGTGTTCCTTTTTGATAAAGAACACAATTCGCACTAGCTGCAAATGTCATCGGAGTGGTAATGACTTCATCCCCTTCACCAATTCCTGCTGCAAAACAGGCACCGTGTAGGGCGGCCGTCCCATTAGAAAAAGAGACAGCATAGCGAGCTCCAACATACTGAGCGATTGCTTGTTCAAACTCATCAACAGCAGGACCAGTTGTTAAAAAGTCACCTCGTAACGTATCGACCACAGCTTGAATATCTTCTTCATCGATCCATTGTCTGCCATAAGGCAGAAACGTGTTTCTTACAGGTTGATCAATCAAACTAAACTCCCTCTCATCAAAAAATGATTATGCCGTCTTCCTTATTTCACTAACTCTCTTAATTCATCGACCGATAACCACTGATTGTTTACATTACTGACGTATGTAAACCCTTCTGGTAACGACTTTCCACCATTTGAATACTCTGCACTCCACCAAGGGAACTCAGGTTGAATGACAAAATAATCGTCGTACTCTAACGTGTGTCTCGCATCATCTTCCGTAATCATTGCCTCATGTAATTTTTCACCTGGACGAATCCCCACAATTTTGATGTCGCACTCAGGAGCAATCGCCTCAGCCAAATCAAGAATCGACATACTTGGGATTTTCGGAATAAAAATCTCTCCACCGTTCATACGTGTCAAACTATCGATAACAAACTGGACACCTTGGTCTAATGTGATCCAAAAGCGAGTCATCCGATCATCGGTCACTGGAATGACCGTTGCTCCGTCTTGCTTCAACTTCTTGAAGAATGGTACAACGCTGCCTCGGCTTCCGACGACATTACCGTATCGGACGACAGCAAATCGTGTGTCTTTATCCCCGGCATATGAGTTACCAGCGACAAACAATTTATCTGATGCTAATTTAGTTGCACCATACAAGTTAATCGGACTTGCAGCCTTATCCGTACTTAGTGCGATAACTTTTTTGACACCACGATCAATAGCCGCTTCAATAATATTTTGAGCACCATGAATATTTGTTTTCACGGCCTCGAATGGATTATACTCGCAAGCTCCGACATGCTTGAGCGCCGCAGCATGGATGACAATATCTACTCCATCAAACGCACGATAAAGGCGTTCTTTATCACGAACATCCCCAATAAAAAAACGGACACGGGGATCTGTAAATTCTTGCGCCATTTCATATTGTTTTAACTCATCACGACTAAATACGATGACCTTTTTTACGTTTTGTTTTAATACGGTGGAGATGAATTTCTTCCCAAAAGATCCTGTACCACCCGTGACTAAAATTGTCTGATTTGTAAACATGCTTATATACTTCCTCTCTCATGCACAATGTCTAATAAATATATTATTGGCGCTACTTGTTACTTAATAGTTTCTGCATACGCTTGTTTTATCGTGTGAAGTTGAGTTTGTAGTTCTTGAATCGACTCAAACATTCGCGACAAAATCGAAAGACGTAATGCACTCGTTCGATTGTATCGATTATGGAATTTAATTTTATTTTGAATGATTAATAAATTGACGAGTTGAAGCGGCATGATATGTGTTCGGAAAGATGGCGCTTCAATCATCGCATCCCAATCCCGTAGCATTTTTTCAAACTCATCGATGGTGACCGCTTTTTGATTCATAGCGCGACCCAATCGTTTTTCAAGCATTTGCAATCGTTCGCTCACACTATCAAGTAATTGTTGTACATGCTCAATCGGGACATTCAATTCTGATTCTTTGACTTGTTCAAGTTTCTGTTTTTGAATCGGTGTGGTGTGGAGCCTTTCAAGGGATTGATACGAAACTCCCTCAATTCGAGCACCTTTCTCCGCGTAGTTGACTAGTTTTTCTTTTAATCCGAGCTGTGACTTGATTAATGCTTGGTAACTAGTTAAAAAACCAAATAAGATTGGTGTGGTTTTCCCCATCTCACCATTATTCAATGGTACGTCATATAACGTTTTAGTGAACTGACCATCGTTTGAAGAAGCTTGTTTGACCGAAGCACTATAATATTCACCTTCTCGCAATGCTAAATCTTGTCCGATCAACCCAATTGAATCAAAGTCCAAATAGTTCGCAAATGCAACCGCTGCTAACGCCACCGTAGGGTACGTACTGAAAACTGTTTTTGTATAGGGTAGCAAATCTTGTGTAACCTTGGCATCAGCATAAGGTACAAGTAACCCCTTTGCTCGTTGTGGAATCTGATGATTCACTTGTAACGAATAGACAAGTGGGACATCAATTTCAATATCGTTGAAGAAATGAGCGTTAGCTTCACCAGCGTCAATCGATATGACAAAGTCCGGTCGGATTTCATTCTCCAGTAAAACTTTAACTGTCTGACCAATCGCAATGATATAGTAAGCGCACTGAGCCTTTTTAAGATAAGGGATCGCATCTTCTAGTGAAGGACCCCCTGCAATCATCAGCGCATGGCTTCCTTTATATTTATGTTTGAGACAATCGATGTTAAAAAGACGATCTGAATGCCGGTTTAGGTAGCTCGCATTTTGAAACGATTCTTGATACCAGCTCTCCGTGTACACTTTACGTGTCGTTAAATCAATTCGACTTTCGCTCAAATAATTTCGAACCAATTTCAATAATTCAAGTAACGTTTTTGTATCCTCATAAAGAGGATGTTTAATAACTTCCGTTTTCAAACCAATAAACGATTGAAACTTTGATTGCAATAACGTTTTATAATCGTCTTGCGAATCAAGAAAAGACAAGACTGAATCACTTTTAATATTTGACGGTAAGTTGAGGGGATCAATCGTCAAGACATGATATTGTTTTATCAATTCAGCATGAAACAGCCCACTTCCATACCCTAAAAGGATAATAGCTTCCGTGTCATCAGCAATCTCGGCTTGCAACCGCTCAAACTCTAAAAGCGTTTCACTCACAAAATAGTGGCTACTATCGTTCTGCTTTATAAGAGCCATCTCGTTCTCATGATAGCGGAACGGGAGGACGATTTGATTCTGATGTTCTACTTCTATTAATGCTTCATATTCTGTAATTAATAATTGCAAATTATCATAGACAACATTGACATACAGTTGTAAATTCTCTTTCTTGATGGCTTGGAGCTCCGCTACATGTTCTACTGTCCGAATTCCATTAGAATGAATATTTTCGCCAAATAGTCGAATGATTCCCACAATCTCGTCGAGGACATCCCACTTTTCGTTTTCAACTAAGAGGACAACTTGATTTGAGATGTCCCGAAGCTCTTTTACGATGTTTTGCAGTTGTGACATAAGGCACTCCTTTATGTTTTAAAAGTTCATCTGTATATAGTATACAATTTCAATATATGAATATCGATAGACTGACAAATTTATTTAAAAAAAGGGAAACAGACTTTATGTCCGTTTCCCTTTTTATATGGTTTTAAATGAATCTTAACGTAACAACTGAAGTACAGCTTGTGGCTGTTGGTTCGCTTGAGCAAGCATTGCTTGTGCAGCTTGGTTCAAGATGTTGTTTTTCGTGAAGTTCATCATTTCTTTCGCCATATCTACGTCACGTACACGTGATTCAGCAGCTTGAAGGTTTTCAGCTCCAACGTTCAAGTTGTTGATTGTGTGCTCAAGACGGTTTTGTGTTGCCCCGAGTTTCGCACGCTCAGAAGATACAGTTTCAATCGCAGTGTTGATTACTGAGATAGCGCTGTTTGCACCTGTTTGTGATTCGATATCGATTGTATCAACAGAAAGACCAGTAGAAGTCATGTTTCCGATTGTCAACTCAATGTTTTGACCTGAGTTTGCACCGATGTGGAATTTGAGACCAGATCCCACAGCTGAGAAACCGCCATCCATCAATGTTTTCGTGTTGAACTCTGTGTTTTCAGCGATACGTGTGATTTCACTAACGAGCTCATCAACTTCTTTTTGAAGCTCTTGACGGTCAGTTGTTGTGTTCGTATCGTTTGACGATTGAACAGCGAGTTCACGCATACGTTGAAGGATAGAGTGTGTTTCGTTCAATGCACCTTCAGCTGTTTGGATGAGTGAGATTCCGTCTTGTGCGTTACGTGACGCTTGATCAAGACCGCGAATTTGTCCACGCATTTTTTCAGAGATTGCAAGACCAGCAGCGTCATCGCCAGCACGGTTGATGCGAAGACCTGAAGAAAGTTTCTCCATTGCCTTCCCAGAGTTAGTTGTGTTGAACGCCATGTTGCGGTGTGCGTTCATTGCGTTAAGGTTGTGGTTGATAATCATTGTAATTTCCCTCCATAGGTTTGAGTTTTTCCGCTCTTCCAAATCCGTTTGTCCGAGCATGTAAGGTTTAGGCCGGCCCCTCACCTTACATTTGTTGGAACGTTTTATCGTTTCCATACTCTATATCGGAGTGAAGGCTCGGCAGTTTAGTCTTTTTACAACTTTTTTTATGATTTCTTCAAATTTTATATTTATGTAATGAAAAACGCCCCATCATTGGGACGTTTTCAACCTTCTTACACTTCTACTTTCATCTGTTCCGTCTCATTCTGCAAACTCTCTGCGACGCGAACGAGCTCTGACATCGCCCCGTTCACCTCACCAAGACTAGCCGCTTGCTGGCTCGCCGCTGATGTCACTTCATTCGCATAACGCGATGCTTCTTCGACCATGCCAACGATGCCCGCCGAGTTTGTCACAACCGAATCGATCTGACCACGTGACTCATCAAGGAGTGAATCGACCGAATGGACATGACTGTATACTTCATTTGCGGAATTGTGAATCGATGCGAACGCACCACCTGCTTTTTCAACTAAACCGACACCTGTCTCCACTTCTGCTTTGACGTTCGCCATTGAAGACGATGTATCCCCAACGAGACGCTTCACGTCTACGATGAGATCCGTGATTTCTTGAGTCGAGTTCGCTGTTTGTTCCGCGAGCTTTTTCACTTCTGCCGCAACGACAGCGAATCCACGCCCATGCTCTCCGGCACGTGCCGCTTCAATCGATGCGTTCAAGGCAAGCAAGTTTGTCTGTGCTGAGATGTCACTGATGACATCCGTGATCCGTGAGATTTCGCCTGTCATTTCTGTCAACTGGCTGTTGAGCGTCGATGACTGTTCGACTTTCCCGGCAATCGCATGCATCGCATGAACTGAAGACGAGGCAAGACCTTTCCCGCTCTCTGCTTCCTGTTGCATCTCGCTTGCCGAATCAAGCGCCGATGACATCTCTTGGCGGATGCTCTCCATCGTACGCGCGACCGCTCCGAGCAAGTCCATCGAGTTATATGTCGCACTGACGTTATCTTCTAACATCTTGTTGAGAGAATCCATCGCAGAACGGATACTTTCTCCTGCAACGTTCCCTTCTTGAACTGAAGCTGCAATTTCCTGTGCCGAACCCGTCAATTGGTCAGCCGTGTAACGCATGTTCGTGCCTTGTTCCCGAAGGTGTTCGACCATGTTGTCCATCGACAAGAGCAAACGTCCCATCTCTGAACGATCTGTCGTCTTCTCGTCGGCGAAGTGCACCGTCAAATCACCATTCCCGACTTCGACAGCTTTTTCAGAAGCCATCTCGACCGCTTTCAGTGGACGACGGGCAATCAAGTAAATGACGATTCCGCCGAGTGATGAGATGAGTAATGCCACGACCGTACCGACGAGCATGACTTGACCTTGTTCCATCTCGAGTTCTGTCAAGAGTAATAGGGTGATGTAGCCGACCGCTCCGCCCGTGATAAAGGACGTGACCAAAATCCACGCGAGCAATTGCGTCGTAAAGTTTTTAAATACTTTCACTGTTTGTTCCTCCTCATTGTGTTCATCACTTACTATATCGTCCAATTTCCAATGAATGTATAGCGTTTTCAGTTGAACGTTTGGTCAATGAAAAAACGTACTCCGTCAAGGAGTACGTTTCATCAAAATGCTTCATCGTCACGTTCAACATGGATCACACGGCGTGGTGTCGTCGCCGCATCAATTGCGAGCGCGATGGCAGCCGCCCAGTGTAGCATCATCCCGACAAATGGAATGAAGCCGAGCACCGAGGCCGCAATTCCGACCGCCGCACCGTAAGAGAAGCGACTCAATCGACTGAACGAAAGAATCAACACGATCACGTGGTAGACGAACATGAAACCGAGGGGCGAATAGCCCATTCCGATGATGAAGAGACCGCCAAGAAGCGGAATCCCGAGGAAGGCTTCAAACGCCGCGCCGCGCCGAGCCATTTCAGATTTTTCACCATGTGGTTCACCTCACACTTCAATCATATAAAACTCATAGCCACCATTCTCCGCAAAACCGGCACGTTTATAAATCTCGAGCGCCGCCTTGTTTTCCGTCTCGACATCGAGCTCGACTTTCGTCCGGCCCATGCGGAACAGTTGTTGGACCATCTGTTTCAACATTTTCGTACCGTAGCCTTTGCCTTGTTCGCCTGCTTTGACCCCGAACGCATGGATGCTTGCCGCATCATCCCCAGTGAGAAGGGCGCGAATCACACCGATCGGTTTGCCGTCCACTTCACCGATATACGTCACGCGGTCTGGCGTATCGATTTGTTGATAGATGTTTTCCGTCACATCGACCGGATCTCCGAACGCCTCGCTGAGCGTCGCGATGATGAGCGGACGATCCTCTGACGCCGCCTCACGTAGCGATACTTCGTCCGGCTTCAAGAAGAGTTCCGCTTTTTTCAAGACGAGATTGTATTCCGAGAACTGATACGCCGCCTGAAGATGCTCGAGCACCGCTTTCCCGGATGCCGAGTTTCGGTCGATGACGAACGTGAATGCTTCGCAACCGTTCAACTTCGCGTCTTGTTTTGCCGTTTCGAGTAGTGCCGTGAAGACACCTTGTTTCCGGTATTCAGGATGAACGAGCGCATTCACTTCATACTCGTTCGGAAGATACGGGAAAAGCATGAGATAACCAACGAGCGTCTCCCCGTCATATACCGCATAGTCGTTCTGCCCGACCGACTCATGCCCAACCTTTACGTCGATCTTGTCGTTCGCGTTGACCGCCTGTTCTAACGCTTTGACGTCATCTGCCTGTCTTACTTCTTCTACTGTCCAATTCATTCATATCACCTCATTTGTATTGTAGCACAAAGGAAAAAGCCCGCCGTAGCGAGCAGACATTCAATGATTTCTTTCATTCTGAAAAAGATAAGTCAATTCTCGCATCATGACTGAGATGACGATGACAACAGCCAAGGTGATCAAGCTTTCTTGTTTCGGTAAATCAAATATATACATCGCGACGATAAACAAAAGGATTACAATCAATCCCTCCGAATAATCTCGTCTTCGGCTTGGTAATGTCTTTCGCACACGTCCCCCACCTCTCTGAAAAAGACTGCAAACGATTCAGCCGTCTACAGTCTCATCATATTACAACGTCCGGAACTCTAACTCAGGTAGTGTCTCGATCAACTCGGCAATCTCGTCCGTATGCGCCTCCGCACCTGGGACGGCCTCTGTCGGTTCGACCCAGAAGAACGTCTTGTCGTTCGTCCCGAGGTAGTTGCCGTAGCCGATTTCTGTCGCGAACGCTTCTTGAGTCAATTCGCGGTCGATCAAGTCCAGGTGGAACAAGAGTTGGTCGTCCCCGTCCTCAACGTTATAGTATAAATCGAACGTACCGTAGCTCTTCGTGTCCCCGATGTCGACGACGTCCTGCGCCTTCTCGATATAGACATCACCTCGCTCGATCGCCTCGACAATCTTCGACGGCAAGATAATCTCATAACCGAGCTCACGGTCACGAATCGTCTGCGTCGTATCCTCTGTCCGTCCCCGGGACGAGACGACACCAACTGTCGCCACCAATGCACCTGTCACACCGAGCGCGAGCGCCCACTTCATCGATTTGTTCACAAGAACCACTCCTCACTTGTTAATGTCTTCACTTGATTATCCCACAAGTTGACGACTTTTCATTAAATATTCTGAAAAAATGTTTCCCCTTACATTGACGAGTGTCCGTCAATCCCATACGATGGTAGTAACGTACTATAGAAAAGAGGAACTGACATGTCTAACGAAACTACTTTGACACGCGCTCAGCTCGACGCGCTCTTGAAAAACGTCTTCGCCCTTCAAATCCCGGTCATCGAGAAATTCATGACGGATTTGTTTAAACAATATGTCTCCACGGCATCTACGTTCAAACAGGACATGGACACGATGAAAGCAACGGACTGGCACAAGCATTTCTTCGGTCAAAAAGTGATGCCGCACCTCTTCATCGAGAACCTTGGCTTCGGTGCATCGTTCCGTCATCAAGGTCAAGAAAAAGTCGTCAGCATTCCTGAGAACATGACAGTCGTCAAACCGGACTCAGACGCGCAAATCAAAGAGATTTTAGAGAATCTCGACCAGACGCTCGCATTAATGGACGGCGTCAAAAACAAAGGACTCGTCAAGAAGTTCTATAAAGAAACGCTCGAACTGATCTGCCAACTCGGTAGTCGTACCGGTATGATGGATGATTTCTATGACAAAGTCAAAGGCAGTTTGACAACAAGTTAATGACCATCCCCTCGCTCAAAAGACTGAGGGGATTTTTTTATGCCTCTTGTCGAACGACGGTCGGGAGCTCCATAAACTGACTCCGACTGTGGAAGACGACCCCGACCATGACGAGCGCGATCCCGGACAAAGCGATTGGCGATGGCATGACGGCATGCAGGAAGACCAGTTCCCCGATGAGCGCGAACAGGACTTCGAGCGCTTGCGTCGCTTCGACGGACGCCAGTCTTCCCATGTCATGTTTGACGAGATCGGTCGCCATGAAGAATAGCACGGTCGCGACAACCCCGGATAACAGGGCGACGAGGAATGTCTGCCCGAGCTGACTCGATGAGGGACGCCCCGTCGTCAACCCGTAACCGAACAACAGGAGCCAGACCGGGAGTGACCCGAGACACATTCCGAGGATTCGCTCGAACACGTCGAGGTCCGTGTGCTGCATCATCTTCCGGTTTCCGAGCGGGTAGGCAAATGCGGCGATGATGACCGGCACGACCCCAAGCCAAATGAACCGAGGTTCGAACGACTCGAAAAACTCCACTTGCATCATTACGACCCCAATGAGAATCAAGACCGAGAAGCGAAGTCCGCGCCATGGGATTCGCTCCCGTGTTCCGTCTGCCTTCTTGAAGAGTGGGGACAACAGTGCCCCGGCGACAATCGTCACTTGCCACGTACCCGCAATCAACCACGGGGGTGCGACCTCGGCCGCGAGACAAATCGGAACGTAAAACAATCCGAACCCGACCGTCCCCCAAAGAATCCATGGACGAGGACGTTCTTTCAATGCTGAGAGGACTCGCTTGAGTCCACCACGAAACGCGACCACAACTAGCAGTAACGGAATCATCCACAAAAAGCGGAGCGAGGCACTATAGGCAAAGCTGCCACCTCCGACTTGCATCACTTCGTTCAACACGAACGTGCTCGCAAAAAACAAGGCGGCGAAGACACCGAGTATGAGTGGACGCATACGTTCCCTCCTTTCCGAATCCTGTCATGTTCTCGACATCTCGCCATTTCTCCTGCAAAAAACGGACGACCCTTGGCCATCCGTCTCTTTATTCCTTCTTGGTCATGTCCGGCGTTCGAGTGCGGCAATCCGCTCCATCCGCTCGAGGATTGGTTTCGCCTGATCGATATACGCCCTCACTCCAACAAGCGACAACGACGCCGCATGCGCCTCCTCATTTCGCCATACTTCATAGACGAATACGGTATCCGCCTCATCGAGCGACACGTGGACCCGATACGATTCACAATCCGATGTCGCCTCCATCTCCCGCGCCGCTTCCGACAAAATTGCTACGAGTCTATCGCGTTGCCCCGCTTTCGTGACAAGCTTTCCAATCAGTGCGTACATTTCCAATCCTCCCCTTTCTCTTGCATCGACTTCTTCCACTTACCATATGCGATTTCCTGCTTGGTCGGTTCACACGTGTAGAGGTTAAAAAAACGGACGACCCTTGGCCATCCGTTAATGAATATCGCGTTTTTGGAAGTTCCCGCCTTTGACCTCTGTCACCTCATACACGACGACGAACGCTTTCGAGTCGACATCATCGATGATGTCTTTGATTTTTCGTTCTTCGAGCCGGTTGATGACACACGTGATTTCGTAATAACTTTCTTTGGAATATGCTCCTTGGATTTGATTCAACGTGGCGCTCCGTCCGAGACGGTCCCGAATCGTCTCGACCATCTCCTGCGGTTCACTCGTGATGATTTTGAACGTCTTCGCCCCGCTCAATCCCTCTTCGACGATATGAATCACTTTCGAGGCGATGAAGTAGGCGATGGCGGACAAGACCGCTCCTTGAAGACCGAACACCGTCGAGACGACGATAAAGACGAACGTATTTAAAAATAAAATCAAATCACTCGTACCGAACGGCAATTTACGGGATAACAGGACAGCCAACATGTCGATGCCGTCAAGCGCTCCCCCGTTGCGAAGCGAAATCCCCATCCCGAACCCGAGGATGATCCCACCGACCACCGTGATGAGGAGCGCATCCCCTTCGATGATAGTCGGAACATGGTGCATAATGACCGTACCAACAGACAAAGATGCAATCCCGGTGACTGAAAGGATGGCGAAGCTCTTCCCGATTTGTTTATAACCCAGATAGACAAACGGAATATTTAACACCCCGATGAAAATACCGAGCGGCAGTCCCGTCAGTTGTGACCCGACAATACTAATCCCAGTGACGCCCCCGTCCGAAACGTTATTCGGAATGAGGACCGATTCCAATCCATACGCCGCGATGAGTCCCCCGATGATGTTCATCATCATTTGAAACGCCATCAACCACGTTTTGTTTTCTCGTTTCATCCTATAGACCTCCATCCATTGTTCAACAACCTTCTTAGCCTAACATAAAATAATACTAAGATAATTTATCAAGAATCCTCCATCAATTCTGAATATTCATGTCAGATTCTCTGTCATAAATGATTGTCGGTTCGTATCATTTGTTATACTTAAGAAAATGGAAAGGGGGCACCATGTATGCAGCGTACACCTATGCCTTCCCCGACACCGGAGGAAGTGCAGCGCTTAAGGCGGGAACATAATCCGATCAAGGCTTCTGAACTGTTTGTAAAAGTCGTCCTTTTGCTGCTCGGCTCCCTCGTCTTTGCAGTCGGCTTGGAGGCGTTCCTCGTACCGAATCAAATCATCGACGGTGGTATCGTCGGCGTCTCGATTATCGTGTCGTACTTGACGGAAACGAAGCTCGCGATTTGGCTCGTCCTCTTCAACTTACCGTTCATCTACTTCGGGTATCGGCAAATCGGAAAGACGTTCGCCGTCGTCACGTTGACGGCCATCCTTCTCATGTCAGCCTTCACCATCGTCCTTCACGACATCAAGCCTTTCACAGACGACCTCCTCTTGTCGACCGTCTTCGGCGGTTTTTTACTCGGTGCCGGAATCGGGCTCGTCATCCGGGCGGGAGGATCACTCGATGGAACGGAAATTCTTGCCGTTTCCTTCACGAACCGATTACCATTCTCCGTCGGAGAGATTGTCATGTTTTTCAATATCTTTATCCTCGGGACGGCCGGATTCGTCTTCAGTTGGGACCGGGCCATGTATTCGCTCCTCACCTATTTCATCGCATTCAAGACGATCGATGTTGTCCTAGAAGGAATTGACCAGTCGAAAGCGGCCTGGATCATCACGTCCGCACCAGACGATATCGGGCAAGCCATCATGGACCGGCTCGGTCGAGGTGTGACGTATCTTCATGGAGAAGGCGCCTACACAGGTGACGGGAAGAAAGTCGTCTTCACAGTCATCAGTCGATTAGAAGAAACGAAATTAAAAGACATTCTCGATGACTATGATGAAAAAGCGTTCCTCGCCATTGGCAACATTCACGACGTCCGCGGCGGACAATTAAAGAAGAAAAACATTCACTAAACGTGAAATCCCCTATAACCGCTGGACCATCATCGCCAACGGTTATAGGGGATTTTTACGCAAACTTGACCTGATTTCGTCCATTTTGCTTCGCTTCATACAATGCTTCATCTGCTCTTTCGAACACGACCATGCTCGGTTCATGCCCTGCAATCGCTGCACCGATTGAAATAGTCATCGGAATAGTTTCACCCTGAAATTCGAATGGTGTTCGCTGTACCATTTGCACGATGTTTTCTGCCACCTTCACCATACCTTCACTACCTTCAATGACGAGCAAAAATTCTTCGCCACCGTATCGTCCGACAAATCCAGACGGCGGACAGCTCCGCTCCAACGTTTGTCCGATATGACGAAGTGCTGCGTCTCCTGCTAAGTGCCCATATGTATCGTTCAACTGTTTAAAATGATCGACGTCGATAACGAGTAACGTCCACGGTTTCCCGGACATTTCCAAATCGTTCATCTGTTCGAGCGTCCGATAACGGTTTGGAAGTCCCGTCAACTCATCAATGGTCGCCCGGTGCGTATGTAGGAGAAACATCCATAGATGCGTCTCGAGCTTCTTTGCGGCCCAATAGCAGAGCCAGGCCCCAAAAGATAACATGAGAAAATAAGGAACAAATACATTTATAAAGACCGTCTCATTCACACTGCCGCTCACTTGAATCAAGACGAGGAGCGCACCTAACCCGATGTAGATGGCATACCCTCTCCCTCGACGAATCGGTAAGCGTGTCATGACAAGAGAAAATAAAAAGAAGACAAATAACAGTAGTAACGAGTCTACGAACGGAGCACTCATTCCGTGCAGCGTCGTGCGTCCGATGAAGATCAGACCGAGCGTGACGATAGCTCCGAACGGTCCAGCGAACGTTGCGGATAAGGCAATCGGGATGAGACGAAGGTCGATTCGTGCATCCCCTAATTCGATGGAGTTGATGGTTAAGAGAATTGCCGTCAATCCGTTAGAGACTCCAAACCAAAAGCGTACGAACAACGGGGAAGTCGGCTGAATCGGTAAAACTGTCCGCATCACATAGAGTGTGAGCGACATGAATAAAAAGATCAGACTGATGTTGATAAAAAAACTATTAATACCTGTTTCCACCGATTCCCCTCCTTCCTTTCACGTTTCCATCCTATCCCAACCCATCGAGCGCTGTCATCCATCAATTACCGGATTCATGAAAAAAGTCGAAAGCTCACGCTTCCGACTGCTTTTGAATCATCTGCTTCATCAAGTTAGCACTGTTTCGTGCCGACTCGTTCTCTTCCTGCATCTGAATGTACACCTCATGACGATGAATATCGATATGACGCGGGGCATCAATCCCGAGCTTCACTTGGTCGCCTTCGATGGCGAGTACCGTGAGCGTCACATCGTCGCCGATATGGATGGCCTCACCTTGTTTTCGTTTCAATACGAGCATCAGCGCACCTCCGCTTTCGTGCCACCGAGTGGATAACGAGCTGGATACGCATCGTCTAGGATGACTTGTTTCCCGCGACGTTCCTTCGTCTCGATGACGATCGGTGCTTTCAAGTTGAGCGTCGATGAATCAAAAGGTTCACGAAGCGTCACAATAGAATAGACCGATACGTGTTCCGCCTCCTCGATTCCAAGTTGGTCTTTCGCGCCATCCGACAATTCAAACGCATAGTCCGACTTATGCCAAAACGGATTCGTCACGACGAACGCGCATGCCTGTTCCTCAATCGACTGAAGCGACCAGAACGGCAAATCTTCCCCATACGGAATCAACACGAACGTCTTTGATTCCGGGAATCCCGGAATCTCACTGACGAAGGTGATCGTCTCCGCTTCGTTTATTTCAATCTTGCCAAAGTAGTCTGTTTCAATGAACATGGATTGTCCTCACTTTCAACGCGTTTCATCATACATCCCACCGACCGGCCACATCTCGAGTGACGCCTGTTGACGGAGCGAAATGTCCGTCGTCCACGGCGTGAACGAGATGTCGGTCGGAGTGAGCGATACATCAATTTGGGGTGGTGTGATATTCCACTCGATTTTCACATCCGCCGGCGTATACGTCAACTTGACACGATCGATTGATTTTGGCATGTAGCCCATGTCAACAATCGGATATGGGTCATTCACTTTCTCAGCCGCTATCGAAGGGATTGGATTCCCGTTCTCGATTCGCATCATGCGGTCGCCGTCTCGAGCGATATTCGCCATCGCTTCTCGGGCACCTTGTTCCCCAATCCGCCCGAAATGTTTACCGAGTTCGAGCACACCCTTCAGATTGCTCTCACTTCTCGCTACTGATGAATCAACCTCAAGCTTCCCTTGTGTCGTCTGTTGCGTCATCTCGGCTCTCCCTTGTTGGATGGACAGGTCGGCCCGTCCTTGACGCATCTCGAGTACCGGTCGATTGGATGTCATCTGGATTGCGGCCTGTGTCTGCCGCATCTCAAGTCTCGCGAGATTCATCATCAATTACCGTAAGAAGTCGAGGAGCGTCGGCTGAATGATGCGGGCACCTGCAGATAACGCTGCACGGTGTACAGTTTCATGTGACTTCAGCTCCATAATGACTTTTTCTACATCGATGTCTTCATTATCAGACATGATGGTCTTGGCGATAATCTCATGATCTTGAAGACGATTGTCGACGAGCTCCAAACGGTTTGCTCGGGCACCGAGCTCCGCCCGTTCCGTGATCAAGTTTTGACCGAGTGTGTCGAGCGTATCAAGTTCTGCAGACAAATCTGCCCCGGCAGTCGTTGGATCATTAAGAAGTGTAGTTAATTTATGAAGCCCTTCAAATAACTCCTTACCAAAAACCGTTTCCGGTTGCATGTTCACTTGTACAGTAATTCCTTTTGACACTTCAAATTCGATCTCCCCACTTGTTGCAGGTGCCGTTCCACTCTCATAAATTGAATCGACAGAACCAGCCGGATTCGCTAAATACGCTTTTAACTGGTCGACATTGATGAGAGGTTGATCTGTCTTCGTACCATTATAAATATACTTTTCACCTGCTTTTGAGTTCGCAAGTGAACCGATGTGTTCGATCAATTGATCGACCTCGCTCTTGATGATGGCACGTTGCGACGATTCATACGTATCGTTCGCCGCTTGTGTCGTCAACTCACGAATCCGCTTGACAGCTTCCGTGACTTCGTTCAATGTCGAGTCCGTCAAATCCATCCAACTTGTCGCTTCGCTGACGTTACGTCGGAATTGGTCGACTTCTCGCACCTCAGTCCGGTAACGGATTCCCTGCATCGCAACGACTGGATCCTCCGATGCTTTTTGAATCCGTTTCCCGCTGATGAGTTGTTCCTGGACACGAGCGAGTGTGTTGTAACTACTTGATAAATGCTTCAAGTTCGTCTGTGTGAGCATTGTCTGTGTGACACGCATCAGTCATTACCTCCCTACGACACCCATGCCGTTAATGATTTTGTCTAACATTTCATCGACAGCTGTGATATTTCGAGCCGCTGCATTATAAGCGTGTTGATATTGAATCATCATCGTCATTTCTTCATCGAGCGAGACTGCGCTGACCGATAACCGACGTTGGTCCGAACTACTTAAGAGAGCAAATGTACTCTTTGCCAAGTTCGCGTTTTGGCTAGCCTCGACTGCCATGTTTCCGATAACATTTTGATAGTACTTGCCGATCGAGGTTGAGGTCGTAACCGAACCCGCAAAGTTAAGCGCACTTTCTTTCAATTGCGCAAGTTCGAGAGCACCACTTCCATCCCCGATGTTCCCGTCCTTAGATGCTGCAATTAAATCTAAGTTCTTCATGAAATCAGGGTTCACAGTAATGGTAGCGGCGCTAGTAGTACCAACGAAAAAGTCAGTTCGACCGGCATTCCCGTCCGCGTCCATGTTTGTTCCATGCGCTACATTAAATGCTGATGCGAAGACGTTCGCCATCTCATCTAAGTCTTTGAGCATGTTGGTGAATGCCCCGTCGATTGCTTCTGGACCAGTTGCACTTCCGTACATCTCAACAAGAGCCTTCCATTTTCCGTTAGGCATGTCGGCATGCGCCATCGATGTATTCGTACCTGCAGCATCGGTCATAGTCATCCCATCAAATTTCCCGACTCCGCCCGTAAGACCGTCTACGAGTTTTACTTCTGTACCACCGACGACTACACGAATATCGATTCGTCCTTCTGCGACACGTTGCGAGTTCCCACGTGTTTCGCCGTTCGTGTAATCCACCGGCACACGTTCGAACTCAATGTATTGCGACAACTCATCCATGTAGCGATCGCGCTCATCATACAATTCATTTGGCAGAACACCAAGAGGCTCTGCATCACCGATTTGACGGTTGACGTCACTGATTTTCGTCAACAAATCATTGATTTTTTTCGTGACGACCCCTGCTTCGGTCTTTAAGTCATCCTGTACTTTAGTCAATGATGAAGACATATAGTTAAATGTCTGTGCCAACGTCAATGCTCGTTGCCGAACTACGCTTCGCGCACCCGTATCGTCCGGGTTGACCGACAAGTCTTGAAGTGATGCCCAGAACAAGTCGAGCGATTTAGCGAGTCCGTTCTCAGACGGTTCATTGATGATGTCTTCCATCCGACCGAACGCGGCTTCTTTCGTCGCATAGAAGGCGTTCTTCACCGACTCGTCACGATACTGTTGATCGATCATAAGATCGCGAATTCGGGCGAGCGTCTCCCCGCGTACACCTGTCCCGAATTGTCCGGCTTTCGTCCCGCCGAAGTTGACCGAGAGCTGTTCGGTCATCCCGAGTGTGAGTCGTTGGCGCGAATAGCCAGGGTTTGAGGCGTTCGCCACGTTATTCCCGGTCGCTTGAAGCGCCCATTGGTGTGTCGAGAGACTGCGGCGTGCCGTCTCTAATCCCATAAATGTTGAACCCATTCCACTTCCTCCTTAAACGTCACGGCTGAACGAGCGTGTTTCGAACGCTTGTTGTCCGTATGTAAAATCATCTGCTTCCGGCATGAGCATATCCAGGTGCCAAGTAATATAACGAAGGGATTGTTCGAGCAACGTCGCGTTCAATTCGTTCTGTCGCTTTAACTCGAACAAGACCGGTCTCAATTCCTCTATCTCTTCATCGTCCAATTCATACGTCCCTTGAAGTCGTTCCGCTTCTTTTTGTGAAATTTGTCGGACGAGTTTTGCTTCTTCTTTGACGAGCGTGCTAAATGCCACCATGTCATTTTGAATGAGTTGCTGTTCTTTTGCGTAAGCCAATTCGAGTAACCGTTTATGTAATGTGAGCATGAGTCTCTCCTTTTTCAAAAAAAGAGCCGACTAAAGAAAGGGGTACCCCTTATTTAGTCAGCTTCCGTGCCGTGTTATTCAGTGCGAAGGCCTCAAACGGACCTCGCTTCCATTCATCCTTGTAGAAAGCGTTTAGCGATTTCGCGCGCGTCCCGTGAATATGTGCCTGCATCAATCTCCGCTTTTAAAGCGTCGATTTTAGCGAGACGGTCCGGATGTTTCACCGGTTCTTCAAACCGGGCGCGAGCTTCCGCCGAAATTGACAATTGGTCCGTTTGGCTTGATTGCGCGGGCTTCGGCTCGACTTGCGTTTTCTTTTCATAAGTGTTTGGTAAGTGTACCCACTTGGCTGAATCGATGCGCATGCGTCTTCCCCCTCTTCATGATGTTAATCCAAACGATAAGCGCGGATACTCGACTTTTTCGCCAAGCCCTCCTGCATCTCCTGTAGACTGGACAGTTCCTTCTGCATTTCTCTCTGGCAGTTCGAACAGATTTTTCCTTCATTCGTAGGCCGACCACAACGGACGCAGCTGATGGCAAGCGCCGGATTGTCTTTGATGATCAAGCGTCCTTCGTGGATATATCGCGTGATATCAAGTTCAGAGACACCTGTCGCTTCGACGAGGGCTCCGATGGTCGTCTGTTTGTTGGCTGGTTCACGAATGAAATCGCGGACTTTCAAGAAGTTTTTATAATCGACTTCATTACATGATGGACAGTACGGTGAACGTCCCTGTTTCATAAACAAGCGCCCACACATTTGGCAAGTTGCTGCATCCATTGGTTTCACCTCTGCCCTTTATATCGGACGCGATTTTGATTTGTTTAGCGCCCGAAACAAGCAAATCGCAGAAACTTCTGATGCACCTGCCTGTCGCAACGAAAATGCCGCCTGATGAAGGGTCGTTCCCGTCGTATAGACGTCGTCTACAAGAATGATTTTCCCATATTTCACTGAAGTTGGTACAGTGAAAGGGTTCGTTCGGTGTCGTCTTCCTTCTTTCCCGAGTTCACGTTGACTTGAAACCTCCGTTTTTTCGAGAATCTGCCGCGTCGGACCGATATATCGCGCGAGCACCTCGGCCTGATTGAAACGACGTGTCTGAAGTCGCTCCTTACTCAACGGAATCGGAACATAGGTCACGCCAGATGAACGCAATGCCCGAAGCGCTGGGGCAACCGATAAGGCAATGACGACATCCCCGCTGAATTTATATCGATGTAGCCAGTCAATTCCTGCATCATCGTACGCGTACAGGCAGCGGACGGTCAAGTCGAGACCGAGCGCGAGCCAGCGGATGCAGTCCGGACACGTCTCACCGGTCTCATTTGGTTGACCGCAGCGTGGGCAACCTGTCCCGAGCGGCGTCAGTTTCGACTCGCAAGAGGGACACACCCAGTCCCGTCGCCATAACGTGTCAGGTGTCCACGGGACGGTCATCGACTCATGACAAAGAAGACATTTCATCGCCGATTCGCCTCCCTGATCTTCTGGATGGCAACATCTTGTCGGAATGTCCGCTCCTTGTAAAAGAAACAGACCTCTCCTGTCGGTGTGTCCGGTTTTCGCCCCGCCCGACCCGCCATCTGAATGAGACCCCGCGTCGAGAAGAGACGATGTTCACTTTCAACCACGGCGACCTGCACGTCGCGAACCGTCATCCCTCGCTCCCAGATTGAGGTCGCAAGGACGATCCCTTTCGTTTCTTGAAGCCAATGGAGTGTATCCAACCGTTCTTCCGTGTCAGCAGAAACGGTTTGACACGTGATACCTGCCTCTTGTAACCGACTTTCATATCGCTCCAAATCAGGCTTCGTCGGCACAAACAAGAGACGGGGTTTCAAGGCGTGACGTCGACAGAAGTCTAGGAGTCGTTCGTCGGACTGTTTGACAAGTGTCGGGACCGGCAAATCGAATCCGTGATAGCGCCGCGACAGATGAACCTTCGGAAGCAATTGTTGCCAAACGGTCGGGGTCGCCGTGATAAATAAGAAGACATTTCTCCCGGCCCGACGGATTGTATTCCAAAGTGCCACATCAAAGGCAAACGGGAAGGCATCGGACTCATCGACGAGCACATAATCGAACACGTCACGTAAATTCATGAGTAACGGTGCGGTCGCCACCGTGATCATCCCAATGGAGTCTTTTTCTCCCCCTCCATATCGTTTAGTGACAGGGACTGTGAACGCCTGTTCTAATCGTTCGACCCATTCGATGGCGACATCTTTCCTCGGAGAGACAACCAACACTCGCTTCCCTTCATTGACGACACGCTCAATCACGGGAAACGTCATCTCGGTCTTCCCAGCGCCACACACCGCATGCACAAGTCCCGTCCTCCGTTCGTCCCACCACGTGAGCAGTTGGTTCGCGACCCGCTTTTGGTCTGGGACGAGCTCGAATGGCATCGTCAATTCGGTCGTCTCGGTTGGAGTTGTGATGTCCCGTTCCTGTAGAAAATCACATCGGCAGACACGCCCGAGGTACAAACAATTTCGGCAATAGGCACAGCGTCCATGATGACAAGTGAACGTCCGGACGTGCGTGCTGAGACAGCGTTGGCAGACGCCTAAGCGGATGGCTCGTTTTCCTTTCGGTGCGACAATAAGTTCTCCCATAACCTGACTCCTTTTTGTCATCACGCTACCAAAATACCTATGTAAATACGATTCAACTTATCAAAAACAACATAGGTCTACTACACAAATAGGACCCGACGAAAAAGTCGGGTCCCATCTGTTAAATCTGTTTATAGAACATGATCGCCTCATATGGACGAAGAGACAACGATATTCCGTCGAGCTCAGGCACGTCGTAGTTGTGACTGACGACGTTCACCCGCTCGAATCCTTCTGGAATCGTGTACGTCGTTTCAATTCCATAGAAGTTGGCGACGACGAGTAGCTCCTCTCGGTCCGTCTTCCGTGTATATGCCCAAACGTCTAGCGAATCAGGAGTAAGAAGCGTGTAGTCTCCGTCCGTCAAAACGTCAAGTTCTTTTCGTAATGCAATCAAGTGTTTGTAGTGGTAGAACACCGAGTTCGGATCACGAAGCGCCGTTTCAACGTTCACGTCCTCATAGTTCGGCGCCACGTTGATCCATGGTGTGCCGCTCGTGAAGCCGGCATGTGTCGTTGCATCCCACTGCATCGGCGTTCGCGAGTTGTCGCGTGACTTCTGTTTGATGGCGGCCATCATGTCATCATGCGACACACCCTCTTCCCGCTTCAACTTGTAGATGTTGAGCGTTTCGATATCCCGATATTCATCGAGCGAGTCGAAGCCGGGGTTCGTCATCCCGATTTCTTCCCCTTGATAGATGTACGGCGTCCCTTGAAGGCCGTGGAGCACTGTCGCAAGCATCTTCGCGCTCTCTACGCGGTGATTCGTGTCGTTCCCAAAACGGCTGACGACACGTGGTTGGTCATGGTTGCACCAGAAGATGGCGTTCCATCCTTTCCCGTGCATCCCACGTTGCCACGTCGACATGATGTCTTTTAATTGAATGAAATCGAACGGCGCCGCGACGAATTTCTCGCCGTTCGGATAGTCGACTTTCAAGTGGTGGAAGCTGAACGTCATGCTGAGCTCGTTCTCGTCCGGGTTTGAATAGCGTACGCAGTGATCGAGCGTCGTCGAAGACATCTCCCCGACCGTGATGACGTCATGCCCATCAAATACTTCTCGGTTCATTTCTTTTAAATATTCGTGGATGCGTGGACCGTCCGTATAGAACTTGCGACCGTCCGATGCGTCTTCTGGGAAGTTCTGTTCTTTTGAAATGAGGTTGATGACGTCGAGACGGAATCCTTTGATTCCTTTTTTACGCCAAAACCGCATCATCTCGTAGACGTCCTCGCGCATCTGTTCATTCTCCCAGTTCAGGTCAGCTTGTGTCACGTCGAACAAGTGGAGATAATATTGTCCGCTCTTCTCATCATATTCCCACGCATTCCCACCGAACTTCGATTCCCAGTTCGTCGGTTCGTCGCGCCAGATGTAATAGTCACGGTACCGCTCGTCTCCCGCCAATGATTTTTGGAACCATTCGTGCTCGGTCGAAGAGTGGTTGACGACGATGTCCATCATGAGGCCGATGCCCCGCGCCTCTGCTTCACGGATCAATTCGTCGAGGTCCTCCATCGTTCCGTAAGACGGGTCGATGGCATAATAATCACTCACGTCATAGCCATTATCGTGTTGAGGTGACTGATAGACAGGCGTCATCCAAATGTATTCGATGCCGAGTTCTGCCAAGTAATCCAGCTTCGCCGTCACCCCTTTAATCGATCCGGTCGCGTTCCCTTCCGGACTGTAAAAACTTTTCGGGTAAATTTGATAGACGACTGATTTGCGCCAATTTTTCTGTGTCATCAACGACATCTCCTTTTTGTAAGAGTTTTCATTTCAATAGTAAAGAGGGAAGAACTGCCGTCCCTCCCTCCCGAGTCATTACTTATGCGACTTTGTTTTCTTCAAGTTCACCTTTCTTCATATAACGCTTCGACAAGATGAAAGTGAGCGCGAACGGAACGATGATCGCGATGACCATGCCCACGATGAAGAGAAGGATCTTATCTGTGAAGATTGAGAGGAATCCAGGGAGTCCTCCGACACCGATGGCGATTGCTTGCACATCGTTCAATGTGATAAAGATAGCAGCGATTGCCGACCCGATCATAGCTGAGTAGAACGGGAATTTATTTGGTAAGTTGACCCCGAACATGGCCGGCTCTGTGATTCCGAAATAAGCCGAGATGGCTGAAGTCGATGCCATGCTCTTTTGTTTCGCGTTGTGCTTGTAGACGAAGAACATCGCGAGTGCGGCCGAACCTTGAGCAATGTTTGAGAGTGCAATCATCGGCCAGATGAACGTACCGCCTGTATCTGCGATCAACTGAAGGTCGATGGCGATGAACAAGTGGTGCATCCCGGTGACGACGAGCGGTGCGTAGAACAATCCGAAGAGGAGTGCCCCGACGACCGGTACGGCTTCGAACGTGTTGACGAGTCCTGTCGCGATCACGTTCCCGATTCCACGAGTGACCGGTCCAACGATTGCGAGTGCGAGGAATCCTGTGACAACGATTGTTGTGATTGGAACGACCAAGAGTTGGATGGCGTTCGGTACACGTTTTTTCAAGAACATCTCGATTTGGCTCAAGATATAGGCAGCGGCGAGTACCGGCAAGATTTGACCTTGGTAGCCGACTTTCTCGATTTCGAAGAGTCCGAGGATATCAAACGTCGGGACATCTCCTTCAAGTGCTGCCGTTCCGTAGCCCCATGCATTCAAGAGGTCCGGGTGAACGAGCAAGAGACCCATGACGATCCCGAGTACTTCGCTCCCACCGAATCGTTTCGTCGCCGACCAACCGACGAGTGCAGGTAAGAACACGAATGACGTATTCGCCATCATGTTGATGAGATCCCAAAGTCCTTGTAGGTTCGGATACGCCTCGATGAGTGTCTGTCCTTCGATGAAGAGACCTTCCGATGCAAGTAAGTTGTTGATCCCCATAAGGAGACCGGCTACGATGATGGCTGGAATGATTGGCATAAAGACGTCAGAGAAGACTTTGACGAGTTTTTGAAGCGGATTCATTTTTTTGCCGCCCGCGGATTTGACCTCGGCGACCGTCGCCGCCTCAAGTCCAGCGAGCTTGATGAACTCGGCATAGACGCGATCGACATCGCCGGCTCCGATGACGATTTGATACACGCCGGAGTTCTCGAACGCCCCTTTGACGAGGTCGATTTCTTTCACGCGCGCCTCATCGACTTTTGATTGATCCTTGAGGGAGAGACGTAGACGCGTCACACAGTGCGCGGCCTTGTCCACGTTGTCTTTGCCCCCGATCGCTTCTAAGATCTCAGCGGCAATTTGACGATAATCTGCCTTCATGTTGAATGTCCTCCTTTGTTTGAAAACTGTAAATGAAAACGGTTACTTATGAGTACAAACAAAGTATAACTTATCTATATAAGTTAAGTCAATAACTTATATAGATAAGTTAAACATGAAAGTTTTGCGTCGTGATTTACTGTTAAAATTCCCCTATTTTGACTTAGGACAAACAAAAAACCCCTTCCTGTACGAAAGAGGTTTACCTACGGGCGACGTCGCTAAACTGGAACTTGTCCAATCGGTGACGCGACTCCGTATATTCAAATTGTTGTCCTTCATATAAGAACGTATCGTTCGTGATGACGATGACGTATTCATAGTCATGCAAGTCGAGCCGTTTCCGGTCAAGTTCCGTCACGTCTTCAGCTGCAATCTTCCGTTTGGCATAGCTGATTTGTAGCCCAAGCTCATCTTCGATATATCCATAAATCGATCGAGCCGCAATCTCTTCTGTCAGACCGGGGACGAGATCTTTGACGAAATAGTTGATATCTAAAATAACATTCTCCCCGTCAAAGTTTCGAACCCGTTCGATGCGAAACACATGCGTCCCTGGCACTAAGTTCATCCGTTCGGCGAGCCATGTCGGGGCTTCTATCTCTTCGAACGAAGCGACGTGGGTCTGAATGGAACGACCGAGCATGCTCGCGTAGACCTCTGAAAAACTGACGATGCCGTTGAATTGAAACTCAATCTGGTCACGTTTCAACACGAACACGCCTTTTCCATGATGCTTCCGGACATACCCATTCTCCTGTAAAAGATCGAGCGCTTTCCGGACCGTCCCCCGGCTGGCCTCGAACTGATGCATCAACTCGGTTTCAGACGGAAGCTTTGAGTCAGCGGGTCTCGTGCCATTTCGCATCTCTTCTGCCAGACGCTCAAAGATTTGGCGATATTTCGCCATTTCATTCCCTCCTCCATTGAAAAAGACGACCTTAGACGGTCGTCTCTCTTACCATTCGCGACGATACCATGTGATGCCGATTGCACCAGGTCCGAGATGCGTTCCGATGACGGGACCGAAATGGCTTCCCGAGATATGTGCTTTCGGGAACTTCAGCTTCATCGAAGCGATCTCTTCCGCCTGACGCTCCGGGCAGTTGGCGTGAATGATACCAATGCAGTACCCTTCTCCATCTCCGACAATCGATTCGTCCATCATCTCTTCGATTCGGCGTACGGCCTTCTTGTATGTCCGAATCTTCTCGAACGGGACGATCAATTTATCCTGGAAATGAAGGACCGGCTTGATTTGCAAGAACGATCCGACGAGCGCTTGCGCCGCGCTCAACCGTCCACCGCGTTGTAAGTGGTCGAGGTCATCGACGACGAAGTACGCGCGAATCGAATCACGGACCGTTTCAAGTCGGGCGATGATTTCTTCTGGTGTCGCCCCGTTGTCACGGAGATGAAGGGCCTCTTCGACCATGAACGCTTGCGGCATACACGAAATCTCTGAGTCAAACGCATGAACCGTCACATCGACCATGTCATTTAGCGCGACCATCGATTGGTACGTTCCGCTGATTCCACTGGAGAGCGTGATCGCAATCACGTCCGTCACATCGTCCGGCAAGCTCTCAATCAATTCCACCGTCTCACCGATGACCGGTTGCGACGTCGTCGGCAGGTTACCCGCCTCGATACGCTCATAAAACGCCTCGGTCGACATATCAATCGATTCGCGGTACGACGCGCCATCGAAGATGACACTGAGTGGTGCGACATGGACGTCATGTCGCGCCAAAAAATCATCCGACAGATAGGCGGTACTGTCGGTTAAAATCGCAATGTTTCCCATACTATATCCTCACTTTACGTCGTTTCATTTTTCCAATTATGTTAGGATTCCATTCCATATTGTAACACAAAAACGAGGTAAAGCATCGGTGACGCTCAAATCTCGACCCAACCCCGGCGAATCGCATCCACGACGGCTTGCGTCCGGTCGTTCACGTCCATTTTACGAAGTACGGAGGAGACGTGGTTTTTGACCGTCTTCTCACTGATAAACAGCATGTCACTGATGTCTCGGTTCGAGCGACCGTCGGCGAGAAGGTGCAACACCTCGACCTCACGGCGCGACAATAATTGATAGACCGGGTCATCTGTACGGCTCTCGACGCCACGTCCCGCCTGTTCCCCTTTGAATTGTAAGAGACGGCGGTAATCCTTCAGTACGTTCGTTGTCACTTTCGGATGAAGATACGCCCCATCCTTTGCGACAGCACGGACTGCCGAGATCAATTCTGTCGATGCGACTTCTTTTAATAAGAACCCTGATGCCCCCGCTTCAAGCGCATGTGTGATATACGACTCATCATCATGGATTGACAGAATGAGGACACGTGTCTCTGGTGAAAGAAGTGACAGTTGCTTCGTCGCCTCGATTCCGTTCATGTCCGGCATGTTGATATCCATAATTAGAATTTCCGGTTTTTGCTCGCCAGCGATGCGGATTGCTTCGCGTCCCGTACGCCCTTCGGCGACAACTTTAAATTCATCCTCCAAATCAAAAATCCGCTTCAATCCCTCGCGGAACAGTTCGTGATCATCCACGATCGCAATGCGTGTCTGTGTCATTTCCATGTATGTCTTCCCCCTTGTTCTCTCACGGAATCGGAATCGACATCCGGACGACTGTCCCTTTGCCGACTTCCGAGTCGATGGTGATGCTTCCGTTCACCAATTCAATTCGTTCGCGCATTCCGACAATCCCAAACGACTCTTCGCCAATTGCGCTCGGTTCAAACCCGATGCCATAGTCGCGGACGTGGATGTGAATCACGTCGCTCGCTTGCTCGACATTGACGATGATTTCGGCTGTTTTTGCATGTTTGATCGCATTTTGTACCGATTCTTGAACGAGACGGAACACGTTAATCTCCAGCTTCTCCGGTAATCGCGCACGCGACCCTCGATAGTTGAGACGTGTCTTGATTGCCGTATACTCCTCCGTTTGATGGAGATAGCGCTCGAGCGTCGGCAAAAAGCCTAAATCATCAAGCGACATCGGACGTAAATCATAAATCAAACGACGGACGTCGACGAGCGCCCCACGAATTAGCTTTTTCAATTCATGTAATTCGGCAAATGCCTCATCTTTTCCTCGTTTATCAAATGTCTTTTCAATCAGGTCGGCCCGTATCAGAATATGAGCAAGCGATTGCGCTGGACCATCGTGCATCTCGCGGGCGAGATGGCGCCGTTCGCGCTCAGCCGCTTCGAATACGCCGATGGCCATCTCTTGTTTTTTCATCATGTCCGAATACTCTTGCTGTAAGTCATCCCGTAAGAAGTTCAAGACGACACTCACGCGACCAATCAACTTTTCGGCACGTTCGATCGTGTCCTCTAAGATGAGCAGACGACGCTCTAAGTCGTTCCGGCGTTGCTGTGCCGCCATCTCTTCTTTTTGGACAAGAAAACGTTCGAGTTGCATTTGATTCGCCCGTTCGTAGGCTTCGCGAATTTCTTGTTCACTATGTATATGAAACTTTTTACTGACTTGAACGAGCTTGGCCTTTGCAGCTTTCACGAGTCGGTCGAGTCGATCGGACTCCTCGATGTAGAACTCGATTTTATCCGTCAATTCTTTTAACTCGTTTTGAATTGCTGAATATTCAGTTGCAGAACTTTCGGTTATACGGACAATCTCCTCTTTACTTTCCGTCACCGTTTCAATCATATTTGTTATGATATGTTCTAAAGCTGTCCGATCGGTAATATGATTCACGATGCCATCCCCTAATAGTTCGGTAGTTAATCCTCATCTATTCTTATATATCGTCCCACTCTAAACAGGTTTACAGCGGACATGAGAGATTTTCTATAATTCCATTCGCTATAAATAGCGTATGTGCCTACTTGAATTCTAAAAAAAATATTTAAAAATAGAAAGGAGAATTTTCAGAAATGTCTATTGAGTCAAATTATACTATAAAACAAAGTGGAACATACGAAGTCGTTATCCAAAAATCAAAATTTATTGCTCATTTCAAACGTGTCGAAACAGAGGAAGAGGCGCAGGCGTTTATCCAAGCCACCAAGAAAGAGCATTGGAATGCAAACCATAACTGTTCCGCCTATATCATCGGGGAACGGAACGAGCACCAAAAAGCGAACGACGACGGTGAGCCGAGCGGTACGGCCGGCATGCCGATGCTCGAGGTGTTACGCAAACGCCACTTGAAAGATACGGTCGTCGTCGTGACACGTTATTTCGGTGGAATCAAGCTCGGTGGCGGCGGACTTATTCGTGCCTACGGTGGAACTGTAAGCGAAGGACTTGATGCGATCGGCATCGTCGAACGCCTACCGATGCAACAATTGACACTCACCGTCGACTATACATGGATTGGGAAAGTCGAAAACGAGTTGAGACAGTCTAGCTATCTGCTCGATGACATCATCTACGCGGACCTCGTCACGTTTCATGTCTCGGTACCCGTGGAAGAGACAGAGGAGGCGCTCGCTTGGCTGACAGACATGACGAACGGTCAAGGTCAGCTTCAAACTCATGGGATCCGCATCATCGAACGTGATTTCAAACGCTGAAACGCCTATACTAAAAGAAACGACTGAAATGAGGAAACAACATGAAAACACCCCCACGCAAGAAAAGATCACCTTGGAAAATTGTCCTCATCGTGTTGGGTGTCGTATTGCTCATCGGTGGTTCCGCTTTCGGCTATTTTGTCTTCAAAGCGAATGAAACCGCCGAAAACGCGAACAAGGCGTTGGAACGTGGCGACAAGTCAGAACGTCGCGACGAGACCATCGACTTGACGAAAGATCACTTTTCTGTCCTGTTAGCAGGAGTCGATGGCGGCGCCTCGCTCGAGGAAGGACGGACTGATTCGCTCATGGTCGCCACGTTCAACAAGGAATCGCGGCAAGTGACGCTCGTCAGCATCCCACGCGACTCATATGTCGACATCATCATCGACGATGAGGATCCGTTCAAAGACAAGATCAACCATGCTTACGCTTACGGAGGCATTGACACGACCATCGCGACCGTCGAGAACCTGCTCGACATCCCAATCGATTACTATGCGACCATCAACTTTGATGGAATCGAAGATTTGGTCGATGCGGTCGGTGGTGTCGAGATCGATGTCCTCATCCCCATCTCTGGAAAAGCGACCGGAAATGTCGAGCTAGAGCCTGGCGTTCAAGTCTTGAACGGAAAAGAAGCACTTGCCTATGCCCGGATGCGGAAGCAAGACCCTGCCGGCGACATCGGTCGAGCCGGTCGACAACAGCAAGTTATCGAGGCCATCATCAATGAGGCGACGACCATCAACTCGTTTACGAAGCTGAACCGGATCATGAATGCTGTCGGCGAGAACATCCGGACGAACATGACGTTGTCAGAGGCCTCACAACTTCAGCCTTACGCAAAATCGCTGAAGTCGTTCAACCGCGAAACACTTGAAGGGACGGACCTGACGCTGAACGGGGTCTACTATTATGAAATCGACCCGGCTGACCTTCGTGACGCCCAGGCCCTTCTCCAGACGGAGCTCGGCATGCCCGTTACAGCGGATGAACCATCAACTGACGAAACAGACGATACGATGACTGAGACAATCACTTACTAAAACAATAATAGCCAGTATCGCGCGGCGATACTGGCTATTTTTTAGGTTCGCGGTCGACCGAGCAGTCGTCGGGACGTGCGAATAATCGGTTTATAATTTGGATGAATCAGTTCGGTTGATTCCACGATCAATTCAATGACAATCAACACGACGATGAACGTGATGACCGCACCGAGCATCGTCGTCTTGGCGAACAAGATGGATGAGATGCCAAAGAACAAGGTCATCCCGTACATGAGCAAGACGGCTTGCCGTGTCGTGAAGCCCATATCGATCAACTGATGATGCATATGCGATTTATCCGGCGACATCGGCGGTCGCCCTTGGACGAGCCGGCGCACGATGGCGAAAATTGTATCCGAGATCGGCAACCCGAGCAAGAGGACCGGGACGACGAGCGAGAACAATGTCACGTTCTTAAACCCGATGAGCGAGAAGACGGCGAGCATGTACCCGAGGAACAGTGCTCCCGTATCGCCCATAAAGATTTTCGCCGGATAAAAATTATGAACGAGAAACCCGAGCGTACTCGCAAGAAGCAAGAGCGCCATCATCGTCAAATAGACGTTCCCCTGAATGATGGCTAACACGGCAATCGTCCCGAGGGCGATGCTCGACACACCGGCGGCGAGACCATCGAGACCATCAATCAAGTTGATGGCATTCGTGATCCCAATCAGCCAAAGGACGGTGATCGGGATGCTCCATGACCCGAGGTAGAGTTGCTGGTCGAACGGAAGATTGATGAGTTCAATTCGCATCCCCGAGTTCAAGACAACGACCGTCGCAATCATCTGTCCCATCAACTTGACACGGGCTGATAACTGGAACCGGTCATCGATCAGTCCGGTAAGGAGAATGACGACAGCGCCAATCAAGATAGCGTCGTTATATCGACTCGTCGGAAGCAGCAAGGCGTAGCCGATGAAAAATGCGATAAAAATCGCGAGACCCCCGATTCGTGGCATCGTCCGTAAATGTACTTTTCGTGCGTTCGGATGATCGACTGCACCGATGAAAAATGCGAATCGACGAACGAGCGGTGTAATCAAGATGGCCATCACAAAACTGACCAACATGGCAATCCATAGCATGGGCCGACAGTTCCTCTCTCAAAAAAATAGACTCTGGCGAATTATATCACATTTTGAATCGAGGAGTGGATATCAGTCCGTTTACAATAAAAGCCGATGAGGCGTTCCCCATCAGCTCTGGATCATGAAAGTGTCGCTGCCACTTCTTCTGTCGGTTCGTATGTATACAAGCCGCGACCAATTTTTTTGATTTCCGGGTTGACCCCTTCAATTTTCACCATCAATTGGTAAATGTTGCTGATGTGATGACGGTAACGAAGTTCAAGTTCCATTTGAATATCACGCACGCTCATCGTCTGACGCTCTTTCAGTAGATCCGTCACTTGATGAACGTACACCTCGAGCGGATAACGCTGGTTCACACGGCGCGGACGTAGGCGTTTTGACGCATCAGTCATGGAGTCCTTATCTTCTCTATCTCGACTCAATTCCGCAATCAAATACTCGGCACGTCGTTGCAATTGGCGATACGACTCCTCAATTTCCATCAATTCTCGATAAATGTGGTCATTGACATTCGTAGATTCCATACACAAATCCCCTTCTACATCCAATTATAATTTGGAATTCCCTAATTTAAATCAGTAATTCCTAATAATCCCTCTATATCTTCTATAAAAGTGTAACGGATTTGTAATGTGTTTGTCATCTCTTTTTGGGCAATTCTGTCTATTTAGGACTTTAGGCTCAAAAAAGACGACGACTGTTCGGGGCAGTCGCCGTCTCACGGAAGATGATTGTAGTCATTTACACGTGAACGCGTTCGAGGATGCGTTCAAGTGACAGTTCGTCAGTAGAAGCGACGATGAGGTCTGCATGACCAAGCATCGATTCTTCTCCGACGGCGACAGCAAACATATTTGCCGCTTTGATTGCAGTTACGCCGGCAGCCGCGTCTTCAACGCCGATGGCGAGTTCGGGTTTCACGCCAAGGGCAGAAGCGGCCTTCAAAAACACTTCGGGGTGTGGTTTTGATTGGGCGACAGTTGCTGCATCGACAATATGGTCGAAGTAATGTCGGACACCAAGTGCGTCAACGACCGCAAATGCGTTCTTTGAAGCAGAAGCCATTCCGATTTTAAGTCCCGCCTCTTTGATTTCATCGAGGAATGAAACGATACCTGGAAGAAGATCGTCGGATGAGATATGTTGAATGAGTTCAACGTAGTGCTCGTTTTTCTTTTGTGCGAGTTCTGCTTTCTCTTCCGGTGTGAAATCGTTTTGTTTACCGCCGAGCGTAAGGATCCGCTCAAGCGATTCAGTCCGACTCACGCCTTTGAGCGTTTCGTTGAATTCGCGGTCAAATGGAATTCCGAGCTCTTCACCGAGCTGCTTCCATGCGAGGTAATGGTACTCTGCGGTGTCAGTGATGACACCGTCCAAATCGAAAATCACTGCTTCAATCGTTGACATACATGCTTTCCGCCTTTCCTTCAAATGCTTGTGTCGTCAGACTACATTTAGGGAACTTGACAAGTACCCGTCGCACGTTTGGTCAATGATGCAAACGGTTGCACTTGTTCGATTTCTATTATAAATGAAAACGTTCTCTTGATGCAACCGTTTTCGCAAAAATCAAAAAAGAGAAGAGCATGCGCTCTCCCCTTCCTTATTACAGCTGAATGCCGACCACTTTGACGTTCACAGAACGTGGTGTCATCGCAAGCATCGTGTCCATATCTTGCGTGATGCGCTCTTGGACGGCCGTCACCGTTTTGATGATCGACTGTCCGTACGCGATATAAAGCGATAGGTTGATGGTGATGCCTTCGTCCGACTCATCGACTTTCACATGTTTCATGAGCGCACGCTCTGACAATTTCGTATCTTCTTGCGTGAACGAGACGTGTTTCGTTTCTTTGACCGCGACCGCGGCGATCATTTCAACGACGTGACGTGATACGTTCACGTCGCCTTCTGTGCTGTGCATTCCATTTTCGTATGGCATAGGGTCACTTCCTTAACTCTAGTTTCGTTTCTTCTTAATAAAGTGTAGCGGAAATGAAGCGTTTAGAAAAGACTTTACCCTTTTACACCCTTCGTATTTTGGACTCGCTTCACGTCAATCTCGACGAGCGGACGCAAGAGACGGACCATCGGTGGACTGATAATCACGAGGACCATCACAAAGGCGACACCGAACAAGACGAGCAGTTGCATCCAAGATGTCGGCATGAACCCAGCCGGTATAAACGCCTTCCAGGCGACAACAAAGAAGACGTGGACGAGATAGACGTACAGACTATACTGCCCGGCACGCGAAAAAATCGGGAGCTGTCGTCCTGGGATGATGAGCGCGAAACTAATTGACATGAGGAGCGACACCGTATAAACAATCAAAAAGGCGAACGGTCCACTCCACATCGCCTCTGGGACGGCCGTGTCATAGGCGAAACGGAATTTGAACAAGTTCCCGATATGATAGAACGTATCGTCTTGCTGGACCCGCATCGAGACCAAGAGTCCCAGTGTGAGCGTGATGAAGACAATCGCCCCACCGATGCGATATCGATTCCGGTGCTCGGCCCGTTTTGGTAACTCAAAGAAGTTGAGCGTATTGCGCTCGGACATCCAGTTCCCGATCAAGAAGAACGGATAGAACATGATGACTTTTCGTAACGCGAAATACCCCGTCGCCTCGGCTTGGAATCCAAACAGGAGCGCGAATAATAGTGCATATAACACGTAGCCTTTCAGTTGTGTCACATACGGGGTGATGATGTACCAGAAAATGATGGCCATCAGATACCAAAGCGCCCAGTACGGCTTCAACAAATTCAGACCCGGATTTTCAAGTGAGAAAATCGGAATCCCTTCTGTAAATGCGAACCATGACCCAAGGATGACCTGCCAAATGACATAGACCACGAATAACTGGATTACGCGCAAATAGCGGTTCTCCCGATAAAAGTAACCGCTCAACATGATGAACAACGGCATGTGGAAGGTATACAGGAACAGATACACCCACTTTGGTAAAATATCGTCATAAGCACCGCGGACATCGGTCAACAAATGTCCGAAGACGACGAGTAGGACGAGCACTCCTTTAATATTGTCATACCAATAATTTCTCATAACATTCCCTCTAGTTCTCTATGATGACTGCAATGAAGCTGACCTTCATGTTTTCACGTTCTCTTTACAGACAGAATCCATGTAGGTCTTGGAAAATCCCTCACCTATCATAAGCGATTCCTCTGCTAAGTGAAATTACGTTTCAACAAAATTTTCATGTCTTCACTGTCATCATTCCCATAATTGGAGGAATACAAGCCGAAACGTCAAAAAATCCTCACGATTCAGCATGTTGTGTGCGTATTCAAATAGACGGGATTGGGTACAGTATAGTATAGTGGTGTTACCAAATATTCAGAATATTCTAATAAAGGAGGTGGAGAGAATGGCATCGATCATCCGGAATCGACATCATATGGTGCATGACCCAAAACGTTCATTCTCTAACTTCGGATTCTGGTGGTTCGTCAGCGTCTTTTCCGTCGGATTGCTCTTTGTCGCCTTCGAGTCCGTCCGCAACGGGTTCTCTGCCATTCATCCTGTCTTATCTAGCATGGCTTTCCTCGGTCTCACGTTCGTGCTCGGTGTCTGCGCTAAACTGGCTCGTGACGTCTGGTGGCTCAACTACTTGCTCGAGCGCACCCAAAACCGCTACTTATATATCGGTGGTGACACGCTCCAAAGTTGGCAGTATACGCTCGACTCGATTTGGTTGCTCACGCGCACCTCACAAAAAAAGCTCGGCCGATTGTATATCCAAATCGACCGAACTGTGCGTGCTGAGGAAGCGAAACGTTTATTCGCCGCCTATTTGATTGACCGAGGGGTCCTCGTCGTCTATTCTCGTCCGAACAAACCGAAAAAAATGGCTTGAATGAATCAGTCGAGGTATGCGGCAATCCATGTCCGTGCTGCCTCGACTTCTTCCATGCGAAGTTCATGTCCCCCCGAGTGATAGAAGAGCTCGACGTCCGCTCCCGCGTTTCGGAGTGTCGACGTCAGCTCTTCTGTTTCTGTTTTCGGGCAAATCGGGTCGCGTTCGCCAGCCGAGATGAACACGTTCGTTCCTGACAAGTCAGGTAGCGTCAATGAACGGTCCGGTACCATCGGGTGGAATAGGAGTGAAGCAGTGAACGCCGGATGACGGTAAAGTGCCGACCCGATCAAATTCGCCCCGTTCGAATAACCGAGTGGGATCATCTTGTCTCGGTCGATACCATACGTTGTCGCCGCTTCATCTAAAAACTGAAGGAAGCGCTCTGTCTGTTTCTTTAAATCTTCAAGGTCGAGCACCCCTTCCGCGTGGCGACGGAAGAAACGGGACATCCCGTTTTCAATGACATCCCCTCGAAGCGTTAAAATGTTCGCTTCGGTCGATAGTTCTTTCGCGAGCGGAATCAAATCCTGCTCGGTCCCTCCAGTTCCGTGTAATAAAACGAGTGTCGTCTCTTTTGTACCTTGAATGAATTGATGAATCATATGCGTTCTCCTCTCGGTATCGTGATTGCTGGTAGTGTGCGGACGATTTTATCTCGGTTCGCTTCGAGCCATGGTGGCAAGCGCAACGTCTCACCGAGCGTGTCAACGGATTCGTCCACAGTGAATCCAGGTACGTCTGTCGCGAGTTCGTGCAGGATACGTCCGGCATCATGGAAATAGACGGAGCGGAAATAATTTCGTTCTTTCACTTCGGTCGGTCTTAACCCAAGGTCAAAGATGGCGTCTTGCCAGGTCGGATAATGGTCTCCGTCGGTAACGCGCCACGCGATGTGATGAACCGTTCCCGTTCCAGGGACCCCGTTTGGTAAAATCGTTTTCTTCACATCGATGACGTTCCCGTAATCTGCTGACCCTTTCAAACGGATCCACTCTTCATCCTCTGCGACCCGTTCAAAGCCGAACAGTTCCGTCAACAAGCGCACGGTTTCGTCCGGTGCTTTCGACAACAAAGTCGCTCCGGCGAATCCGACAATTGCTTCATGTTCTGTGATACCGGGGATGACCCAGCGTGTCTGTTTAGAGCTCGGTCGGGCGACGAGTTCGACGACGAGTCCGTCCTGGTCTTCAAATAAAAGTGATGCCTCGCTGAACCGTTCAGTGGCGACGGTCGCGATGCCGTGCTGTTGTAGTCTTTCTTCCCAGAACGGTAAACTTCCTGCCGGTACGAGATAAGTCGTCACGCCAACCTGTCCGCTCCCGACCTGCCCTTTCCCTAAGCCCGGGATTGGAAAGAACGTGATCACCGTCCCTGGTGTCCCGACTTCGTCCCCAAAATAGAGATGATACGTACCAGGGTCATCAAAGTTAACGGTCTGTTTCACGAAGCGGAGACCGAGTACCTGTCCATAAAAATCTAGCGTACGTTGCGGGTCTTGTACCATCGACGAAATGTGATGGATTCCCGTAGACTGCGTTTTCATTGTCATCCTCCTTTTATTATCTTGATTTCAAGATAAATCATTTACCAGAAAAAGTGAAACTTTTTGCTCAAGGTGGCGTACGATAGAAGAAGAGACATTCTAAGGAGGTAATAGAATATGGCATTACATATCGAACGCGTCACCAAGGAGTTTGGTGACTTCAAAGCTGTCGACGACCTCACGTTCCGCGTCCCACAAGGGGAAATGTTTGGTTTGCTCGGTGCAAACGGTGCTGGAAAGACTACGACGTTCCGGATGATCCTCGACATCTTGAAGCCGACCGATGGGAGTATCACGTGGAACGGTAAAGCGGTCGACCATCGCATCGTCGGCTATTTGCCCGAGGAACGTGGCCTGTATCCCAAATCCCAAGTGCGTGAACAGCTCGTCTTTCTCGCAAGCCTAAAGGGCATGCGCGGGAGCGATGCCAAACGCGCGGTCAAGTCATGGCTCGAACGCCTTGAAATTCCTCAATATGAAACGATGCGCGTCGAGCAGCTATCAAAAGGGAATCAACAGAAGATTCAGCTCGTCGCCGCCCTGCTCCATAACCCGGAACTCGTCATCTTAGACGAACCGTTCAGCGGCCTCGACCCGGTTAACGTTGAAATCCTGAAGCGTGAAGTTCTCGCGTTGCGTGACGCCGGGACGACCATCGTCTTCTCGAGTCATCGAATGGAACATGTCGAAGAATTGTGCCAACACGTCGGCATCTTGAAAGGTGGCCGTGCCGTCGTAAGCGGTGACGTCCCGACAATCAAGTCGAGATACGAAGAACCTGCCCTCTTTATTGAAACGGACCAGATTCACATTCTCGAGTCGCTCCCAGTCGTGGAGACAATCGAGCCTTACAAATCCGGTCATCTAGTACGCTTACATTCTTTCGAAGACAGTGACGCCGTCCTGTCGGCACTCGTCCGTCATCAGGCGAACGTGAAGACGTTCATGCGCCAACCGGTATCGCTCAATGACATCTTCATCAAGGAGGTCGGACAGCATGTTTCATAACTTTGGACCGCTCTATGCGTTCACACTCAAATCGAGAATTCGTTCAAAAGCATTCCTCATCTCGACGGCGCTAACCATCCTGTTCATCTTCGGGTTCACGAACATCGACCGCATCATGTCCTCATTCGAGGACTCTGAACAGGCGAGTGCTCTCGTTGTATCTGAGAACACAGAACTCGTCGACACGATGAAGTCACTCGGCTATGAAGACGTCGCATCTAGCGAAATCACGGAAGAAGAGGCACGGACCGGCATCAACGACGGAGAGTATGGGGTCGTCGCTTTTGTCGACGGCTATGATGCCCGCGTCATCTCCGAACGACCGGAACAGGAGTTCACGACCATCTTGCAAACATCTTTACAACAGTTGCGCAATGCGGAATTGATTGAATCGTCCGATGTCGACCCGGCAGTCATCGCTGCTCTCAGCGAACCGATCCAACTCGACGAGTCCTATCTCGGACGCGGTGGAGAGAACTCGGATGAGCTCCTCTCGTCTTCGGCGCTCGTTTACGTCATGTTGATGCTCCTGTACATTTCAATCATCACGTACGGATCGATGATTTCAACAGAAGTGACGACGGAGAAGTCATCGCGTGTCATGGAGCTCATCATCTCAACGACTCATCCAGTGACCCATATGCTTGCGAAAGTGACCGCTATCGGGACACTCGCCCTCATCCAAATCGGAATCTTCCTCGGGTTTGGTTATGTAAGTGCGAGTGGTAGCGAACTGGCGACGACGGTCATCGAGAACGCCGGCAACGCACGGGCTGTCATCTATCTACTCGTCTTCTTCTTGCTCGGGTACTTGTTGTACGCCTCACTCTTCGCTGTCCTCGGTTCACTTGTCAGCCGTGTCGAAGAGTCACAACAAATGGTCATGCCGGTCATCATGCTCCTCGTCGCTGCGTTCTTAGTCGCGATGTTTGGATTGAACAACCCGGATGCGACCATCGTGACCATCCTCTCGTTCGTCCCGTTCTTCGCTCCGATGCTCATGTTCCTTCGCGTCATGCTCGTCGATGTGGCCGTATGGGAAGTGGCGCTTTCGATTGGGTTACTCATCGGAACGATCGGTATCACACTGTGGATTGGCTCGAAATTCTATCGTGGCGGCGTCTTGTTCTATGGAACGAACGCTATTAAACAATGGCGACAAATATTACAAAACCGTCAATAACGTTTACAGCAAATTCGTTTTCGTTTACTCTAAAGAATGTGCAAAATGAGGAGGAAAACGAACTATGCGATCACGATTACTCGCAGCCTTAATCTTTACGTTTATGACGACGCTCACGACGTTCATCTGTTATACCGTCTTCTTAGACGCGGATGCGTTATGGCAAATCCTGCTTGCCTATGCAGGCAGTACGTTCATCGGAACGCTCGCGTTTTGGTATCCGGTCAGCAGACGCTCTCAAACGTCCCGCTTCGGTGGCGCATGGATCGGCATCATGATTACTGCAACGACACTCATTGGCTTCACCGTCATCCGCTTCACATTCCGCGGGGACGCAGCAGCATTGCTCGACTGGCAAACGATGCTGGCGAGTCTTGCCTACACATTCGGTTATGTCGGATGGGTGCTCACAATCTTGAATATCGTGCTCGGCTTCTTACTCGCCGGCACTCGTCCAAAAGTACGCTACGAAGCGCGTCCGATGCGCTGATTGAAGTGACCAGGGGATTCTCCTGGTCGCTTTTTTGTGCACAAAAAAACCGTAGAATGCTCTACGGTCATTGCAATTTATACGATTTATCCACGACACCATACTCCGCGTACTGGAATGAGTTGTCTGCGAATTGGTCTGGGACAAGCCGTTCCACATAGCGTGCGAACGGGACGATGTGACGCGTCGTGTCATGTGACCGTCCGAGATCAAGCACCGCATCGACGAGCGCTTCGAGTGCATGATGTGTCGTCGGCTCTTCATCTTGGTCAAAGATTCGTTGTAACTCTTCTTCGTGCATCAAGTCAAAGATGCGCATCCGCTCTTCGAGTTGCCGTTGCATTTCTTCGACGGACTTCCCGTGCATCGCTTCTTCATAGGCGAGCTTCATCTGTTCGAGTTCCGGCACTTTTCCTCGCATGAGGACTTTGAGCGACTCGCCCGTCCAAATATGGCGTGCCAAATAGTTCGGGTCGATTTGCAAAGCGTCTGCGAGCGCCTCTATGTAAGGCATGGTCGGATAGACCTCACTCAGTTCGGTACGTCGGATAAAGTACGGTGCGACACCAATCTGTTCTGCAAGCGTCTCAATCGACAATCCTGCCCGTTCCCGTAATATTCGAATCCGATCCCCGTATCCCCGGTATGGTGCATTTTTTCCATCCATCTCAATTCCCCCTTCCCTCTCTTCATTATAATTCCCGCATTCGCAAAAAAATACTCGGAAGCCTAAGCTCCCGAGTCATGGGTCGTCTTCTTATTTCTTTGTCAACTCGACGACTTCCGAAGATCCAGCTGTCACCGTGTCGCCTTCTGCGACAAGTTTGTTCACGCCGAAGCTGTCGTGGTTCGTGATGATGATCGGAGTGATCGTCGATGGCGCGTTCGCTTTGATGAAGTCGAGGTCGAACGTGACGAGTGGGTCGCCTGCTTTGACAGATTGACCTTCTGTAACGTGTGTCTCGAAGCCTTCACCTTTAAGGTTTACCGTATCCAAACCGATGTGAATCAAGTATTCCGCACCGTTGTCCGCGTTGATACCGATCGCGTGTTTTGTTGGGAATACTGTCGCGATTGTTCCGCTAACCGGTGAGACGACTTTTCCTTCTGTCGGCTCGATTGCGATCCCGTCACCCATCATTTTTTGTGAGAATACTTGGTCCGGTACGTTCGTGATGTCGACGACCTTTCCTGTAAGCGGTGAAACCGCGTTGAGTTGTTCTTCTTTACCACCAAAAAGTTTTTTAAAGAATCCCATAGCTTAATCCCTCCAACATGTTCTATTGAATCGAAGTCTTCACTTTTATACCCGAAAAGCTAATACTTCAATCCCTACCCTATTAACGGTATAGTTGTAATAAGGTAGTGCGAAATCGTTTTACACATCGTAAGAATACGAGTGTGCAATCGCTTTTGCAAGCCCTTTTTACACTTTGTAAAAATTTCACACGATGGAGGCGCTTACAATGACGACTTTCACAAAATTGTCATATGAACGGCCCGACTTGGACGCTTTAAACAGCAGATTGTCGGACTATTCTGCCGAATTACAGCAAGCCAGCACACTCGAGGAAGCGAACGAGCTCATTCGCCAAATCAACAAAGAACGGAACGACTTTGAGACACAAAGTCAACTCGTCGCGATCCGACATTCGGTCGACACACGCGATTCGTTTTACGAAGAAGAACAGGCCTTCTTTGACGATGCACTTCCGGTCTATGAGAAGGAGATTCAAGCGTACTATCGCGTGTTGACGAACCACGAGCTTCGCACTGAACTCGAAGCGGAATGGGGCAGCCAACTGTTCTCTCTCGCCGAGCGCGCACTTGAAACGTTCGAGGAGTCACTCATCCCGAAACTGCAGGAAGAAAACCGCCTCGCGACAGCTTATCAAAAGGTCATGTCCGCTGCGCAAATCGAGTTTGACGGCAAGACACTCAACTTGTCACAGTTCGGCCCATATCTTCAATCACCAGACCGTGATGTCCGAAAAGCCGCATCTGTCGCCCGCTATACATACCTTTCTGACAACGGCGATGAGCTCGACCGCATTTATGGGGAACTCGTACGCGTCCGTACGGAAATCGCTCACGCGCTCGGCTTCCCGTCGTTCGTCGAACTCGGTTATGCACGGATGCAGCGTGTCGGTTATGACGAGTCGATGGTCGACAACTTCCGGAAACAAGTCCGTGACGTCATCGTCCCGCTCGCTTCTGCTTTGAAAGAAAAGCAGGCGAAACGAATCGGTGTCGACCACCTCTATTACTATGACGAGTCGTTCGTCTTCCCAGACGGAAACGCGACACCGCAAGGCGATGAGTCGTTCATCATCGAAGGCGGAAACAAAATGTATCGTGAACTCTCAAATGAGACGGACGAGTTCTTCCAGTACATGCAGGAACGCGGCGCCCTCGACTTGACGGCGAAACCAGGGAAATCTGGCGGCGGATACTGCACGTACTTACCGTCTGAAGGACTTCCGTTCATCTTCTCGAACTTCAACGGGACGGCAGGCGACATCGATGTTCTCACGCACGAAGTCGGTCATGCCTTCCAAGTGTATGAAAGCCGTCATTTGACGACACCGGAATACGCCTTCCCGACTTATGAGGCGTGTGAGATCCACTCGATGTCGATGGAATTCTTCTGTTGGCCATGGATGGAGCTCTTCTTCGGCGACCAAGTCGACAAGTATAAGTTCAATCACTTGGCAGGTAGCATGACGTTCCTTCCGTATGGCGTGCTCGTCGATGAGTTCCAACATGTCGTCTACCGCAACCCAGAGATGACAGCTGCCGAGCGTCGTCAGGCGTGGCGCGATTTGGAGAAGGTCTATCTCCCGCACCGTGATTATGAGACGAACGACTATCTCGAATCGGGCGCATGGTGGCACCAACAAGGTCACATCTTCCAAAGCCCGTTCTACTATATCGACTATACGCTCGCACAAGTATGTGCATTCCAGTTCTGGGTGCGCATGCATGAAGACCGCGAAGCGGCATGGAGCGATTACCTCACGCTCTGTCAGGCAGGTGGAAGCCGTTCGTTCCTCGAGCTCGTCGAACTGGCAGGTCTCAAATCACCATTCGCAGACGGCGTGTTGAAAGAAACGATTGATCAAATCGAAGACTATCTCTTGAAACATCCGCTCGCGAACTAACGAGTAAAATGATTACTGAATTTTTTCCAATCAATAGGCTTACCAAAAGAAATTCGGGCGCTTTGGAAAAATAACATTTCAGAATTATTTTATTCACTTGATATGAAAAATAGCAGAAATGACTCTACTGAATTCGAGTTATTTCTGCTATTTGTTTTTTTATTCTTTTATGACTGATACCCAAGAGAATTCAGATTTCAAGCAACACGGTTTTGCACTACTTAGTTTAGACTCTTCTCTACAAAAAAATTCACTCCATATCGATTAAGAAGTAAGAAGAAGACAACAATTAAATTCATCTCACTTCTACCATCGTTACTTATAATCATATAATTTAATGTAGCAAGCAATATCAATATATTGAGAGCTTGCAGCAACAATAAATTTTTAACTTTATGATATTTTGTATTTTCAATATTTTTAGTTTCAAGCTGCATTCTATTTTTTTCTTCCAAAAACAAAAAAAGTAAATCACTAGAAAATTGCTTACGTTTAAATTTGTACAGAGCAATGACCATACATAAGACTATTGAAATCTCAAAAAATAAAAGTACATTTAGAAACATGAAAACTCCTCCGGTAAACTAGTTTAAGTTAATCGCTTCGTGTATCACGATCATCAATAGTCATGTACGTCTATTTTACTTCAATAATTCTGAGATTCCAGTTACCTTTTTAAATGAAAGGGAAATATGATGATCTTCTAGCTCATATAAAGAAATCACTTTTCAATCACCAATACATAATTAAAAATAATCGAAATACTAATTCATCTCATTTTGCAGTTCGAACGGCAAGTCCTCTAAATCGATTTGACGGCTGTCGAACAAGTTGAACTGTTGCAGGCGACTTTCGAGATAGTCTTGAAAAATGCGCGCTGCCTGTTCGCCGGACAAACCATTCAAATCCGGTACTTGTGTCACGGACAATTCAATCGCATGTAGCCCATAGTCAGGCAAGCGGGATTCAATCTCCGCAAGTTCTTCATTGGTCAGTCGTTTCCCCGTCGTCGTCACGAGAAGCAAATCATCATCTTCCTGATAGTCCTGACTGATAATGATGGCGTCTGAAAACTCTTCTTCGATGAAATTGTTGATTCCCGTCCGGACGATGCTGTCTTGAACGAGCGTCGCGGCCGAGAAGATACTTGGGACGACGATGAAGACAGACAAGGCAATGAGAAGTCGATTGATTCTTTTATGGTTCGCGTCTTGCTTCGTCAACACTTGTGAGATACCCATGAACTTGACTCCGATGAACGTCGCAATGGCGATGAACGCGCAGTTGATAACGAACAGATAACTCGACCCGATCAAATAATCGACGTTCCACGTCGCAATCGAATAGCCGACCGTACAGAGCGGGGGCATCAAGGCGGTCGCGATGGCGACACCTGGGACGATGTTATTGCTCATCTTCTTTTGCGCCCCGATGATGCCGGCAGTCCCCCCAGCGAAAGCGATGATGACATCCCAAATCGTCGGCTCCGTTCGGGCAATGATTTCATTACTCGCATAGGTAATTGGCGAGATAGCGAAATAAATGGTCGCGACGGTGAGACTGACTGCGACTTGGACCAGAAGTAAACGCACACCCGCTCGAAGAAGTTTCATGTCATAGAGCGACAAGGCGAGACCGATACTCAAGATAGGCGTCATGAGCGGCGAAATCAACATCGCCCCGATAATGATGGGAATGGAATTCATATTCAATCCGATTGACGCGATAAAGATGGAGCACATCAAAATGACGGAATCACTCGGCCGTACTTTTAAATTCGAGTACATCTTGTCTTTGAATTCTTCAGCGGTGTACGTCTGTTCCATATAGAGTTCAGCTCCCTTGTCGTATCGATGTCATCTACACAAGCAAGTCCTCCCTTTATTTACCCGCATCAAGTAAAGGGCAATCGATTTCGCCAAAAGAAAAACTGGACCTTTGTTTGGTCCAGTTCACGTCGTCAAATGACATCTAACGGTTGTTTCGTTGTCGGTGGCGGGAACGCCTCATCGAGCGAAGCAAAATCTTCCTCACTCATGTCGAGCAAGAGCGCTGCCGCATTCTCCTCGACATGCTCGGCCTGCCCGGCTTTCGGGATGGCGATGACGTGTCCGCTCCGGATCGTCCAAGCAAGTAAGACTTGCGCGACTGAGGCACTATACGACTCCGCGATCCGATTGATCGTTTCGTTATTGAAGACCTCTTCTTTCACGTCACTTCCTTCAGCGAGTGGAGCGTATGCCATGACAGGAATCCCTTGTTCTTTTAGATAAGGAAGGAGGTCGTACTCAATCCCGCGACTGCCAAGATGATAGAGCACTTGATTGACCGCGCACTTGTCTCCATTCGGTAGCGACAGCAATTCCTTCATATCGTCCACGTCGAAGTTCGAGACTCCCCATGCCCGAATCTTTCCGTCCGCTTTAAGCTGTTCCATCCCTTGAATCGTCTCCTCGAGCGAGGCATCGCCTCGCCAATGGAGTAAGTAAAGATCCAGGTAGTCCGTCCCGAGTCGTTCGAGCGACGCATCACATGCGCTGACGAGTTTGTCGCCATACGCATTGTATGGATACACTTTCGAGACGAGAAAGACATCTTCGCGTCGGTCTTGGATTGCTTCCCCTACCAACTTCTCAGACTCCCCTTCCCCATACATTTCCGCCGTGTCGATGACATGGAGTCCGCAGTCGATTCCTGTCCGAAGTGCCTCAACCTCGGCATCATGCTTCGATTTGTCTTCCCCCATGCGCCATGTACCTTGTCCGAGTGCGCGCATCTCGCGCCCGTCTTTCAATTTGACGACGTTTTGCTTCAAAGCTGCAAGTAATAAAGAATGTGGTAGTCGTTGATTCATAACGTTTCCTCCTTTGTCCATGCTTCATGTAGTGGACCCGTCGTCCCGAAGACGGGGTCAAACTTCGGTTTTTCGACTTGTTCGATTCGCTTTACGTTGTCCGGTCGTTCTTCGGTCTTTCCTGTCAACGTGTCATAGTCACGACCGTCCGGGTATGCCCCGACCACTTGAAAATCTTCGCTCGCCTCGATGCGACGATGTCCCGTTCCCGCCGGTAAGACGAGGACATCACCTAGGCGGACGCGGACGAGGTCACCGTTCGTCCCTCCGAGTTGAAGCGTCGCTTCACCTTGTAATATGCCCAATACTTCATGCGTGTTGCTGTGATAGTGATGATAGTCGAACACCCCGTTCACCCAACTGTTCGTCCATTCATTATGGGCAAACGTCTCTCGCATCCCGCTCGGGTCATCAAAGACGCCACGATAGAGGAGCGCCGGATAATCCGGATGGTTGGGAATGGAGCCGTCATCTGTAAACAAAAAAGTTTTCACGTCCATCCTAATTCCCTCCTTGTCTCTGTCCCTGTACCCGACTTGTCACTACGAAAAACGGTCGTCCGTATTGGACGACCGTGATGGTTATGAAATGACCTCTTCACCGGACTGATCGATATGGCACTCGCCCCAGGCGCACATGGCGTCCAAGATTGGCTTGAGTGACCATCCGTACTCAGAGAGTGAGTAAATGACTTTCGGCGGAACTTGCTCGAACACCGTACGAACGACGACACCATCCGCTTCGAGCTCACGCAATTGTTGGGTGAGCATTTTTTGCGTGATGTTCGGCATGAGTTTACGCAGTTCACTCGTCCGTCGCTCCCCTTTAATCAAGTGACACATGATGACGACTTTCCACTTACCGCCGATGACGTCAAGTGTCGCTTCGACCGGAATATTATATGGCATTTCGTTTCCTCCATTTCTTACATAGGCACTTTTTGGTGCCTACCGCACTAAAAAGTACGTACTTCTCAAACTGTTTTCATGCACTTATGATAGCAACTGTAGCAAATCTATACAAGTTCATTTCGCTTGTAACATCCCCTTGAGACGGTAAGGTACTTTTTCGACCGTACTGAACAATAGAGGAAAGTGAGATGTCTTTGCTATCCGGAGACGAAGGGCCCTCGTCTTCCACACTATTCATTTATTTTAGGAGGAACTACTCATGAATCAACCGTACACACAACCTATCGAAGAACAGGCACCTAAAAATGGAGGGTTGGCATTACTCGCCCTCGCGATCAGCGCTTTCGGCATCGGAACGACCGAGTTCGTCCCGGTCGGTCTCCTCGCATCGATCGCAAGTGATTTAAACATCGGCATCACTCTCGCGGGTCTCATTATCTCGGGTTACGCGATCGGCGTAGCCGTCGGTGCACCGATTTTGACGGCACTGACGAACCGGATGAACCGCAAGACGTTACTCATGGCACTCATGGTCGTCTTCATCGGCGGAAACTTGGTCTCGGCCATGTCGACCACCTTTGAACTTTTGATTGTCGCCCGATTTATCACCGCATTCTCGCATGGTGTCTTCTTCTCCATCGGGGCAACGATTGCTGTTCAACTCGTACCACCACATAAAAAAGCGAGTGCCATCGCACTCATGTTCACAGGTTTAACTGTCGCAACCGTTACAGGAGTCCCACTCGGTACTTTCATCGGACAAGCGTTCGGATGGCGCGCCACATTCTTCGCCGTCGCAGCACTCGGTATCATTTCAATCATCGCAAGTTTCTTCTTGATTCCAAAAGATTTGAAACAGTCACCCCCAGCGAAGTTCTCAGATATGAAGAAACTGCTCACAAACGGTCGTCTCATGCTCGGATTCTTGATTACAGCACTCGGTTACGGTGGAACGTTCGTCGCCTTCACGTACTTGACACCCATCATGCAAGACGTGACAAAGATCAGCCCGAGCTTGATCAGTGTCGTCTTACTCGTTTACGGAATCGCAGTCGCTATCGGGAACGCGGTCGGTGGAAAGCTCGCCAACGAAAATCCAGCGAAAGCATTGTTCTATATGTTCATCGTTCACGCAGCGGTCATGATCATCATGTCGTTCATGATTCCGTTCAAAGTGGCAGGTTTGATTGCCATCGTCTTGATGGGACTCCTCGCCTTCATGAACGTGCCTGGACTTCAACTGTATATCGTGCAATTGGCTGAAAAATATGTACCTGCCGCTGTCGATGTCGCATCCGCACTCAACATCGCGGCCTTCAACATCGGGATTGCCCTCGGCGCAACAATCGGTGGACTCGTCACCGATTCAATCGGACTTGTGCATACCCCTTGGGTCGGTGGCATCATGGTCATCATCGCCGTCATCTTGACAGCCATTTCACGTCGTTTGGAAGCAAACTAAGGAGGCGCTTATGTTCAACAATCATAGAAGCTACAACCGGATGTACCGGGAGGGCGAGCTCACGCTCGGCCTCCACATTCCTTTAGAGAATTTTAAAATGCGTACCCCGACCCTCGAGCGTCAAGTCGAGCTTGCCCAAAAGGCAGACGATTACGGCTTCACGGTTCTTTGGTTACGGGATGTCCTACTAAAAGACCCGAACTTTTTAGACCCGGCTGTCGGTCAAATTTACGATATGCTAATCTACGGAACACATTTACTTGGTCAAACGAAAAACATTGCGCTCGGTACGTCCGCGCTCGTCTTGCCACTCCGTCACCCCCTTCGTTCGGCGAAGGAAGTCGCAACGATTGAAGCATTGTTCCCAGAACGATTGATTCTCGGGATCTCTTCAGGTGACCGTCGTGCCGATTTCAAAGGGCTCGGAGTCGATCACCCGACACGTGGCGACCAGTTCAAAGAGTCGCTTCGTGTCATGGAGCAGGCGCTCTATAACAACTACCCAACTATTGAATCACCTTATGGGGAGGTCGAACAGGCAACGCTCGTGCCACGTCCGAAGAAGCGGATCCCGACGATGATCACCGGGTTCGCACAACAAGACATGGACTGGCTTGGGGCGAACGGAGACGGGTGGACGTACTACCCGCAGGCACCTTTCGCACAACAGCAAGTGCTCGACGCGTGGCGTGCGAGCGGTGAAGCGCATGGTCGTGCCTTCCGTCCCTTCTCGATGCCGATGCATCTTGATTTGACGCACGACAAAGACGAGCCACCGACACCGATTCGTCTCGGATTCCGACTCGGTCGCAACCACTTGATCAAGTTGCTTGAAGCGTATCGTGCCATCGGCGTGAACCACCTCTTCTTCGCTCTCTTCGACGGAGAACGTCCAGCCGAAGAAGTCATCGATGAATTAGGTGAATATGTACTTCCACATTTTCCACCACTTGATTGAGGTTTGCCCTACTCCTATTTTTAAAAACGAAGCTGAAAGAAACGTAAAACAAGCCAGAACCGTAAGTCGGTTCTGGCTTGTTCATTATCGGACTTCATTCTCCAATTGTTTCAACTTTGTCGAGTAATACTCGATGATGTCACGGCGTCGGATGATGCCGATGAAATACTTCCCATCATCGACGACCGGCACGAAGTTTTGGTCCGTGATCGCATCGACGAGCTCTTCAATTTGTGCCGTAATCGAGACCGGCTTATAGCGAACGCGTTGCTTGATGTCTTTTAGACGTGTCCGGAGCACTTTTTCATAGTCTTCTTCCCCGCGAAGCTGTTCTGCGAGTGCCCAGAGTAAATCCCCCTCTGTCATCGTCCCGGCGTAAAATCCGTTCTCCGAAACGAGTGGGACAGACGTGAATCGATGATGCTTCATCTTTTCAAGTGCTTGTCGTACCGTTGATTCGGGGTCCAAATATTTGACGTCTTCTTTCGGATATAAAAAGAAAGCGATATTCATTTAAATCTCTCCTCAATCTGTTAATCCACCCCGCTATTGTACCATGAATGGTAGGACAGGTTGAACTAAATCCATGTTCTAATCTAGTTTCATCCCCCTTTCTCCAAAACAACACAAAAAAACATCGTGACTCTAGTCACAGCGATGTTTCAGTGATTCAAAAAATGGAAGGGAACTCCAATTGAATTATACCCGTTTTTGTTGGTTCTTACCCTTATCGACATACAAAAAGCCCCCGATTCGGAGGCCATCGATTATTGAACAAACTGCAACAACGTATCGTTAAATTTCTCTCGTTCATCCAGCACCGTACCGTGTCCACTCTCTTCAAAGCGCTCGATTCGCGCGTTCGAGATGCCTTGTTCCATCTGCTCGGCGAATGCGAAAGGACAGATCTTGTCATGCACCCCATGGATGATCAACGTCTCGACATCAATTTTCGGCAAGGCATCTCGCAAATCTTCGTCACGTAACGCCTGTGCCGAGGCAATCGTCCCATGGCTCGACGCGACGAGCGCGAGATGGTGGAACCAGTTTTGCATCGGTTTCGAATGTTCTTTCTCGAAGAAGATTTCTCCGAACCCTTCGAGCATCTTCGGTCGGTCGGCCCGTGTATCGTCAATCAACGCGTCGACTTCGTCCGTTGTCATTCCATATGGATAATCTGCACGCTGTGTGAAGATTGGTGCCGCAGCTCCGGCCAAGACCAATTTGTTGAGTCCATCCTCTTTATAGTCGGCTGCGTAGCGAACTGCAATCGCCCCACCCATTGAAAAACCGACGAGCGTGAAGTTTTTTAAGCCAAGTCCGTAGACGACCATATGCACATCAGACGCCATTGTCTCATAGTCATAACCTGTCGCCGGGGCATCAGATTTCCCGTATCCTCTGAAATCAATGCCGATGTAGCGATATCCCGCTTCGACGAGCGCATTCTTCTGATACTCGAACATATTGTTGTTTGCTGGCCAGCCGTGCAAGAAGACAATCGGTTCCCCAGACCCGACATCCTCTACGTATAGATTTGTACCGTCATGTGCTGTAATATATCCCATCATCCAACCTCCACAGTCATTATTTAGCGAAAACACTCACAACCTCATTATTCCCTATTCCGACTTCGAGAAACCCTCTTATGTGTCGCGCCAGAGCGCTTCACCTTTTAGATAACCTTCAACGGCTTTCGCTCCTTCTCGTAAAACAGCTTCTCGCCAATCCGCGTTTTCCGGATAGAACATCGCCATGAATTCGTTTTGAATACCGTTTCGTGCCTCAGGGTCCTTTGTCCCTTCAAAGTACAGCCGGTTCTCTAAAATAATCGTTAAAAATTCACGGATGGATGCTTTTGTCGACGTCCCAAACGTACCGAATTCAAATAAGGCAGAAACGAGACCCTTGTCCGGGTATTCCGTATCGCGCACGTAGTAAAAATGATTCGTCGAATCTCCGAGTACCTCGTCCGGGTCATACACGTTGACGTTGTCTAGACCGTACGCTTGTTTTAACTCATCTTCCGTGCGACCGTCCCGTTTGCTGATGACCATCGTGACCTCGTTCGTCGGTCCGAGTGCGGTATGCCAATCGAGATGGACGACTTTTCCGTAGCGCTCAAGTAAATCATGTTGAATCCCTTTTAAAAAGATGGCAGACGGTTCGTCTTCTTCTCCCCCGTAATACACACCTTTCGGGAATTGATATTGCCCCATCCCTTTTGCTCCACTCATCGCTTTGAAGCCATCAAGCTTAATTCCAGAGCCGAGAAATGAATAGATCTGTTCACGCGCCTCATGGTAGTCGTCAATTACTCCATCCGGTACGAAGAGATGGCGCATCAGCTCATATTCACGGTTCACGTTATATGGGACCGACTCACGATCAATGACGTAATTTCTGTTCAAATCGACATTGTGTTCATTGACACGTCGAAAGTGTTTCATCCCCCATGGATTCACTGCATGTATGAGACAAATCCCCGTCGTCTCATGATGGACATGCGCGAGTTGCGTTTGTACAAATTGATGGGTCACCGCGGCGCCCGCATACCCTTCAATCCCATGTTCCCCGATCGTCATGAGAATCATCGCTTTTCGTTCTCGTTTCGGTTCTCCTAAAATGACGTCGATACTCTCATCCCCGATCGAGTGTGTCAACAGCTCCGCTTTCGGATAAAATCGTTTCACTTCAGACAGTAAGTTCAAGAACTTCTCTCGCGACTCTTCGTAAGATGATGAAAAATACTGGCTCATCGCACTCTCCTCCAATCTCTCTTCTCTCTATCCTTTCCCATCCTGAGGCAATCTAAAAACGCCTCCTTTGAGAGGAAGCGTTTCAATCAAGGGGTGCGGATTCGTTTCGAATGTTGACGTCGGAACGCCATCATATAAAAGATTGGTCCAATTAAGACGGCACCGAACAACCAGTAGAGACCAGCATTCGCATACAGTCCTTCGAAAGAACGGAACACCCAAGCGAGAATGGTGAAGGCGACCATCAACTCGATGGTCCACAGTAGCCCACGACGAACCGCTAGGAAGACAGTGTTCGTTTTTTGGAAGAAGGCTGCGACGAATGCGATTAAGAATGCCGGAAAACTCGAAAGCCACAACATTCGATTCAACGAACTTTCAGCAAAGTACGAGTTGCCAAGAGACATGGTGATCAGAAAATGCATCAAGAGGACAAGCACGACGACAATCCAACCGACCAATACATCCCGCTCCATTTTTTTCATCACAACCAGCTTCCTCTCTGAAGAGTTGAATACTATATATTTACCCGCTTTTCTCTTCTTCTCGTCCTCTTCAACTAAAAAACGCACTCTGTTATCAGAATGCGTTTCGTGTATTATCCGACCAACTCACGCGCCCACGCTTTCGCGCGTTCGAGTTCGCCTTCCTTCAACATCTCCGTCGTCCCATCGACGAGGAACGACTCTTTTTGGACACCCGTCGCCCCTTTTTCAATCATTTCCCCTTCGACCCGATTGACGGCATGACCGAACCAATCAATGATTTTACCAAGTATCGGATTCTGTTTCTCTTTGACGACACTCGTGTCAAAGGCAGCCGTCCGTTTCCCTCGTAACGCATTGTCCGAAATTCCGTCCAAAAATACTTTAATGTCTTCCGTTTCGTATCCCCCATGTGTCGGTGAGCCGATGATGACCAGGTCGACATGTGCCAAGTCGCCTAATCCAATATTCAATACGTGTTCCATACGTGCCTCATGGTCTTTCGACAGCTCTTGCTGCATCGCATGAGCAATCTTTTCAGTATGACCATATAGTGAGTCAAAAATAATCAAGATGTTCATGATAAATCCCCCTTTACCGAACCTTTCTTTATTCCCGTTCCCATTTCCACGTTCGTTCATGCTTCTTTTTGGTACAGCGAACTTCGCTTGAAGAACGACCAACTTATCATGATGATGCCCATCCCGAGCAGCAAATAGCCGAAGAAGGTGATAAAATCACGTGAATGATACGGTGCTTCGAATCGATACTCCGCTCGCTTCCACTCCGAACCGTCCTCGACCGCAATGACGTCTTCCACAGACTCCCCGTCGACTTCACGGTACACCGTCCCAATCGGATATCCGTTCGAAGCATTCCCATAGTAACGTCCCGTCTCATCATTGACCACTGTCTCCACTTCACCGATCACGTCACCGAGTGCATCCTCTTCGATTGTTGTGTCGAGCACTTCATATGCGTTTCGGTCGAACACGACAAACGTATAGGCCCAGGAAAGGGCAGATGCGGGCAGCGCAATCGAGAGTGAAAGGAGCATCAAGAAAATCAGTCGCCTCATTTGAGACTCCAGACGAATGTCGCCGAATCACTGACGTCAATGTCATCTGGTTCGAGTTCGGGCATCCGTGATTCCGAATAGACGACGTCCTGACTATAGAGGACGTTTGTAGGCGAAAACAGGTGAATCTCCCCCCACGTGTAGTCAATTTGAAGCAAGTCCCCTAGTTCAGCGCCTGCTCCCTTCGCAAGGAGTTCTGCTCGTTTCTTCGCATTCTCCGCAGCACTCACCAATAGCTGATCTTCAATCGTATTCGGGTCTTTCATCGTGAAACGAATGGAGAGTGTAGGATTTGCGCGAGATTGACTGATTTGTTCGATGACGTCCGATAGTTTGGACGTATCGAGCGCAAATTCGAGCTTCGTCTTCTGTTTACAGACGTATCCGACAAACCGAGACCGATAATTCTCATCTCGATCACGATAGCTCTCATATTCCGTATCGATGGAAAAGTCACTCGTTTTAAGGTCCGTCTTGTCAAACCCTGCGCTCGTGATGGCTTTTTGAAGATGGGACACCGCACTTGTCGCCTCGGTCATCGTATCTTCGTATCGTGGCGCTTTCGAGACAAGGTCCATGTGAATCACAATCAAATCAGGTCGAGATGAGACATTCCCTGTCCCTTTTACGGTAATCTTCCGTTCCATATCCATTTCCCCCTTATCGATTTGAGTTCTCCATTATTCTGAAAATCGCGTCATCATCCAGTGCTCTACTTCATCGAGTGAGTCCAAACCTTGTAAGGACGGGTAAGCATCCCGCTCGAACAACAATCCGTTCGGCGTATCTAAAAACAGATAGCGTTCCCCATCCGGAAAACCGTAATCGGCAATGTCTTTCAATCGAAGTGTCGCTTCATTTTGTTCCCAGACAAACTCGTCATCGTATGGAATCGGCATGAAAATCCCTTCCATGCCTTGTTTCACGTGCGAGATAACGGACGCATCTGTTGTCTGTCCGGTTTCCTTGATGGCATCAGCACGAACAATCAAATCTTGCCCGACTTGCACATCCCCACGATACACATTGGATACGTGTATCTTGGTAAGAGACTGATATTCTGTCTCTCCGTTGAAGTCAATCTCGATATGCCAAATATCCGTGACCGTTCCTCTGACCACGACCGGATCCCATTTTGAGAATAGTTCATCCTCTGTCATCTCCATCATATTTTCCTCGGAAATATCTGGTTTTACTTTTGATTGATCGACAATGTGAACGGAAGTCGCAGTAGAATCCGTGGATAGCGTGATTTGTTCGTTCCAGACATTCGATGTGAAGAGCATGAATCCCGCAGCGACAGCGATGAGGAGTCCTGCTCCCCATTGCAGTCGTTGATAAGGTTTTCGCTCTATCATCATCGATTCCTCTATGTACCGGTCATCGACTTCCCCGAGTAGTCGAAGGATCTGCTCACTTTTCATACGCGAACTCCTTCTGCTTCAAGCGCTCGCTGTAACGCATCCCGCGTGCGCTTCAAAGTCATTTTGACATGGCTCTCACCGAGCTGATGTGTCGTTGCAATTTCTTGAATCGAGTGTAAATAGAAATAACGTTGCATGAACATCACCCTTGTCAGTCGAGGTAGGTCTGCTAGAAATTCATTCAACACGTCGACGAGGTCTTCGTCTTTCATCGATTCCGTAAGGACATGTTCTAGTTCTTCATAGACGAGCGGTACTTCCCCACCGCCGCGTTTTTTTGCATGATTCTTCTTATAACGCTGTAGTGCGAGATTTCGCACGATCTTCGTCAAATACGCTCCGAGTCGAAGCGGACGTGTCGGCGGGATCGACTCCCACGCTTTCATATATAAATCGTTCAAACACTCCTCTGTGTCTTCGCGATTCTGTAGAATATTATAAGAAACACGATGACAATAGCTTCCGTATTTCTTCTTCGTCGCGACAATCGCATACTCCGATCGTTCCCAGTACCAATCGATGATGACCTGGTCATCCATCCAGTTACCCCCTTCGTAATAATCCCTCTATAACTATAGATCCCAACCTCATATCATCGGTCACAATCTATCAAAAAAAACCTCGTCATCGAGACGAGGAATGTTATCCTGATTCATCATTGCTTCCAAATCGATACGACAAGCCCGCCAATGTAGCCAATCATCGCCCCGCTCGCAATCCCATATGTCAATTGAATATGGAAGAAGAACGAGAGAATTACACCGAGTGTCGTCCCCGCAATCAACCCAAAACAAATGATACAATCTTTCCATTCTGGTGAATCCATCTTGCTCCTCCTAACCTATGCGCTCAATCTGACGAATTCATCTCTCCAATCGCTTTGAGACCTTTTAGTGTCCTAACTTTCCGAGTATGATGTTGGACCGCATAAGCCAACATCGCGACGACAGCTATGTTCAATAGGATGGTCCACTGCGCATATGGATTGGAAAGATTCGCTACCACCACAACAAAATTGGCGAGTCCCACTGCTCCATACAGTTGGATGATTCGTTTCTCCCGCTGAATCATCGAATCAAAATCCGAATACAATTGGAACGGTCCGTCACTCGTTCGTTTTCGTAAAAAGATCCACCGATACGACGTATCGACCACTTCGACTCCAACTTCATCTAAGAATTCCATATACGCCTTCGACTCGGGGTGAGAAGGTAAGTTGGACAACAATTCGATTCGGTAGGTGAACGTCCCAGGTTCAACTTGTTTGAACACATATCGCATCAAACGAAAGGATTCGAGCGCCCAACCGGTTTGAGCCATCTCATTGAGCCACTTCTCTTCCTTCTCATAATCAACAAATATGCGATAGACCGTTTTCGTCTTCATGTATCCAACTCCTTCGTCCATTCATGTCCGTGCTGCACCAGTTCTTCTAGTCGCCTTAATTCCGACCGAAGTGCCTCTCGACCAGTTGCCGTGATTTCATACTCTTTCTTCCGCCCCGTACCTTCGAGCGCCTGAATCCAACCTCTCTCTACTAGACTACTGAGGGCGCCGTATAATGTACCTGGCGCGAGTTGAACCCGCCCATTGCTCAATTCTTGAACGAATTGCATCATCCCATACCCATGCCTCGGGACTTGCAGAGATAATAATATATAATAAACCGCCTCGGTTAATGCGCCTGTATTTGACTGTTGTGTCACGTATCCCGCTCCTTTGTATCGTTCTTCGTTATATCGTCATCCGATATATCAAAAATATCCTATTTTTGGTTAATTAACAAGAGCTGTGACAAAATATTTTTATTTTGGTCGTTCTTCGTATAGTTTTGGCAATCTTGTTTTGTTTGTCATGACATCATAAAAAAGGGACTCAATATGTACTGAGCCCCTTGTTTTGTACTTCATGGTTTGTCATGAATTTTTCAATAATCTACTTAATCATTTTCTTGTTTCAATCGGTCGATAATGTTATCTTTCTTTATTTTTGAAACGGAATATAGCATCGAGGCACCCACAATCATAAAAATCATGATGACGACAAACAAAATGCTATTCCACGGCAAGGTAAACGGAGCATCAAACGTATTGATTTGCGCTCGATAGATGAGGTACATGATGAGAAGACTGATGGGAATCCCATACGCAAGGGCTTTCACCCCATAAAAAATGCTTTCATAGTACACCATCTTATTGAATCCTTTCGGAGTCATCCCAACCGAACGAAGCATCGCAAACTCACGACGACGAAGTGAGACGCTCGTTGAAATCGTATTAAAAATGTTCGCAATCGAGATTAGCGAAATTAGCACGATAAACCCGTACACAAATATTGATAAAAGTAACAACATCTGTTCTTGTTGTTCACGTTGTTCCGATACGTTAAAGACATACAAATCCAAATTCTGTTCCGCTTCAATCACTTGTTGTGTGTCCTCGGGGTCATCTGTATTCAACGCGATTGACGGACTCGATTGTTTCATCAAATCCCCGATTGCGTCTTCTTCAAACGTCCCTTCTCGTACTATCACATCTAGCCATCCAAGAGAACCTGTCATCACACCGGTCGGGGCGATATCTGTCATTGCGCCAACTTGAATCGTTCTAAGCGGTGCCGCGTCGCCCGTTGCATTCTCGTCTCTCAATTCAAACGTATCACCGATTTCTGCTTCGACCGTCTCTGAAGTGATGAATTTTTTCTGATCCATGTCTTGATACGAAATCTCATCAATCAAGACGGCTCCTGGTAGGTCCCCGTCTTCAAAACGACTGACAGGCGCTCCGATTTGTTTCAAGTACGCATTGAAACTTTCATCATCTAATTGATAGAGGGATACGTAGTACATAAATTTTCCGTCAACGATCGTTGATGCAAAATTCTCGTTCTTGGTAATCGCACTCGGTAATTGAGATTTGCTGACCATCGTTTGGACCGTTGCATTTTCAAAATATGTTCCGTTCGTCACATGATCTAACGATTCATAACGTCGTAAATCATTTTGATCAAGCGTTGAACCATTCACAAGAATATCGAAATCATAGTCTGCTTGAGACATGTCAAGGGACTGTTCGAGACGATCAGTGAAGTAACTGACCACTAAAAACAGGACGATACTGATGACGAGCGAGAAGACGGTAACCAGATACCGTTTACGGTTGCGCTTCGTATTCTTCAACCCAATCTCTGCTTCTAAACCGAAAAGACGACGAACTAGTTTTGACGTCTTCACTTGTTTTGACGTCAATCGTACATCTTGCGTTTGACGAATGGCGTCAATCGCAGAAATCTTTGAGGCTCGACGCGCCGGAAGATAGCAGGAAATGAAAATGGTTACGCTCGAAATGAAGAGAGTTAATAGTAAAGTAATCGGTGTGACGACAACTTCAAACTTCTCCGTCACGTTTAACGCTTTTTCGGCAAATGCATTGATGAATAGGAATGTGAACGCAATACCCGTAATCCCCGCCAGGATACCGAGTGGAATGCTAATCCCCCCAATGACCATCCCTTCAAAATAGACCGAGTTCCGCTTTTGTCGCTTCGTAGCCCCGATACTTGCCAACATTCCGAGGTAACGAGAACGCTCCGACACACTGATGGCGAATGCGTTATAGATTAGAGAAATCGAACCGATCACAATGACCGCCATGATGATTCCACCAAATCCATATAGCGTTTTACGCAAGCCATCGTCATTTGTCACTCCATAATAACGAAGCAACGAGGAATTGTAGGCGACACGTTCTATGTTCTGTTCGGTCATCAACTGTTTCGCTTCCGAATAAATCGAGTTGTCTACATCGTTCAAGGCGACGAACGTTTCGACTCTTGCTCCATTCAATTCTTGATCATCGATGAATCCGACGACTGTATACCCTGGCGACCAAGTCGGTTCCCAGTCAGGTCGAGCCATCGTTCCAACAACCGTCAATGTCACCGTATCCTCAACGTTTAATTGTTCGAGAATCGTCTCATCTTCTCGGATCAAACCATCATTTTGTGTCAACACGTGACCTGATGACGGATCAATCCGCTCTCCAATCTCAAGTGTCAATTCATCACCGATGTTATAGGTGACGAGGGCATTTTGGCGAATCCCTTCTGAAATGACGACTTCGCCTTCTTTTTCCGGTAGACGCCCCTCAGTCAAGTCAATTGGAAAACTCTTCAATCCGGATGTGTTATAGTTTCGAACATATAAGTATGGTTTGTAAGCATTTTGTGACTCTTCTAGTTGAGCATAACCATCATTTGAAAGGATGACAGCCTTCGTGTTCGCATCATCCCGAATAGCTTCGACTTGCTTTTCGTTTGTATCTAGATACTGAACATGCCATTCTCCGTTATCTGCGATGTCTTGACGAATCATCAAATCCAAAAAAGAAGATCCGAGCGTTGTGACAGCTGTAATCATCGATACAGAGATGATGACTCCGATGATTGTAACAAGCGAGCGTCGTTTGTTCTCGCGCAAATGCCGAAGTGTCATTTTATTGATGATGTTCATGCGCGGACGACCTCATTCTTCGCAATCTTGCCATCTTCAATCGAAATGATACGATCCGCCTGTAAGGCAATCCGTTCGTCATGGGTAATGATGATGAGCGTTTGATTGAATTTCTTATTGAATAGTTTTAACAGGCTCATGATTTCTTCACTATTTTGACTATCCAAGTTTCCTGTCGGCTCGTCGGCTAAGATAATAGCTGGATTACTAATCAGTGCCCGACCGATGGAAACGCGCTGCTGTTGCCCTCCCGATAATTGATTTGGTAAATGGGTCAATCGGTTTGACAAGCCCAAGATGCCGATGATGCGTTCCAAGTGAGCGATATCCACTTTTTGTTCATCTAATAGCATCGGTAACGTGATGTTCTCTTCGACCGTTAAAATCGGAATCAAGTTATAAAACTGATAAATCAAACCGATTTGTCGACGACGGAAAATGGCAAGCTGCGTCTCGTCCAATGCATAAATGTCTGTTTGATCAATCAACACCTGTCCACTCGTCGGCACATCGACACCACCAAGTAAATGCAACAATGTCGATTTCCCCGAACCCGAAGGCCCGACGATACAGACAAATTCACCTTTCTTCACCGTGAACGAGACGTCATCGAGCGCTCTGACCTCCATCTCGTCCTTGCCGTATACTTTCGATAAGTTTTGCACTTCTAATATGTTCATGTTTGCACCCTCCAGTACTTGATCTACTTCGAGTGTACCGAGTGAGTGTGACTCGTCTGTGACTCGAAAGTGACGATTTCGTCACTTAGCGGTCAGACAACTGCTTTATAGAAGCGAATATGAAAATCCGTTCCGACCCCAGGTTCGCTTCGAACAGTCAACTCACCTTCCTGGCTCATAATGATACTGTGTGCCATGGCAAGCCCAATCCCGACACTTTCTTCGCTCGCATTCATACCTTTATAAAACCGTTGGAAAATGTACGGGAGGTCTTGTTTTGCGACGCCAATCCCCGTGTCACGAATCACAATTTCTGTATACAGCGTATTTTCACTGAACTCGATGAATACATCGCCCTGTTCCGGCGTATGCTCCACGCAATTTTTTAAGATGTTGATGAGTGCCTCTGTCGTCCACTTCAAATCACCCTCGAATGTAACATCTTTTTCGCCTTGAACGTGAAGTCGTTGCATTTTAATATCAATCGGTACGAGCATCGGTTCCGCTACGGCTTCAATGAGCGCAGGGACAGATACCAATTCGCGCTTGAAATGTATTGTCCCGGCATCAATTTTTGATAGTTTGAGAAGAGAAGACAAGAGCCACTCCATTCGTTCAAGTTGTACTTGTACGTTATGGGTGAACTCTTGACGCTTTTCCTCGGATAGACGAGGGTCACTGAGGAGATCCGCCATGACGGTCATCGAGGTGAGCGGTGTCTTCAATTGATGGGAGATATCGGAGATCGCATCCGTTAACTTCTGTTTATCTTCTTCAAGATGCGCTCCTTGTTCAGATAGCATTTTCGTCACTTTGTAGAGTTGGCTCTTTAACAAACTGAGCTCCCCTTCGCGATTATCACGGACATCCAATGTATAGTTGCCATTACTGATTTCTTGAAGATATCCCGAGAGCTGCTCGATTTCTCGATAACGCCATGCCGTGAAACGATACGTAACGCCGAAAAGTATGATTGCTAATAGGACGACCAGAACGGCCGCCTCTATGGACATGAATAAGACGGCAATACCTACAGCTATTCCAATAAAAAATAGACAAGTGAACAAGTATATTCTTATTTCTTGGTTTCGCAACATATTAACGCCCCACCTTGTATCCGATTCCACGCACAGTCGTAATAAGCATCGGGTGTTGTGGATCATCCTCTAGTTTCTCGCGGAGTCGCTTAATATAAACGGTCAACGTATTATCGTTCACGAATTCCCCACCCACATCCCAAATCTGATCGAGTAGTTGGGCCCGTGACAACACTTGCCCTGTATGCCTCCCAAAGATGAGCAACAAACGATACTCGAGCGCTGTCAACAAAATTTCGTCCCCATTCTTTTTTACTTTTGCATCTTGCGTATTGATTTCAACTGGACCAATCGTCAACAGAGGCGAGCGTACGTTTTTATTGTATCGACGAAGTACCGAGTGAATTCGTGAAACGAGTTCTCGGACACGGAACGGTTTCGTGATGTAGTCGTCCGCTCCCATATCGAGTCCCATCACCACATTCACTTCATCATCGAATGCCGTCAGAAAGATGACAGGGATGTCTTGTTGTTGCTTCACGAGCCGACATAAGTCATATCCACTCCCATCTGGCAGTGACAAATCAAAGAGGCATAAATCAATTGTATGTAACTGTTGTTTAATCATAAGCGTCGCGTCAGCCACGTTTTGGCATAACGTTGTTCTAAATTGTTCTTGTTCGAGTGAATATTGGAGACCGGAGGCGATCGTCCGGTCGTCTTCTACGATTAGAATATGCATGGTATTCCCTCCTGACTCTTCTCCCCATAATATAGCAGTCTTTATTCAAGTGAGGTGAGAAATCAAAAATCCCTAACGAGAAATCTCGTCAGGGAGGACAATACGTTATTTGCATGCGGATGAGGATGTTGTAACTCGAAGGCACTCCGGTCGTACGAATCCGACTTCGCCTAAGAATCGTAATGCATCTATCGTCAACTCGTCGAGCTTGATGGATTGAACTTTCGGCTTGGTCTGTTCATCGACCCACACTTTCCAAATCTCGATTTCCTCCGCCGTCTTCAAATGGTCGGTTATATATTCGACGAGCTGTTCTGCTCTCGCATCGGAATAAAGCCAACGCAACTCTACTACGTGCGGTTTTGAAGAATACGCCTCGACGTTCTCCATCGCATAATAGAGACTATGTTTAATCTCAATCTCGTCAAGTTGCTCTTCCGACTCGACGTTCATCAAAATCTTTTCATCACGGTCGAGGTCCTCGACGTCTGTCAGAATGTCAGGCAACACGATGCCTTTTTGGATGGCCTCGTTGATAGATAAGAACTCACCATATGGATTTTCGACTTCTTTTAGTGGGTGATCGCTCACAATAAATTGGAATTCACTCATGTGAAAGCCCCCTCTTGTTTTAGTAATGGGTCGCTATCGTTTCATCGCACGAATGGATATGAAAAGACCAATCACATATCCGATGATTGAACCGATGACAATACCATATATAAACGGAAAATCAACTAATGAAGAGATGACGATTCCGCTAACCGTGCCAAATACAAGTCCAAGCCCGACTACTGATTCGCGCCATTCGCCCCTCCTCTTCTTTCCACTCATTACATACGAATCGACCATATGAAACGTTTCATCGTCATCTACTATTTTTCATATAAAAAAGGGACCCAGTATTCACTGACCCCCTTCAAAAAACTATTCGACTGTCGAGACCGCCTCAGCGAGTGCTGCCTCTTCTTCATGATATTTCTCGACAAAGGCATCGAGTAACGCTCGTACCTCATCCGTCGATTTCGTTTCCATCAAGTTATGACGGAGCTCGCTCGCCCCACGGAATCCTTTGACATAAATCTTGAAGAAACGGTGCAAGTTCGAAATCGAACGCGGCACGTCTTCTTGGAATTTATCCTGAAGGTCCAGTTGCAGACGCAATAGATCAAGGTGTTCTTCCATCGAGTGTTCGCGAGGCTCTTTCTCGAACGCGAACGGGTTCTTGAAAATCCCGCGACCGATCATGACACCATCGACCCCGTATTTCTCAACGAGCTCGAGTCCCATTTGACGGTCGAGGATGTCCCCGTTGATGGTGATGAGCGTATCCGGGGCGATCTCGTCCCGCAACTTCACGATGTCCGGGATCATTTCCCAGTGCGCGTCGACTTTACTCATCTCATTGCGCGTGCGCAAGTGAATCGACAAGTTGGCGATGTCTTGTTTCAAGAGATGCGTCAACCAGTCACGCCACTCATCGAGCTTCGCGTAGCCGAGTCGCGTTTTGACGCTGACAGGGAGACCACCGGCTTTTGCTGCTTGAATGAGCTCAGCCGCAACTTCCGGACGGAGAATAAGACCGCTCCCCTTCCCACGTTTCGCCACGTTCGGGACCGGGCAACCCATATTGATATCGAGTCCTTTATAGCCCATCTCGGCCATCCCGATACTCATTTGACGGAAATATTCCGGATTGTCTCCCCAGATGTGGGCGACCATCGGCTGTTCGTCCTCAGTGAACGTCAAACGACCACGGAGGCTACCTTTTCCTTCCGGATGGCAATAGCTGTCCGAGTTCGCGAATTCTGTGAAGAAGACGTCCGGGCGTCCCGCGTGGGCGACGACATGACGGAAGACGACATCGGTCACATCTTCCATCGGGGCAAGTATAAAGAACGGACGCGGAAGGTCGCGCCAAAAGTTTTCTTTCATCGTAAAATCAGTTCCTTTCATCCATACAGTCCAACAAAATCACTCATCTATTCTATTATGTCCGTCGGATTGTATCAACTGACATTACTCATGATCCGTTTCTTTCGAGCGAATGAGTTGAAAAAAGTGCGGGAATCCTTCGGTCAATAAGTAATGAAGCACACGATTCGTGTATTCCGGTTCAATCGTTCCCGTGCGAAGTAGCGTCTGCAGCACCATCCCGTCAATCCCGGCCATCGTCCATGTCGCGACCGCCCGAGTCATCGGCCCTTGCTCGACTCCGTAAGCCCGTACAAAGATCGCCTCAATCCGTGTAATCCAGTCTTGATATTTCTCTCTGAACTTTTGTTCGATGTCCTCATTGCCAATCATCGCTTCGTGGGCGAGATAAAATTGAAGTCGGCTCTCCGCATCTTTTTGAAGGCGCTCCTGCATACCTTCATAGATTTCCTGAATAATCACCGCCGCTTCCTTTCGATCGTCATGGGAGACGGTCTCAATGCGTTTTACCTCACCGAGCCCCTCGTCCATCACGTCATATAGAATCGCCTCTTTGGACGTGTAGTAATGATAAATCGCACCCGTACTGAATCCGGCCCGCTCCGCAATCCCTCGGAGCGTCGTGCCTTTGATGCCCTGTTCGACGATGATTTCACGCGCAGCTTGTAAGATTTTCAACTTTCCTTCGTTCATCATCATCTCGCACCCTCCTCTGTTTTCAACGCTCATTATACCATAATGATGTGGCAAACTTTCGACACTTCCATGTGAGCTCCCACCCCCTATTGACAGCGCTTACAATAGTTTGTTACACTTTTCACATAAACATAACGAACGTTCGGTATGTTTAGTCACTGCATTTATTTCTGTTTATCTCATTTTCGAAAGGAGTGTCATGTTATGTTTTTCTTCGAATCAATGCCTTGGTATAACGTCGTCATGTGGTTCGTCGTCCTTGGACTGCTGATGGGGTTTAACGAGTTCGTCCGTTCTGGTAAACGGGCGAGCCAACTTATGTTCATGGCGTTACCGATCGCACTGACTCCAATCTGGTTGTTTGTCGTCGATTCGGAAATCACGTCGTGGTTCCATTGGGTGAAGGTGTATTCGGCACTCGCCGGCGCGCTCATCTACATGGTCATCCGCTTCACGAACTACCATAAGAAACATCCTTGGTATTTAGTACTCGTCCCGGCCATTCTTGCCATCAATATCATGGAGGCCGTTATACGGGAGTTTCAAGTCGGCTTCATGGGATTTGATGGGGTCGTCGACGGTATGAATTACATCTCCGGTGGGTGGAACTACGTCAACGCCTTCGCCGGAATTTTGAACATCCTCACCATTTGTGGCTGGTTCGGCATCTTTGCGACGTCCGGTAAGCGAGTCGATATGATTTGGCCGGACCAGACGAAATTGTGGATCATCGCATATGGAATCTGGAACATCTCCTACGTCTATTCGTGTGCACCAGGTAACGCATTTTATTCCGGATTTGCGTTGAACATTGCCGCAACCATCCCTGCTCTCCTTTGGGCGAAAGGAACATGGATGCAGAACCGTGCCCAAACGCTCTCGATTTGGATGATGTGGGTCATGACCTTCCCTTACTTCTTTGCGGTCGGCAGTACGTTCAATGTGAGCGTCTCGTATAATCCGGCAGCGAACTGGACGCTCGCCCTCATCAGTCTTGCCCTCAACGTCGTGCTCGCCGTCATGCAGGTATCACGTATTATGAAACGACGTCTCAACCCGTTGAAAGACGAGCTGTGGACCGATACTGAAGAATACAAACGAGTCGATGCGTTACGAGAAACAGAATCACCTAATCCTAAGACAGCATGAAAAAGACGAGCCGCGGCTCGTCTTTTGAGTTCCTAGAAATCAAGATGTTGTACGCTCAGAGTAGTCGCCTTTCCTCCAACCGTGACGTGTGAGATTTCTTCTCCTGCTACAGTTAGTTCTACCAAAATTTCTGACGGAAGTTTCATTCCATATCCTTGCTCCATGACAAGCGTAGACGACTTCTTCAAAACAAGAGATTGCTCGAACAGATAACAAGCCAGCGCACCGTTCGACGTTCCAGTGGCAGATTCTTCATCGATTCCATATAGTGGCGCAAAATTTCGTGTATGGGCGATGCCATCCTCCATCGTTTCAAGAGTGAAAAGATGGTACCCAACCACGTCAGATTGTCGACTGATTTCCTTCACTTTTTCGAAGTCCGGTTGAATAGACAATAGTTCAGTAAGCGATTTGATAGGAATCAGGATATCCCGGAGTCCAGTGAAACCGATCAGAATCGGAAAACGATCATCTAATACCTCAAGCGGAACCTTAAGTGAATCAGCAATTTCTTGATGATTTGTCACGGGTAAAAATTCTGGGAGTCGCTGCTGCATCATAATAGTCAAATCATTTCGGATCTCGACCTCTAACACACCAGCTCTCGTCTCTTGTGTAAATCGTCCACTCCCAAGTAGACCTTGTTCTTTCAATACATGAAACGTTGCAATCGTTGCATGACCACAGAGGTCGACTTCCTCTTCAGGTGTGAAAAAACGGACGCGGACATCCGCATGATGCGATTGACTCACGAAGGCAGTCTCACTGTAACCGACCTTCTTCGCAATCTGTTTCATTTCTAATTCGGTTAAGGCATCTGCATGTAATACGACCCCAGCCGCATTCCCTCCTTCTCCATCTTTTGAAAAAGCATGGACAACATATACATCAATCGATAACATGTTTCAATCTCCTTTAGTCAATCTATAGGATTCTGCAAACTCAACTATACGTTATAATTGCAAGACGACATGATGAAAAATGGGGGGACTTTGATGATTATATGGATTAACGGCGCATTCGGTTCGGGCAAGACAACCTGTGCCAAGCTACTTGAGAAACAGTTGCCGAATGCGTTTCTCTACGACCCGGAACAAGTCGGCTTTTTCATTCGGAACCAATTGCCAAAAAGCCTTCAACAGCCCGATTTTCAGCACCATCCGGAATGGCGGGAGTTCAACTATCGGATGTTGTCGAAGATTGCCACGTCCTTCGATGGGGTCATCCTCGTTCCCATGACATTGGTGGACGCAACGTATGTAGACGAAATCATCGGTCGGCTTCAGCGGGACGGGATCGACGTACGTCATTTGATCCTTGAAGCGCATCGACAAACGCTCGTGAAACGATTGAATAAACGTTTCGAATGGTTCAACTCTTGGGGGAAAGCGCAGATTGTTCGCTGCCAGTCCGCATTTCAATCTGAAATCCATGCAGAAAAAATTGTAACAGATCACCTATCAAAACAAGATGTTGCGCGAGCGGTCGCCGATCATGTCGGTCTCACACTTGCCTCAAAATGATTCAGATTCATACATTGCTTCGGACGGCTCGTCTTCCCATCGGATGACGAGCTCACTTGAATGGGATAGACTCAGCTCCACCGCCTCACACATCGTATCGGTCAACCACATGCAGCGGAACAATAGTTGCCGATATCCGTACAGTTCATCGATGATTTCGAAGCGCCCCATTTTAACAAACTGACCCAATTGTTCGATCGGACATACCGAATAAGACGATTCACCGAAGCGGACGAGCGACGAAGAATCCCGGTCTACGTTCGAGATTGTCACGACGGCACGTCCCGTCCATACCGCTTCTTTCTTGAACAAGTCACGGATGCCATCCGCAAAAACGAGACGGATTGTCGAACCCATAAAAGTCGCTTCCGTGATGACCGCGTCATGCAGGGAAAGCGGGACGTTACGAGTTCGAATCGTATATTGCTTCATTCAATCCCTCCTTTTTTGAAACACATAATTCTCAACTGACTTCGTATACATTGGACCTTTCATCGTCTTCTTCACTTCGGCTACATCGACGTCTTTCCCTTTCGGCAATCGGAAATAATCGTCGAGCCCTGTCTGAATGAGTTCATTTGTACTTCCCATGACCCCAATCAGCTCGAACGTTTTATCGAATTGCGCCAACGTCGCATCTCCATGGCTATCGTTACAGAGCAAGATGCCACGCGGCTTCAAATATTGTTTCGTCGCCTGACCGACAAACCCCGCATATTGCGAGATGATCAAGTCAACGGGTTCGATGTCGAGCGGCTGCGTATAGTCCTGACCAAAAAAATCAATCGTACACGGCTCATCATATTCCTTTCGTTGATCCATCAGCTCCTGTACCGTTTCAATTTGCTTGAAGAAACGAATCGTCCCTTTGAAACTGTCGACATAGATGACATGAGGGATGACGAGGGAAGGGGCGACGTCGACGTGACTCCCTGGATAGAGCGCCTGCTTTACGTCAAAAGTATCAGCAATCGTTTCATAAACTTGTTTTCGGTCCCCGATTTTTTGTGCATACGTCTCATACATTTTTGTCACTTGTTCAAGATTCATCGATATCCCCCTAGTATAAATATCCAAGCAAATCGAGTGTTCCGTCGCTCCATCGTTTGTCTCCCACCTGACGAATCATCAATTCTTCAAACGATGCCTCACCGATTCCGCGTGTCGTCTGATTCTCGTCATTGATTTGAAGCCACGTGCATGTGTTAGATACCGTGTGAAACCCAATGCGTTCGTAGAGGTCTGGTCGGTCTGCGAATAACAGAAGAAAATCGATGGGGTACGTTTCCCCAAGAGCAATGACTTTTTCCATCAGTGCCCGTCCGACCCCACGTCCCCGAACTTCTTCCCGGACACACAAATCGATGATGCCGAGCACGTGAATCGATTCCCCGTTCATATTCATCACACGAAAGTCTAACCCGACTTGTCCAATGATCCGTTCGTCTTCATACGCGATGAGTCGGAAATGGGGTAATTGCTTGAAGTAGCGGCGATTCGGATAAATTGAGGGAAACGCATGTTGTAATAGCTCAGTTAGCTCCTTATCCATCGATTCTGATACGGTCATTTCGAGGTGTTCCTCGATTCTCATATCTTCCCCCCTTCAGATTGAAGGCGCCCATACCGAACAACATGGACCCCGTTCGGCATCAGCTGTTGCTCGATCACGTCGAGGTGTAGTGGCAAGATGTTGCCGTCTGGGAAAAGTCGTTTGCCTGAACCGATGATGATAGGATATACAATCAGTCGAACTTCATCGATGAGGTCGTTCGCGAGTAGCGTATGCACAAGTTCGCTGCTTCCCCAGACGTGTAAATCGGGTCCCTCTTCTTGTTTGAGTCGTTTCAACGCTTCGACTGGTTCTGTCAGAAGCATCGTTGACTCCCATCGTGAATCCTGTGATTGCCGTGTTACCACATACTTCATCGCCCGGTTGGCTTCCGGCCAGACGTCATCGTGGTTCGGCCAGTAACTCGCCCATTGGTCATATGTCTTTCGACCGAGCAACAAATCAAACTCACTATGCATTTGCGTCCGAATCCAAATTCCGAGCTCTTGGCTCGAAAAAGGTTCCGTCCATCCCCCATGCATGAAATCCCCACTCAAATCTTCTTCTCTCCCAGCTGGTGCTTGAATCACCCCATCTAACGACAGATGTTCAAGAACAATGATTTTCCTCATCTCCGACTCCCCTTTCGACTGTTTGCAAAAAAAGCCCCCGATTGATTCAATCGAAGGCATGATACATTCATCTTATTCTACTTTCTCCAACCACGCCACCGTCTCCACATGCGCCGTATGCGGGAACATGTCGACCGGTGTCACTTCCATCAAGCGATAACCTCGGTCGGCGAGGTAACGCATATCGCGCGCCTGCGTCGCGACGTTACACGAGACGTATACGATTCGCTTCGGTCCCATCTCGACCATCGTCTCAAGGAACGATTCGGCACATCCTTTACGTGGTGGATCGACGACGATCACATCCGGGTTCACACCGTCTTTCTTCCACTCTGGAAGCACATCTTCCGCCGCGCCACATGCGTACGTCACGTTATCGATCTCATTGACGAGCGCATTCTGTTTCGCGTCTTCAATCGCTTCCGGTACGACTTCGACACCGTACACATGCGCTGCTTTCCGAGCAAGGAACAGACTGATCGTCCCGATGCCGCAATAGGCATCGACGACTTGTTCCGTACCTGACAGTTGTGCGTACTCCAGCGCTTTCCCGTACAATTTCTCCGTTTGGACCGGGTTGACTTGGAAGAACGAGTGCGGAGAAATCGTGAATGTGAGTCCTGCGATTTTATCCTCAATCGTCTCGTGGCCGTAGAGCAACTTGTTCGTCGCCCCGAGGATGACGTTCGTCTTGTCCGGGTTGACGTTTTGCATGATCGACGTCACGTCTGGAAGACGCTCGACGATATCGGCGACGATCTCATTCACACCTTTTAGCTTCGTCGTCTTCGTGATGAGGACGATCATCAGTTCACCCGAATGGTACCCGTAACGGGCCATCACGTGACGGATGACCCCACGTCCTGTCTTCTCGTCATACGCCGGCACACCGCGAGCATCCAACACATCACGGACGACTTGGATCGCCTGATCATTACGCTCATCTTGAATCAAACATTCATTCATCTCGACGATGTCATGGGAACGAGGACGATAGAAGCCTGAGACGAGACGGTCCCCTTCTTGTTTGAACGGGACTTGTGCCTTGTTGCGGTAGCGCCAAGGTTCTGGCATGCCAATCGTGTCATGGACCGGCACGTCGAACTGCCCGAGACGCTTGAGCGCATCGACGACGCGTTCTCGTTTCTGGCGTAGTTGTCCTTCATAGCTGAAGTGTTGCAGCTGACAGCCGCCACACTGATAAAAAATCGGGCACGGTGGCTCGACGCGGTCAGCGCTCGCTTCTTTCACGTTCAACAATCGGGCGAACCCATACTGCTTGTTCGTCTTCGTCACGACGATTTCGACCGTCTCACCCGGTAACGCGTTCGGGACGAACAACGTATAGCCGTCGACACGTGCCACACCCGCCCCTTCATGGGTCAAGTCGTGGACGTGGACGTCGAGACGATCATTCTTTTTCACTGGTAGCATACGAATGCTCCTTCCATTGCAAATAGGAATGACAGATGTCGTCATTCCTATCTTTTCACTCTGCTTTATCGAGCGAAACATTGAACAATTGCTTGATCATCTGTTCGCGTTCATATTGTGCATTCAAATCTTCCATCTCGCGAATTCGGGCGTTCGGCGCGAGCACCGTCAAGTGACGGAATAAGTTCCGCATTTCACCTGTGCATTCCCCGCCGTACTCACCGTCGATGTTGAGACTCATCGGCTCGGTCGTCTTCATCCGGACGCGGCTCGTCTTCACATGCTCGACGAGTGAGCTTGATAAGTGCTCACCCCGAAGGAGTAAACGGACGACGTGGATGAATTCGAACAAGTTACATTTCCGTAAAATGAACAGATCGAACAACCCGTCATTCAACGACGCGTGTGGTGAGATTTTTTCAAATCCACCGACCGAGTTCGAGTTCGATGTGAGGAAGACCATGACCTCGCCTTGGAACGTTCCTTCATCGTGTTCGAGCTCGATATACGTCGGTTTGATGAGAGGCAGTTTCTCCATCCCTTTCACGTAATACGCGAGCTGCCCGAGTGCTGTCTTCAACTTCGATGGCACCTCATACGAGAGCTCGGTCATGATGCCGCCACCGGCGATATTGATGAAATAGTGAATGTCACCTTTCTCGCCTTCGATTTCCCCAAGGTCGACCGGCATCTCGAATCCGTCACAGATGACGTCGAGTGCACCGACCACACTTAGTGGAATCCGCATCGCCCGGGCAAAGTCGTTCGTCGTCCCGACCGGAATGAGTCCGATCGTCGGACGATTCTCTAGCGGGGCGAGCCCTGAGATGACTTCGTTCAATGTCCCGTCTCCGCCTGCGGCGATGATGAGGTCGAACTCGGCCGCTGAGGCCCGTTTTGCTTCGAGCGTGGCATCACCAATCGCTTTCGTCGCATACGTCGACGTCTCATAACCCGCATCCTCGAGGCGGTTCAAAATGTACGGGAGTTCCCGTTTGATCACTTCTTTACCAGATGTCGGGTTATAAATGACCCGCGCACGTTTCCGTTGCATATTGATTCTCTCCCCTATGCTCAACTCGAGCGAAAAGCGAGACACAAGTGTCTCGCCGCCTGCTTAGCGTTTTGCGATCTCTTCGTGGAACAAGCCATCGAGGAGTGCCGGGTTCGCCATCCCTTTCGTCTGTTTCATGATTTGGCCGATGATGAAGCCTTTCGCACGGTCTTTCCCGTTCTTGAAGTCTTCGATCATTTGCGGATGCGCCTCGAACAATTCGAGGATGTAGCCACGGAGCAAGTTCTCGTCCGAGATTTGGGCGAGTCCGTTCGCTTCCACATACGCTTTCGGATCAGCGCCTTCTTCCATCATCGCCGTGAAGACACGCTTCGCGATTTTCGATGAAATCGTCCCTTCTGCGATCAAGCGGATGAGCTCGGCGAGTGATTCCGGTGTCAACTTCATCGTCTCGACCGTTTCATTCGACTTGTTCAAGTGACCGAGCACTTCACCCATGAGCCAGTTCGCTGCCGCTTTCGGCTCCGCACCGGCCGCTGTCGTCGCTTCGAAGAAGTCCGAGAACTCTCGCGTTGACGTGAGGGCTTTTGCGTCGTATGCCGAGAGACCGTATTGGCTCATGTAGCGTTCACGACGAGCTGCCGGCATCTCTGGAATCGTCGCGCGGATGCGCTCTTTCCATGCCTCATCGATTTCGAGACGGACGAGGTCCGGTTCTGGGAAGTAACGGTAGTCCGCTGCCCCTTCTTTAACACGCATGAGAATCGTCTTTTTCGCCGCTTCGTCGTAACGGAGCGTCTCTTGACGCATGACGCCACCTGAAAGAAGCAATTTGCGATGACGCGTCTCTTCATAGTCGAGTGCCTTTAAGACGTTTGAGAACGAGTTCAAGTTCTTGAGCTCTGTCTTCGTACCGAACTTCTCCTGCCCGAATGGACGGACCGAGATGTTACAGTCACAGCGAAGTGACCCCTCTTCCATCTTGACGTCCGAGACGCCAGCGAACGAGAGGACTTCTTTCAAACGCTCGAGATACGCGACCGCATCTTTCGGTGAGCGCATGTCTGCCTCACTGACAATCTCGATGAGTGGTGAACCGGTCCGGTTGAAGTCGACGACCGAGTGCTTCTCGCCCGTGTGGTTCATCTTCCCGGCATCTTCTTCCAAGTGCACGCGCTCGATGCGGAATCGTTTCATCTCTCCGTCTACTTCGACGTCGACGTGACCGTTTGAACCGATCGGCTTATCAAACTGCGAGATTTGATATGCTTTCGGCGTGTCAGGGTAGAAGTAGTTCTTGCGGTCGAACTTCGTATCTGTCGCAATCTCACAGTTGAGTGCCATTGCCGCTTTGATGGCGAGGTTGACCGCTTCTTCGTTCAATTTAGGCAAGACGCCCGGGTGTCCGAGACAAATCGGACACGTCTGTGTATTCGTTTCGGCACCGTAAGTGCGTGAGCAGCCACACCAAATCTTCGACTTCGTGCTCAGCTCGGCGTGCACCTCGATCCCGATGATCGTTTCAAAGTTCATCGTACGTCCTCCTTAGAGCTGTGGCATCTTGAAACCGCCGTTTGCTTGTTCAAAAGCATGGGCCACGCGGTAAAGTGTTGATTCATCAAAGTAGTTCCCGATAATTTGAAGACCGACCGGAAGTCCTTCTGAAAGACCTGCCGGGACCGAGATGGCCGGGATACCGACCAAGTTGACCGGAATCGTCATGATATCGTTCGCATACATCGTGAGCGGATCGTCGAGCTGTTCGCCGAGTTTGAAAGCTGTCGTCGGAGCAGTTGGTCCAACGATGGCATCATACTCTTCGAACACTTTCGCGAAGTCCTGCTTCATGAGGGTACGGACTTGTTGGGCTTTCTTGTAGAACGCATCATAGTAACCAGAGCTGAGGGCATAAGTCCCGAGCATGATCCGGCGTTTGACCTCGTCCCCGAACCCTTGTTCACGCGAATATGTGAACACTTCGTCGAGCGTGTCCGCTTCGGCGCGACGTCCATAACGGATACCGTCGAAACGAGCCAAGTTCGAAGAAGCTTCTGACGACGCGAGCAAGTAGTACGCCGAGAGGGCATACTTCACAGACGGAATCGAAACCGTCTCGATTGTCGCACCGAGAGACTTGAGCGTCTCGATCGCTTTTTCAATCTGTTCACGGACGCCAGGTGCGACACCTTCTGCCATGAACTCTTCCGGAAGTGCGAACTTCATGCCCGTCAAATCCTGGTTGAGCGCTGCCGTATAGTCCGGCACCTCGACCTCAGCCGACGTCGAGTCCATGTCGCAATGACCCGCAATCGTATTCAATAAGTAAGCATTGTCTTCGACCGTGCGCGTGAGCGGGCCGATTTGGTCGAGTGACGACGCGAAGGCAACGAGACCGAAACGTGAGACGAGACCGTATGTCGGCTTCATCCCGACGACACCACAATACGCGGCTGGTTGACGAATCGAACCACCCGTATCCGAACCGAGGCTGAAGAGGACTTGCCCAGCTGCGACCGATGCTGCTGAACCGCCTGAAGAACCTCCTGGTACACGAGTCGGATCCCATGGGTTACGGACAGGCTTGAACGCCGAGTTCTCGTTTGATGAACCCATCGCGAACTCGTCCATGTTCAACTTCCCGATTGTGAGGGCACCCGCATCATGAAGACGCTCGACGACCGTCGCATCGTGTGCCGGGACGAAGTTCTCGAGGAACGTCGAGGCACATGTCGTCCGCATCCCTTTTGTAACGATGTTGTCTTTCACACCGATCGGCATGCCGAAAAGCGGGTTGTCTGACGTTTTTGCGAGCTCATCCATGCGCTTCGCTTGCTCGAACGCCTCCTCATTGAGCGTCAAAAACGCACCGATTTTATCATCCGTCGCTTCGATGCGGTCGAACGACTCTTTGACGAGGTCCGTGACCGTGACTTCGCCTTCTTTTAATAACGTATGCAGTTTCGCTACACCGTGGTCAAATAAACTCATGAAAGGCCTCCTTACTCAAAGACCGCAGGGACACGGACTTGACCGTTCTCCCAGTCAGGTGCCATCCGTTCGACTTCCTCACGTGGAAGCGATGGACGGACCTCGTCTTTGCGTAGTACGTTTTTCAAATCTAGGGCATGGGTCGTCGGTTCGACGCCCGTTGTATCCAGCTCATCGAGTTGCTCGGCGAACTCGAGAATTTTTGTCAATTGCTCCGTGAAGTGCGTCACTTCTTCATCCGTGATCGCAAGTCGGGCAAGTCCGGCGACGTGCCGAACTTCAGCTTCTGTAATACGAGCCAAAATTCCCACCTCCAACAGTTTTCAATACATCGTTCATTATCATACCACTTTTTCATAAGACAAAAAAGGAAATCTATCTTGTGAGAAAATGTCTCCTTTTTGAGAAACTAGGGAAATCTTCTCCGAATATTGACCCGCTTTCGAAATCAGCTATACGGTCGATGTGCGATTCTGATTATGCTAAAGATAGAAAAGTTTCGTAAGGAGGAATCGTATGTCGATTCGGAATAAACTCATCACTGCGTTTAGCATCATGTTTGTGCTGCTTCTTGGTGTAAGCGGTTACTCTTGGTATGCCTTGAACGCATCAAAAGCAGCCCAGGAGGACATGATCGTCTCTTGGGTACCAGGAATTGACCAGATTCATCAAGTGGATAAGCAATTGCTCGAAATTCGCCGTCATTTGATTCGTCACGCACTCGTCGAGGACGCCGTGACGAAACAAAACATCGAGCGAGACATTCAAGCATCCGTCGCCATCTTAGAACAACGGATGGACGGTTATGAAGCGACGATTATCATGGAAGAAGATCAACAGCTCTTCGATGAAGCCCGTGCGAATTGGGATAACTTCCAAACGGTCATGAATGAACTCATTCGTATTTCGAATGAAGACGGTACAGAGGCCGCAGAAGCGTATATTCGCGATACGGCAACCGCAAGTGCCGATACGCTTTCGAACTCTCTCGGTCTTCTCGTCAACTTGAACCGCGAAGCGATTCAATCGGACACCGCCGCAGCAGCTAAGATGTTTGAGCAAGTTCAGATGTCGCTCTTCATCGTACTTGGTGTCGCGGCTGTCATGACAATCCTCATGATGCTCTTCATCTTCCGCTCCATCTTTGAGCCGCTCAAAGAGTTCAAGACGAAGATGCATGAGCTCGCCACGAGTGATGGCGATTTGACGACATCGATTCCTGTGAAGCGCCGTGACGAGTTTGCCGGACTCGCACGTGACTTCAATCAATTCATCGCCAACTTGCGTCAGTTGATTCTTCAAGTGAACGACGTGACGACAGGCGTGACGAAGCAATCTACTCATATGTATGAAGAGTTGAAAGAACTCGACACATATATGACGACGACCGCTGCGACGACTGAAGACTTGACCGCCGGTATGCAACAGACGGCCGCAAGCGCGCAAGAGATGAACGCTTCCGCCTCGGATATGGAACGGACGATTCATCACATCGTGACGATGGCCGATGAGCGGAAAACCGAAGCGAGACAAATCGATGAACGCGCCCTCTCCCTCAAGTCACATGCGGTAGAGGCGAAAGAGAATGCCATCAGCGTCCTTCAGTCGACACGCACGAACTTGGAGAAAGCGATGCAAGATGCGAAAGCCGTGCGTGAGATCGCGACGCTCACGAACGACATCCTCGATATCGCCGCGCAGACGAACCTCTTGTCACTCAATGCCTCGATTGAAGCGGCACGTGCCGGAGAGGCCGGACGTGGATTCGCCGTCGTCGCCGACGAGATTCGAAAACTCGCCGAAACGAGCCGGGCGACCGTCGAACGCATTCAAGTCATCTCGACGACCGTCCTTCATTCGGTCGATCATTTGAACGAGAGTTCTGGACAGATGCTCCACTTCCTCGACACAAACGTCTTGAAAGATTATGACCAACTTGAAGAGGCAGCCGGACAATATAGCGAGGACGCAGGTCGCTTCGAAACGACCGCGACCGAGTTCGCCGCCGCTGCCGGGGAGCTCGAACAATTGACGTCTAACATGATCGGCGTCATCCAAGACGTCGCAACGACCGTCAACAACGGGGCACTCGGTACGCAAGAAATCGCTGAAAAAGTGACGATGTCCGTCGAACGTTTCGCCGAGTTGAACCATGCGACGGAACAGTCGCAACAAAAGATGGAAGAACTTGATTCACTGATTCGCCAATTCAAGGTATGACAAAAACCCGCCGACACATGCTGTCCGGCGGGTTTTCTCATCAAGCGGCAGAGGACTGCCCTTCTTTTTTCCGTTCGAGTTCGAATCGTTTCGTCTCCGCGACGACCACACCAGAGAGGAACAAGAGTCCAATCAAGTTCGGGATGGCCATGAGACCGTTGAACACATCCGAGATCGACCAGATCAAATTCAAGTTCGTCGTCATCGCACCGAGTCCCGCGACTAAAATATAGAGGACACGATACGGGACGATCACTTTTTCCCCGAGTAAATAATACGCTGAACGTTCACCGTAATAACACCAGCCGAGGACGGTCGAATAGGCGAAGAAGACGAGCGAGATCGTCACGATGATTTCACCAATCGGCCCTAAGAAGTAAGCGAACGAGGCTTGCGTCAAGGCAATCCCTTCAAGCCCTTCCGTATATTGACCACCCATGACGATCGTGAGTCCCGTGATAGAACAGACGATGAGTGTGTCGATCAACACTTGTGTCATCGAAACGAGTGCTTGACGTCCCGGGAAGTCGGTCTTCGCTGCCGCGGCCGCAATCGGTGCAGATCCAAGTCCTGCCTCGTTAGAGAACACACCGCGCGCGACCCCGTAGCGAATCGCGGCACCTAACGCACCCCCACCGATGGCTTCAGCACTGAATGTGCTCGAGAACATTGTCGATAAGGCACCTGGTACCAATTCAAGGTTCATGATGAGAATCACGAGCCCACTCCCGACATATGCGAAAATCATGAACGGGACGAAGATTCCGACGACTTTTCCGATTGATTTGACACCACCTAAGATGACGAATGCCGTGACCGCCATCATGACGATCCCTGTCACAACCATTGGGATGTTGAACGAGTTGTTCAAGGCGAGACTGATCGAGTTCGTTTGGACCCCGTTCCCAATCCCAAAGGCTGCGACCGATGCAAAGACGGCGAACAAGACGCCGAGCCACTTTTTCTTTAGTCCGTGTTCTAAGTAATACATCGGACCCCCGGCAATCTCACCGCGTTCATCGACGACACGATATTTGACCGCCAGGATAGCCTCAGCGTATTTCGTCGCCATCCCGACGAAACCAGATAACCACATCCAAACGACAGCACCCGGTCCCCCGAGGACAATCGCCGTCGCGACACCGACCATGTTTCCGGTACCGACCGTGGCCGCCAATGCCGTCATAAGTGCTTGGAAATGCGAGATGTCCCCACGTTGCTTTTTCTTCGGTTGTTCTGGTTTTGGTATAAATGCCTCTTTCAGACCGACCCCAAGTCGCGTCACTTGGATAAATCCGAGACGGACGGTCAGGAAAATCCCTGTCCCGACGAGTAATATGAGTAAATGTGGCCCCCAGACGAGATTGGATAAACTCGTCAGCCAACTTTCAATTTGATTCACCGTGTTGCTCTCCTCCTACGTTCTTGATTTGAGCGCTCTCCCTATATTTTTCAGAACATTCACAATCGAGTCAAGGTACACCGCCTAAAGAAAGCGTTTTCAACACGTTATATAATTGTAATATTTTCCTTGAACCCTTATTCTTAAAAGCTTCTTAAAATTTATTTCGAAATATGATTGTAATATATATTCAAGTGCATGAGCCCGGATTTCATGATCACTACGAACCGTTAATCGATAGACTACATCTCAATCAGAAATGGAGTGGTTGCAACCGTATAAAGCACGCTCGAAGCGGCTTGATAGCAGCGACCAATTACGGGCAGGCGAGACTCTTAAGGGAACAAAAAAGACTGTAGACCCATGCGTTGTCTACAGTCTGAAACCGTTCATGACCTTTCCTTCAGTTTCTCGTTTTACGAACGAATGGCAGCCACGACTTCTTCGACGTGACCTTTCACTTTGACGTTGCGCCACTCTTGTTCGATATAGCCGTCCTCGTTGATCAAGAAAGTCGAACGGACGATGCCGTAATATTCTTTCCCGTAATTTTTCTTCAACTGCCAGACGCCGTAAAGCTCGGACACTTTATGTTCCTCGTCCACGAGTAAATCAAATGGGAGGTCATTCTTGGCGATAAAGTTTTGATGTTTCTTTTGACTGTCGGCCGATACCCCAAGGACGACCGCGCCTTCCATCTTCGGCAACGCATCGCGGAAATCGCATGCCTCGGTCGTGCAACCAGGTGTCGAATCTCGAGGATAGAAGTATAAGACGACTTTCTTGCCGAGATAGTCCTTTAATGAAACCATCTCTCCGTTTTGGTTCGGTAATGAAAATGTTGGTGCGAGCATCTGCTGTTCCTCCTTAGCCAAACGATGGGTCGACAAGTTGTTCGTCATAGCCATCAATCGCTTCTTCTAATTTTGTCTTTAACGGGTCAAGCACTTCGATATACTCGACTGGATCTTCCGTTGCAGCTGCTTTTCGGAGCGTCTCCTCGTTATCGGTGTACCACGTCTCATACGCTTTGAAATAGTCGGTCATGATGGTTTGGTTCTCCTCGACCGTCAACGTTTCCGCCATGAGCAGGAAGACGTTATTGTCTGCCTCGAGCGCCATATAGTCCGTCTGTGCGTTGACTTGGTCATAGATCGGACCAGCCTCATCTTCCGGAATCTCGGCGAGACGGGCGTTCGCTTCGGCATTCACTCCGTACTCGTTCGCCTGGACACCGATGAGTAACTCTCCGACCTCGGCAATCACGTCTTTTGGTAAAGCGACCGGTGTGATGACTAGTGACCACTCATCCCCTTCCTTCACAGCGATTTTACTGAGTCGGTTCGGGAGCGGGTTCCCTTCTTCATCGATCATCTCATGGACAAGGAACGCCACGTCTTCCTCTTCGTTGACCCAGCTCTTATAAATCTCACCAGGAGACAATTGACGGGTGACGGCACCAGTCGCCGGAATCTCGGTCAACCGGCCAGCATAATCAATTGATGCGAGTGCCTCAGCGTCTCCAGACTCAAGTGCCGTCTGATAGTCTGCGTACACGTTCGTGACAGCGTCCGGCAATGCGCGGTCTGTCTCTTCTACCACCGTCTCTTCCTCGTTCCCACATGCCCCGAGCATGAAGACGAGGAGTAGCGGAATGAACCATTTTTTCATGTTGTTCGTCCTTTCTAAAGCCGTGTTCTCCCCCATCCTATCACGTCTCGATTTCTTGCTCCAATGCCATGTGTTTCTGGAAAATTGTTTCACTAGGATTTCTACGATAATTTCGATACAATACAGACGTAAGCGCTTTAACGCTCAACATCACTTTAAGGGGGAACGAGAATGATTCCATACAAACATGAACCATTCACAGACTTTACACAAAAAGAGAATGCCGAAGCAATCCAAGCGGCAATCGAGAAAGTGAACGGTGAGCTCGGGAAAGACTATCCGCTCGTAATTGGTGGGGAAAAGGTTACGACGGAAGGTAAAATCACGTCTTACAACCCGGCTAACAAAGAAGAAGTGATCGGTCGCGTGTCAAAAGCGAACCAAGAGCTCGCAGAACGTGCGATGCAAGAAGCACTCACAGCATTTGACTCATGGCGCCATGTCGACCCGGCTGTCCGCGCCGACGTCTTGTTCAAAGCAGCGAACATCGTCCGCAAGCGTAAGCACGAGTTCTCGGCTTATCTCGTCAAAGAAGCGGGTAAACCGTGGAACGAGGCAGATGCGGATACAGCGGAAGCAATCGACTTCATGGAATATTATGCACGTCAAATGCTCGAACTCAAACCAGGCAAGAAAGTGGAGAGCCGCCCAGGCGAATACAACCGGTATGACTACATCCCACTCGGGGTCGGGATCGTCATCAGCCCATGGAACTTCCCATTCGCAATCATGGCCGGTACAGCAGTTGCGGCCATCGTCGCCGGTAACACAATTCTCTTGAAACCAGCTTCGACGACGCCAATCGTCGCTGCGAAATTCGTCGAAGTGATGGAAGAGGCAGGTCTTCCAAAAGGCGTGCTCAACTTCATCCCGGGACCGGGTGCAGAAGTCGGGGACTATCTCGTCGACCATCCGAAGACACGCTTCATCAGCTTCACAGGATCGCGTGATGTGGGACTCCGCATCAACGAACGTGCGTCTAAGTTGAACGAAGGTCAAATTTGGCTCAAACGCGTGATCGCGGAGATGGGTGGAAAAGATACGATCGTCGTCGACGAATCAGCCGACCTCGAGCTCGCTGCACAATCGATCGTGAAATCGGCATTCGGTTTCTCTGGTCAGAAATGTTCGGCTTGTTCACGTGCCGTCATCGTCGACAGCGTGTATGATACGGTACTCGACCGTGTCGTCGAACTCACGAACGAACTCTCTGTCGGAAACACAGAGAAGAACGAACACTTCATGGGACCAGTCATCGATGCATCGGCCTTCAAGAAGATCACATCGTACTTCGATGTCGCAAAAGAAGAAGGACGCATCGTCGCAGGTGGGAAAGCAGACGATTCAACAGGCTACTTCATCGAGCCGACTGTCGTCGCAGACGTCGACCCGAAAGCACGCCTCATGCAAGAAGAGATTTTCGGACCAATCGTCGCCTTCACGAAAGCAAAAGACTTCAAAGAAGCAATCGATATCGCGAACAACACAGAATACGGCTTGACAGGGGCGGTCCTCACACGTGACCGTATGAATCAAGAATACGCTCGCCAAAACTTCCACGTTGGGAACCTTTACTTCAACCGTGGTTGCACAGGCGCAATCGTCGGCTATCAGCCGTTCGGTGGATTCAACATGTCAGGTACGGATTCAAAAGCAGGTGGCCCGGATTACATCCAACTCCACATGCAAGCGAAAACAACATCTGAAACGTTCTAATCAAAAAGGAGACGCTCCCCCGATGGGACGTCTCCTTTTTAGTGTGCTTTAAATGTCTGCTCGAACATGATGGCGATTTCTTCTTGATGAACCAGGAATAATTCGAACAAAGTCGGGTCGAACGCCCCTTCCATATTTCGCATCGCAAGAATCGCATCCTCATGAGTATAGGCCGGTTTATACGGTCGGACCGTCCGTAGTGCGTCATAGACGTCGATGATGGTGACGATTCGAGCCGCAAGCGGGATGTCTTCCCCTTTCAGTCCTTGGTTGTACCCGGTGCCGTCCCAGCGCTCGTGATGATACAGTGCGATGTGATAGGCCATTTGAATGAAGTAATTCTGAGGGAACTGTGTCTGCAAATCCTTCAACACTTCGCCGCCGACACGCACATGGTCGCGCATGAATACCCATTCCTGGTCGGACAGTTGATTCGCTTTGAGTAAGATTGCGTCCGGAACAGAGATTTTGCCGATATCATGGAGCGGTGCCGCGAGACGGATTCCTTCGATGAAGAGCGGTGACACTTCCGGATGGTGATGATCGTATAAAATCGTCGCGAACAGCGTCGACAAATCCTGCACCCGCTCGATATGGTTCCCCGTCTCGTTGTTACGGAGTGCGGACAAACGTAACAGCGTGCGGACAAGCCCCTCTTGATAATCGATCAATTCTTTTTCACGCTCGGCGAGGACCCGCTGCGCTTCTTCCCGCCCGGCCTCGATGCGGTGTCGCTCGACCGCCCCGAGCAGCGCATTGCTGAAATCTTGTAGCGCCTGTTGTTCGTACTCCGTGTACGTCCGTTCCGAGACGACGGAATCAAACCCGACAAATCCCTGACACGACTTCCCTTGCATCATGGGGACCGCGAGCAAACTTTGAATCGCTTGCGGTTCTAAGATGGCGCGGACGGCGCTCCCTTCAGGTAGATCGGCGACCCGTGGAATATACATCGTCTCACCCGCCACATGGGTATTCACCCACTCGGGCAGCACATCAATCGGCACGTCTTGAAGATTGTCCATTTCAGCCGTGATTCCTTCGGCGCACCATTCGAACGTGTTATGGCAGACTTGATTCGTAAAATCGTAATCGAAGACATAGACGCGGTCGACCGCGAAATAATGTCCAAGTTCGGCTAGCGATTGGTCAACCCGCTTTTTGAAATCCGCAATCTCTGTCGTTAAAAAGCGATTGAGGAGTGACGAAAGCAGGTGATGGAGTCGCTCTTGTTGTTGTAACTGTAACGTCAATGATTCGTGCGAAGTTGCCATGTGCCAAACCTCCCTTATCGTTCAAATACATGCATTCGTTCCATGCACTTATTTTACCCATTTTTCAGTTTTTTCATCCTAGTTCAACCATTTGAAAAACCGGGTGATTGTCACCCGGTTCGTGATCACACTTGCTTCAATAGATTGGCCATCTCGATGGCAGAAGTCGCCGCTTCCCACCCTTTGTTGCCTGCTTTTGTTCCTGCACGCTCAATCGCCTGTTCAATCGTCTCCGTCGTCAACACGCCGAAGATGACCGGGACTTCGGATTGATAGCTCGCCTGGGCGATCCCTTTTGCCGCTTCGTTACAGACGTAATCAAAATGCGGGGTCGCACCACGGATGACGGCTCCGAGCGTGATGACCGCGTCGTATTGTTTGCTCATCGCCATTTTTTTCGCGACGAGCGGGAGTTCAAATGCTCCTGGGACGAAGGCGAGCGACACATCCTCTTCCTTCACTCCATGACGTTTCAAGGCATCCTTCGCCCCGTCAAGCAGACGCATCGTGATCAAGTCGTTGAACCGTCCGACGACGATTCCAATCTTTAAGCCTTCTCCAACTAAGTTTCCTTCAAATGTATAGGTCATGTCCATGTTCCTCCAATATGATTCATTTTGAGTTGTTTCGTCAGGCGATACGATTCGTTTGCTTCATGCGCACCGACATGAATCGGAACGCGTTCGACAACTGTGATGCCACATGATTCCAAGGCATCGACTTTATCGGGGTTGTTCGTCATGAGCCGGACACGGGTGACGCCAAGATCACGAAGCATCGCCGCGCTCACCCGATAGTCCCGAAGGTCCGGATGAAACCCGAGTGCCACGTTCGCCTCGACCGTATCCAATCCATTCTCTTGAAGGGCGTACGCCTTCAGTTTGTTCAACAGTCCGATGCCTCGCCCTTCTTGACGCATATAGAGCACGATGCCCGATTCCTGCTCGATTCGTGCCATCGCCGTGTCCAGTTGCGGACCGCAGTCACATCGGAACGAACCGAAGACGTCACCGGTCAGACATTCGGAGTGAATGCGAACGAGCGGGACCTCCTCAAGTGTCTCCGTCACGAGCGCCACATGCTCTTCACGGTCCATTCGATTCTCATACCCTATCATGCGAAACGTTCCTTTTGAGGAAGGTAGGGACACGTCCGCAACACGTGTGACGAGGTTCTCCTCCATATATCGGACTAACGCTTCGATAGTGATGAATGCCAACCCGTGGCGTTCAGCGACTTGTACCAAATCAGGTACGCGTGCCATCTCCCCGTCCTCTCGAATGATTTCACAGATGACCGCGACCGGCTCACTTCCTGCGAGTCGCGCCAGGTCGACAGACGCTTCGGTATGACCTCGGCGAACGGAGACGCCTCCCTTCTTCGCAATGAGCGGGAACAGATGTCCAGGACGTTGAAAATCGGATGGATGGGACGATGGGTTCGCTAACTCACGAACGGTGTGAGACCGTTCACTCGCCGAGATACCAGTCGTCGAATCGATATGGTCGACACTGACCGTGAAGGCGGTACCGTGTGGGTCTGTACTGTTCGTCACCATCGGCGCGAGGTCGAGACGAACTGCCACTTCTTCTGCTACGGCGCTACAGACGAGTCCTTTCCCTTCCGTGATCAAAAAGTTCATCGTTTCCGGTGTCATCTTGTCACCGAGTACGACAAAGTCCCCTTCATTCTCACGGTCCTCATCATCCACGACGATGATGGGACGTCCTCGTCTCAGTTCCTCAACCGCCCGTTCAATCGAATCAAACATTACCATCCCGCCTTTCCATATCCTTGTTCCGCCAAAGACTCGAGCGTCATCTTCGACTGCCCGACGACCTTTTCCATATATTTTGCTAACAGATCACATTCTAAATTGACTAAATCACCCGTCTGTTTCATCCCAAGCACGGTCTCGCTGTATGTGTGTGGAATCAAGGACAGGGTAAACCCACGCTCTGACACGTCAAACACAGTCAAACTCGTTCCATCTACAGATATCGAGCCTTTCGGGACAATGTAGGAAAGGAGCGCGCGGTCACACTGGATATCAACATAGACCGCATTCGCGAGAGGACGTTTCTTCGTGATTCGCCCGACCCCGTCGACATGACCGGATACGAAATGTCCGCCAAACCGTCCGTTCGCCGGCATCGCTCGTTCGAGATTGACAGGTGTTCCAGGCTTGACCCCATCTAGACTCGATGCCTTCAATGTTTCTGGCATGACATCGACAGAGAACGTCGCGTCATCGAACGTCGTCACCGTGAGACAGATCCCATTCACGGCAATGCTGTCCCCGAGCTTCACATCCTCAAGCACTTTCACAGCGGACAAAACGAGTCGTAAAGATGGTCCGTTGCGCTTGACCGCTTTGACCGCTCCGATTTCTTCTACGATTCCCGTGAACATCAGAGCGCCCCCTTTCGAAGGACGACTTTCAGGTCGGGTCCAATCGTTTCGACCTGATGAATCGTAAAACGGGATATCCCATCGATCGTCCCTTCCTGCTGTGAGCGATAGACGCCATGCTTCCCACCGAATACCCGTGGTGATTGATAGGCGACCCATTCATCCACGTAGCCTCCGTCAAGAAGTGAGGTGACAAGCGTCGGTCCGGCCTCGATCAACACACGCCCAATCCCATTTGCGTATAGCGTCTCAAGAACCGTGCCGAGTGACGTATAATCGAATAATTCGATACTGACGGCTTGAGCTCGTTCACGTCGTTCTGCCTCATCTGACGAAGTGAAGAGGAGCACCGGGACGTCTTCGGCGGTACGTGCTAACGTACTAGCGAGCGGTAACCTTAGGTCACGGTCGAGCACGACTCGTTTCGGCTGTCGCGTCACGCGGTCCAATCGAACCGTAAGCGATGGGTCATCCGCGAGCACCGTTCCAATCCCGGTCAAAATCGCATCGACCGTGGCACGAAGTTCATGCACATCACGACGGGCTTCCGAACTCGTCACCCATTGACTCTCCCCCGTCTCTAAGGCAACTTTCCCATCGAGGCTCGTTGCCGTCTTCAAGATGACGTATGGTCGTTTCGTCTCAAGCGACCGCAAAAATGCCGGATTCAAGGCACGCGCCTCTTCTTCAAGCAGACCCACATCGACTTCAACACCGGCTGCTTGCAGGCGCATGATCCCATTGCCTGCGACGAGCGGGTTCGGATCTTTCATGGCGACGACGACACGTTTGATGCCCGATTCTACAATCAAATCGGCGCACGGCGGTGTCTTACCGTGATGCGAGCACGGTTCGAGCGTGACATATAAAGTCGCCCCGGATGCAGCCGCACCGGCCATTCGAATCGCATGCACTTCAGCATGTGGTTCGCCCGCCTTAAGGTGGGCACCCATTCCGACGATACGTCCGTCTTTCACGAGAACGGCACCGACGAGTGGATTGACACCGGTCTGTCCATCGGCTGATTTCGCCAATTGAATGGCCTGTTCCATGTACTGTTTCATCGTTCTCCCTCCTTTTTCCGTACAAACAAAAGACCCTAAGGAGCAGTCCTTAGGGTCTTGGTGGGAGGGTTTCGTCGAATTTTGGCAAGCCAAATAAACGTTTTCTATACAGAAAAGCGTACGACGAAGCACAGGTCACGTGGACCTGTTTTTTGTTCCTTCTCCCATCCAGACTATACTGTCGGCTCTAGAGTCTCACTAGATCCACCGTTCGCACACGTGCGCCCGGGTCACGGACTTAGGGCATAGGCCCATCACCGCCGGTTGGGAATTTCACCCGACCCCGAAGGAATATTTGTTTGTACAGGTTTACTGTATCGCAATTGTTTTTATTTCGCAAAACAAAAAACGCTACTCGTGAGAGTAGCGCCTCGATTATGCAAGAAAGAGGACGACGAGAAGCCCGACAATCCAGCAGTAATATGAAAAATACTTCAATTCGCCTTTTGCCATGATGTGCTGGAACCACTTCAATGAAATGGCGGTCAACACGTATGATGCGATAAATGCCAAAAGGAGCGGACCGAACAAATCACGCGTGTCTGGGTTTGTGAACAACGTCGGACCGTCCAAGATCATCGTCCCGAGACTAATCGGAATGAACAGGAAGAACGAGAACCGAAGCGCGGATTCCTGTTTGATCCCGAGGAGCATCGCCATGACGATAGTCGCCCCGGACCGGCTGATCCCAGGAATGAGCGCCACAGCCTGAGCAAGTCCGATCAATACGGCGTCACGTAGCGTAATGCCACCGTCGCCCTTGTTTCCTCGCATGTTCCGGATGAACCAGAGGGCGAGTCCCGTAATGATGAGTGTATAGCCGACTGTCGCCACGCCACCGAGCACCTCGGCGATCCAGTCACCAAACAGGACACCGAGCACACCGGCCGGAACGGTCGCGACAAGTAACAGCCCGATGAACTTCACGTCGACCATCGTCTCATTCGAACGGTCTTTCTTAAATAAAAACGTCCACAAACTCATGATGAGACGAACGACGTCTTGACGATAGATTGTTAAAACCGCAAGAAGCGATGCAAAGTTTACGAAAACTTCAAATGACAATCCCGGCAAGTCAATGTTAAATAGTTCTTGGAAGATGACAAGATGTCCGCTCGATGAAATCGGGATGGGCTCTGTGAACCCTTGAATCAATCCAAGTAACGTATAAAATAACCAAACTGTCATAGTGATGATCCTCTTTTCTGTTTTTCACTCAATGCGGCTATTTTAGCAGAATCGGTCTTTCATTGACCAGCCATTAAAATTTTTTTGCCGTAATTTCAATATTTGATTGATTAGTCTGAAAATTAAATTTATTATAGAAGGGTACTCATCTGGAGCGAAGGCGATGACCCCAACTCTCCAGCTGGGTACTTTTTTATAAAAATATTACAAATTTGGGTGATTAAAACTTTATGTTTACATTTCTCTCGAAATTCGATTTAATTTGTAATAGAACTGTTACCATTTTTTGAAATTATCAACTGCGACTTTAGTCCTATCCAATTCCTAGGAATTGTTTAAAATTTTTCAAAATCACGTTAATAAATCCGAAAAACAATCCGATAGTATGATTGTAGGAGCATTTTTTTATCTTTGTCGGTTCAGATTTGAGTCCACGGAAGGAGGAACCATCATTGAATCAAACGCTATCCACTAAATCCCATCACTTGTCTACCGAACAGCAAAGGATGATCCATTGCATTCGTCTTCTCGGGGACTTGTTGAAGGAACGTCCACGCCGTTCTGTCTATCGCCGCTTCGCAATGGAACAGAATTGGCCGTCTCCTGAGTCGATCATTCGTCAGTTCGGGTCATGGGCTGAGGCACTTGCCATCGCAGGCTATGAATGGCATGGAGAGTCAACCGTCGAATTGCCAGACAAAATGCCGAAGTATACACGCGAGGACATCATCGAGACGCTCGCCATTTATTCGCGAGACATGGGCTCGATCATCACCTTGAAGAAGTATCAGCAATGGCGAAAGCTCCATCCGAAGGCACCGAGCCATTATCATATAGTCAAGACGTTCGGTTCGTGGCATGATGCCTGTGCCGAGGCAGGACTTGAGGCGAGTGTGACCTATTCGAAAACAGAACTCTCGAACGCCCTTCGTGAAGCCATTCAGGAAATGGGCTTCTCGCTCTCATTCGAAGCTTACCGTGAATGGGCAAAGCGCAACAACAAACCTTCAACGAAAGCGATCTTGCATCGCTATGGCTCCTGGTCAGCCGCCGTTCATGCGGTTGAATCTGAACTTTATAATACGAACTCATAATCATTTCATACGAAAGGAGGATCCACCATTTTGGGGATCCTCCTTTCATCTGACCTCTGTCGACAGATCATGATAGTGGGCGACACGATCTCGCCCGTTAAATTTCGCCCCGACATACATGGCCCGGTCCGCATGTCGCAAGACTGTATCGAGGTCTTCATATTCATAAATCGTTTCAATCCCGATACTCGCCGTCACCGTGATGCGCGTGCCTTCTGTCCCAAAATCATGGCGCTTCAAGGCGTTTCGTATCTTTTCGCCGACCAGATTGGCGGCCGCCTCATCCATTCTCGGGAAGACGAACACGAACTCTTCGCCTCCGTAGCGCGTCACCAAGTCCGTCGCTCGAACATTGCGAGTAAAGAGTTGACCTGCTTCAATCAACACCTCGTCCCCGAATGCATGACCGTATGTGTCATTGATCGATTTGAAGTGGTCCAAATCGATCAAGAAAACAGAGAGCGGATAGGACGCCACATCGTTCAAACGTTCTTTCGTCCAACGTCGTAGTGCCCGCTGATTATGTAATCCCGTTAACGGATCTGTCAAACTCTCGTGTTGCAAACGTTTGCGTTCATCGATGCGTTCGATTGACCAAGATAACGTCTTGAGGAGGCGGTTCACTTCAACCGCAATCGGAGTTTCGTATGCCCCGTTTGCCGTCGTCGATACCATGCAGCTGACCGCCGTCTCCGCTCCCCAAACGGGTTGGATGACGAGCGCCGAATGGTGTAGTTCCTGTTGGTTTCGCTGCAATTCAGGATGCCATTCATGGAGCGAGTCATAGACGAAACACGGTTCGTCCTCATCATGATACCGTTCAATCGTGAAGGCATCCGGCACACTCGGGATGACGCGACCGGTCATATCATAAAACGTCCGCTCCCCTTTTCGATTGACCTGTAGCCAACCACGCTCCACTTCGACGATATCACGTAGACCGTTCCAAAACTTCTCAATCAACAATTGCTCGCTGTCCACGCGGTACAGCTGTTCTTTCAAGCGTTCGACTTGATCGACTCTCGATTTGGTTTCTTCCGTCTCCGTCGCTTTCGACATCGTCATCTTTAGGACAGATAGTACGAAGAACGTGACGATGAGTCCGACATAACCGAAGACGAGATACGACTCGATGGCAATCATCGAGAACAAAAGCTCGAGTGACACGACGAGCCAATCAAAGCGAATCAATCGCCACATAATCGGGAACGGGATCCGTTCTCCAACCATGAAGTAGGATAAAGCAAAACTCATCGTCAAGACGAGGAACAAGGTGCCTAAAAACGCCAACATCGCCACGCCTTGTTGCATCAAATGAATCGGCTCTCCGATCCGTCCACCGAGAGCGATATAGGCGAGCCCCGGCAACAGAACGAGCAGACATTCAATCACCGTGTTGAGCGGATAGAAATGAAGGAACCGTCGTCGCCCGACGCGACGATTGAAGGCTCGCGCCTGAAACGTGAAGAGGAGCAATTGCCCCATCAACAGTGCGGGCGCTAGTCCGTATAAAAAGAATGTGATAAAGACAAACATCTCATGGAACGTGAAGTGAAGATGCCTGCGCTTTAAAGGATTCATGACGAACAATGCCCCAAGCGTATAGATGAACCAAAACAACGGCCAGTCGAACGCCTCAAGGTTTTGGAAAGTCAAATACGTCACTCCCGTGAAGACGAGCGTCCACGCGAACCAGCTCCGAACTAGGTACTTCCGAAATCGCATCGTCTTCCCCCCTTTTCTCGTTCATTTTTTCTAGTATGACCCGTAATGCAAAAACATTCCAGCAATTGTTTGAAAGTTGAGACAATGAAATATTGAAATGATTCCCAATTTGATGTTTCGCTTTTCTAGATGTCGGCAACAACTTGGATAAAGGGGGCTAACCATGGACTTTTCTCTATTTCTGATCACGTTTTTGATCATCTATTCGCTCACTATCACACTTCTCTATTTGCGGAAACAAAAGAATACGTAAAAGGGCGATCCTCGTAGGAGGACCGCCCTTAATCATTATTTCGCTTTCAAATAAGAAATTCCAATTGACCCGGATCCCGTATGCGCCCCAAGAAGTGGTGCGAGTGTATCAACTCTGATCGGAATCGTGTCACCGAGTTGTTTTTTCCACTCCTCAGCAAGCTCAGGGACATTTCCGTGGAAAATCGAGACGTCCTGACATTCACCGGACTCGATTGCCGCACGTAACACTTCGAACAAATGGGCTTGTGCTTTCTTGTATGTGCGGACCGTTTGATACGGGACAATCAAACCGTCTTCGAATCGAAGTACAGGTTTCAATTGAAGCATGTTCCCGATGAGCGCCTTCGATTTAGAGATTCGACCGCCTTTTTGCATCTGCGTCAAGTTTTGAAGCGTCAATTCGATGCGGACGTCCTCGACGCGCTTCTTCATGTATGCTTCCACGTCTTCAAGCGCATCGCCTCTTTCGACGCGTTCAATCAACTCCTCGAACATGAGTCCCATCGTATAGATACCTGCCCGTGAATCGAAGGCGAGCAACTTGAACTCCGCAATCTCAGCCCCTTGAACGGACGCCGAATACGTCCCACTCAGGTCAGACGATAGGTGAATCGCGATGCCCATATCGTACTCTTCTTTCAATTTTTCATAGAGTGTGACGAAATCCCCGATCGCGGGCTGACTCGTCGAGACGCGCTCTCCCGCGTCAATCCACTCGTAAACCGTTTTCGCATCGACTTCGATTCCATCTTTATACGGCTGGTCCCCTTTGACGACATAGAGCGGGACAATGTGGATGTCAGGATGTTGCGCTAATGCATCTGGAAGGACAATCGTGCTGTCCGTGATGTAAGCAATCTTCATAAAGAGTTCTCCCTTAAAAAAAGTTTTTAGTACCTGGTTATATTATTTTATCACAGGTGAAGCGGTTTCACTATTTTTTCAAAACATCCTATGTGTAGCTCGTCCAATCACTTCTCGAAAAGGGTATACCTTAGATAACAAATAAAGGAGGCATGTGTGGCATGATCGAACTACGGAACGTCAGCAAAATCTATAAGACAGGCGACGTGGAAACGGCCGCCTTGAAAGACATCGACCTCACCATCCGGGATGGCGCGTTCGTCGTGATCCTAGGTCCAAGCGGGAGCGGGAAGAGTACACTGCTCAACGTCATCAGCGGACTCGACACGGTCACCTCAGGTAAGATCACGTTCGGCGACACCGTGCTGACCGACCTATCCGTCGATCAGATGACTGCTTTTCGACGCGACCATCTTGGCTTCATTTTCCAACAATACAACCTTCTTCAAAACTTGACCGTCTATGAGAACATACAAATTGGTTCTGACTTAACGAAAGACCCGCTGCCGATTGATGAATTGCTCGAACAAGTTGGGCTCACAGCGGCACGTGATAAATACCCCTATCAACTATCGGGCGGTGAGCAGCAACGTGTCTCCGTCGCCCGCAGCCTCGCCAAAAATCCCGCCATCATCTTTTGTGACGAACCGACGGGCTCACTCGACGAGGAAAATTCGAAGAGAGTACTCGAACTATTGGAACGATTGAACAAGACGTATCAAAAAACAGTCGTCGTCATCACACACAATAATGGAATCAGTGAGATGGCGGACGATGTCATCAAGATGAACTCCGGTCGAATCGTGGAGGTGACCCATCATGAGACCCGGGTCGCGGCACGTGACATCCATTGGGGATAAGGGGGTGGCAACATGCTGTATAAAAACGTCTGGAAGACATTAAATCGGAAGTGGATGCAACTCCTCGCCATCGCCATCATCATCGTCATGAGTTCACTCACGTACACGATGATGTTCTATGGCATCAGTGGAATCGAGGTCCCGACTGAAGAGTATCTGGAAGAATCGAATCAGGAAGACTTTGCGATTGACATGCTCAATCGGGTGACGGAAGAGGAGTTACGCGACCCCGCTATCGCCACGCTCGCGGAAACAGGAACGTTCACATTGGCTGACATCAAACAAGCCGATGCGGAAGTCTTCAATCGTCTGATCGCATCGCGAATCGCTGCCGTCGAACAGGAGATGCCGGATGCTACGATTGAACTCCGTGACTTAAAAGCCATCACCTACACGTTCGATGATATTGAACATCGGGGATTGATCGTCAAAGAATCAGACACGATCAACCGCTCCTACCTCGAAGCCGGTGATCGACCGAGCGCGAATGACGAAGTCGCCCTCAATAAAAAATATGCAGAGGAGAACGGTATCGACATCGGAGACACAATCGACATCGGCAAACCGTTCACGGTGAGTGGATTTGTCCTCTTTCCGGACTATACGCTCCCACTCTTCGATGATAACTTCTTCAACTTGGACCCTGGTTCACAGACCCTCCTCTTGATGACGGATGAATCGTTCGAAACATTCATCGGGCAAGAGTCTTTCCGACTGTCCGGGGTGACCGATCAAGCGATCAAGACCGACATAGACCTCCCGTTTGTCGTCTCGGTCATGGAGACGGAAAATATTATCCGAAGTGGTGCCATCTACAGTGAGATTTCATCCGGCAAGGCGATGGCGCTCGGACTCAGTCTCTTTATCGTTTCTATCGCTGTCATCATCGTCGCCATCCTGATCTCAAATATGCTCGAGGCGGAACGAGGACAAATCGGACTGTTGAAGGCGATTGGTTATAGTCGTCGGCAAATCGCATCGCCTTACTTGGTGCTCATCTTGGTTTTCGCATTCTTTATGCTCATCATCGGTTATTTCCTGGGGCTTTATTTCGCGAACCCGTTGAAAGAACTCTATCTCGACTTCTATCTTTTACCGTCCATCACCATCGCCCAAAGTCCACTCGTGTTCGTGACAGCCGTGTTCGCCCCGCTCCTCTTCTTTGCGCTCGTTGCAGGAGCTGTCATCTATAAAATTATGGGTGAGAGCGCCCTTGCCCTCTTGTCACCACGGGACAATGTCTCATTGAATCGACTCAGTCGACTTGTCAGTCGCCTGTTGAGACGGGCGAGTGGCAAGACGAAGTTCAAATATTTGTATGCCGTCAAGAGCACGGGGAGTTTTCTCATCTTCTTTCTCGGGATCCTCTTCTCGACGATTCTCATCGTTTTCGCCCTCATGATGAACGGCGCCGTCGACCGTATGACCGTTGGCGGATTGAACGAAGCGGTGTATGAATACGAGGCGTATACAGACGGGACACCGGTTTTAGAAGCGGGACAAGAACCGTTCCTCACCTATCCGTTCGCCTTTGTCGAAGATAACCTGATCACCTTGAAGGGACTCGACTTCGACAACACCTTGTTCCCACTCCGAAACGAAGATGGGGATGTGTTGACACTTGAACCCGACGGCCTTGTCGTCTCCTCCTCACTCGCGCTAAAACTCGGCCTCGATGTGGGTCAAGACATCGATGTCGCACTCGACGGGGACACGTTGACCTATCCCATTATCGGGATTGCCGATGAATTCTCTGGCGACTTCGCCTATTTGCCCCGGGCGACGTTAAGTGAACTTCTCACCGCTGGCGCAACGGATGATCTGTTCAACGGTATCTATGCGACGGAGCGTCCGAGCGAATCGGACTATTCGACTATTCTGTCACGCCAAGGGTTGATTGATCAGTCCGAATCGATCAACCAATATATGAATTTCATGATGAATGTCTTGATTGGTGGAGCGTCCCTCATCGCTTTCAGCATCCTGTTCGTCTTGACGGCACTGACGGTCGAGAAGAACTATTACGTCATCTCCTTGTTGAAAGTGATGGGATATCAAAAACGGGAAGTCCGCTCGATGATTTTGAACAGCTACTTCATCTACGCGCTCATCTCCGCCCTCTTGAGCATCCCCATCGCCCTGTTGACGCTTCGAGTCATCGTCGTCGTCTTCGCGGAAGATTATGGGCTCGTGCTCCCACTTGAATTTGAATGGATCTATATCGTCTATACGCTCGGTGCAGTCGTTCTCCTCTTCTTCATGAGTACATTCATCAGCCGCCGAAAAATCGATCAAATCCCACTTCAGGAAGTTTTAAAGACGTATCAAGAATAATTCATGCCAAAATAGGGCATAATAAGAGATAGACCAGGTCTCTCCTGAGGAGAGACCTGACTTTTGCAGAAAAGGATGATACACATGAATCGTACACAAGTCATGCTCGCCATTCCCGGAAACTGGTCTTCCGCAGAAGGCGTCAGCGAACAAATCAGTTTACATAGTGAAGGCTACACGATGGCCGGTCTGTTGTTGCTCGAAGATGAGACAGGGAAGGCGTTCACCGTAGAAGTCGTCGAACGTGACCCAGCCCTCGCCGAGGCGATGATTCACGCGAGTTCTGGCGGGTTCACCCCGAAAGTCGCGAAAGGAATCGCTCGTCATACGCATGTCGTCTACTTGATTGTCGACGTCAACGATTTGACAGACGTCGCCGCTGCACGTCGTGCCGCAAACGCCGTCTTAAACGCAGGTGGAGTTGGCGTCATGGTCGAGTCAGCTGGTGTCTCTTACTCGAAAGACGAGTGGCAAGAATCAAAAGAAGAAGACCTCGCACTCGACTATTCGCTTCTCACGGCTATCACAGAAGAAGAGAACGCCTATATGTCATGGGGAATGAAAGCGTTCGGTCATGCAGACGTGGCTGTGCCGATGACACTCGACATTGAAGATGCCATCCACGTAATCCATTCGTTCAACTTCCACCTCATCTCAGGTGGCGCGATGTTCGGCGATGGCGACCATTTCGCCTTTGAAGACGGTCGCGCCTTCACGGTCGAGATGGGAGAAGATGAGCGGACGACCATCGACAACTTGTTGCATAACCCGTTTGGCTTGATTTATCTCGTCCCACAAGCAGCAGAATAAGAAAATGGAGCGCCCCGCGGTGCTCCATTTTTATGTGGTCGTCAGTTTCGCATAGATGGCGAAGAAGATGGCGAGTTCAATCATGATGATTAACGGTGAGACGAGGACGAATAGATGGAGGCCGGTGAACACGAGAATGAGCGCGACGAAAAACACGAAATAGCCCCAGTGCAACCGGCTTTCCGGGAAGCGATGATTGTGAAACACGAGCGTCGTCGACAAAAAGTAGACGAGAACGGCACCGAACGTCACCATCACTTCAAAGCGCTCATCCAACTCCCCGAGATACATCAGTTTCATCATGCTCGCCAGAACGCTGAGTGACATCCAAATGAACAGATGACCGTACAAAATGATTTGACCGGTCCCGACCGCGTCTTTGTCCACTTTCTTTTCGATGTTGTCAAAGTATTGCCACCAAATGGCGATGAGGACGATGAATGCTAAAATCGAAAAGCTGATGGACCGAATATCCCCGTCTTGCGGCTCGAGCACCGCCAAGATACTGATAATGGATTCCCCTAAGACGATGATGGTCAAAAGACCAAAGCGTTCGAGCAAATATCCTAAGTTTATGGGCGTCATGGCCAAGCGTTTCCGACCGATGATCGGTACAATCAAATCGATGATGAGCCCGAGATACAGCACGACGTAGCGCAAGCTTCCATCAAAAAAGATGGATAACGACGAGACGCCGATTCCAATCCAAAAATAGGTGCCTAAAAAGCGTGCCGCCGGGTCTTGAATACGTCGATTTACCATCGTATACTGCAAGACCGTCATGACGCGCAAACCTAAGTAGCCAATGAGAAATGAATAGTAGTAGTCATCAAAATCCACGTTCAAGCTCGCCGTCATAATTAATACGAAGATCATCTGTCCAATTACGAACAGACGCTGGTGAATCGCATCCTCGAAAAAGCGGTTGATGAACATCGTCTGCCCCACCCACGCCCACCAAATCGGGATGAACATGAGGACGAACTTCGAGGCATATTCGAACGGGATGACACCATGATGGGTATGAAGAAGGACATGGGTCGCCGTCGCAATCGCAGCGACATAAACCAGGTCATAGAAGAGCTCTAACCACGTGGCTCGTTTTTCTTCCATCTAGCCCACCCCGGTTCAGTTCGCCAACACGTCGTGATACTCGGCATGTCGGTCGAACTGATTTTTCGTAAAGGGACAGAGTGGGATAATCGTCTTTCCTTCTTCCCGAGCATATTCGACCACGGCGACAACAAGTTTCTCTCCGATTCCCTGTCCTCGAAGTTCATCACTGACATACGTATGATCGACAATCAGTTTGTCCGCCCCCGTCGGCACGTAGTGCAGTTCTGCCGATGGCTTCGCCTCGTCCCCGACGTAAAACGTATTTTCCTTCTGTTTAATTTCCATTTACTCACCACTCTCCTCTTCTAGTTTTAGCGGGATAAAGAAATGGTCACGCATCGTCCAATCCATCTCGTCCATCAAGATGTCAAACGATGTAGACAAAAACGCTTGGACTTCCCCACTCGTTCCTTCATCAAGCGGCAAGAAAAATTCACTCTTCTCCGCGTCATAATAAGCCGCTTCCGGCTGTAGCGTCACGGTCGGTAGCGGTCTGAACAGGAACGGATAAGGCAAGACAAAATAGCTCGGTCGTTCCGTCACATCATCCCCAAGCCAAAATCCAAATTCAATCAACTGTTCATCGAAGGCGACGCGCTCGATCACTTTGTCTTCCGGAAACGGATGCTCGATCGGATAGATGACGAGCGAGGACACGTCGAACGTCCCCCAAAAGAGTGCCGGTTTGATTTTCCGGCATCGTAGCTTCGATAGGTATGTCAGCTGTTCGTGCGCCGCCCGTTGAAACAGCCTTAATCCTTGCCGGGCATACGCCGCATCATAAGCGAGCGGTGTCTCGTCCGTATCGAGAAGTCCTTGGAAGGTCATCTCCTGTGGTTTCGGGTTGATGCGTATGTCGACCCCATGCGTCCGCAGTCGATTGAATAAGTCGTCATGATAGGACTTGATTGTCTTCCCCGCTTCAATCGGGATGGCGTCTGTCTGATCTTCGACATGAACGACAAGGCAAGAACTTAGTAGATCCACATCAAGCTGGAGTGCCCGTTCCCCTTCAAACAACAGCCCTGTCGTGAACCCATTAACCGTGAGCGGTAGCGAGACATGCCCCCATTGCGGCTCAGGTGGGGCCAGTTGGAGTCTAATCTTCCCTAGTAGTTGGGAAATCAAATGCAAGGTCAACTTTGTATCATGCCAGTCCGAATGTAGTGGAATCTGCATCATCCATCATCCTCTCATCCTTTACACGCGCCACTATGGTCGCAAATCGGTCGCTTCCCGGATTGTCCACACCCGCAGAGCGTGGCCCGATACGTGGAGATGACCTCATCTCCTTGCTCGATTTGAAGGTCTCCACGCACCTCGATTTGTTGCCAGTCGTTTAATTTAACAGACGTCGGGACGTCCGGTTCCTCCGCATCTCCACCATCCTTCCGAACGAACTGCAGCGCACCGCTCGGGCAGCGTTCAATCACCGTCGCGACATCAGGAGCCTCGGCCCCATCCGGTAAGATCCACGGCTTCCGTTTCGTATCGAACACTTCCGGCAATCCCCGTACGCATTCCGTCGCATGGACGCAGAGCGACACATCATAGTACACATCAATCGATTCTCCCACGTATTGTTTGCCTCGCATCGAATCACCCCTTATGTGTTTGCGGGTATTTACCCGTTACACTATGAAAAAAACCCATCATCCCATGACAGGATGATGGGTCATATTCACGCTTGTCTCATTTCTTGCATGCGTTCGAGTTGATGCGTCAGTTCGCCGATCGGCACGAATCGTGCCCGGCGGAGCATTTCTTTCCCGTTGATGAAAAAGAGGACGACCGGCACGGTAAAGATGGAGAAGGCGCCTGCGACTTCCGGCACTTCATCCGAGTCTACCGCGACCGCCACAATTTCTGGGAACTGATGGAGCATCTCTTCAATCTGAGGTTTCAGCGCATGACAGACACTGCATCCCGGATGTGACACGTAGACGAGCAGCTGTTCCGTGCTCTCAATCCGTTCATTCAATCCAGTCAAGGTTGTCATTGCTTCCATCTTGCATTCCTCCTACTTGATTAAGAGTTGAGCCACAAGACACCGACCGTCTCAAATCCGGCATGTACCGCAATCGAGGGACAGAATCGAGTCCGTACGACTTCAAGATCTGGTAATTTCGACTCGATGAGTGCGACGAGGTCATCTTGCATGTTCGGTGCGAGTGCCGTCTGAACGAACACCCGATTGTCCTTCACACCGTTTTCCGCGTGACGACGTTCGAGTTCACCGACCATCTCCGCATAAGCCTTCTTCAATGAACGGGCCTTTTTGAACGGGATGACTTTCCCCGTCTCATCGAGGGTGATGATCGGCTTGATATTCAAGATGTTCGCAAGGAACATCTCACCGGAAGAAACACGACCGCCTCGGCGCATCGTTTCCATGTTTCCGATGATCATGAAGAAGTTCTTCTTATCACGCCATGCTTCGAGAAGGGCGACGATTTCCTCCACTGACTTGCCTTCGGCTTCAGCGGCCTTGCCGATTCGGACGAGTTCTTGTTGCGCCTCGAGTGCGGCATGCGAGTCGATGGTATACACGGTAAAGTCAGCCGCTTCGGCAGCTGCTTTCGAATTTTTCGCCGTACTGCTCAATCCATTCGAGCAATGGACGGCGATGGCACAATCATATCCCTCTTCTTTCAAGCGTTCGTAGCGGGCGATGAAATCTCCGAAGATCGGTTGTGACGTCTTCGCTTCTTTCTTTTGGTCAATCATATACCGATGTAGGTCTTCGAGAGAGAGTTTGGTTTCACTATAGCCGTTCCCGTCCACGATCAATTGAATCGGAACGATATCGACACCGAGACTTGCTGCCTCTTCTTGAGAGAAGTTGGCCATACTGTCGGTAATCCATGCGATTTTTGTCATAACTAAAAAGCCTCCAATAGTCGTTCATTTTTGTCCAATCCCATTATACCTTATTTCCCGCCGCTATTCCTACTCGACCGAACGGGACGAAAAAACAGAGCGACACACGGTCGCCCTGCTCCTCTTCATTTGGTCGAGATCAATTTTGTATGGGCGAACTCATCATGCGGCAACTCGAGGTCTTTATTCGATTTCATCTGTTGAAGTGCACGGATGAGCGGAATCCCAAGCGTCGCCGGGTAGACGACGTCTTTATAGAGTGTCCGCTTGATGACTTGCTCCAATGAAAGCGGACGTCCATCCGCACTCACGACCTTAATTCCGACGACACGGTCTCCTATCGTCTGACCGTTTCGATACAACATACAATAGACTTCTCCGGCCATCGTCACAACGGTCGGTAAGTAATACCGTTTCACTTCTTTGTCTGGCCAAATCTTCTTACGGACTGCCTTTTCAATCAGTTTTGCCGGTGTCTGAAAGACGAGTTGGTCGATTTGACCAGCGACGGCTCGTTTCCAAAGTGGGACTGCCACAGCAATCATCCTTTCTCTCGGTTCTAGCCTTTCAATTCCTCTTTTACCGGCTGACGAAACCCTGAGAACGGACATCCACTTCGAGCAAACAGGTTCGGTGTCTTGATCTGATTGTCGTAATGCTCGTGAAAAACGTGCGTCGTCGCAGGAGAGAGAGGCGGGATGAGCCAACTCCATTGCCCGGTGACGTCACGCCCCGCGTCCCGTTCGTTTTTTTCGAACCGCTTGAACTGTTTGGCAGCCGTATGGTGGTCGACAATGGTCACACCTTCCCGCTCGAACGATTGCAGGACGGCGATGTTCAATTCGACGAGTGCCCGGTCGCGCCAAAGCGACCGCTCTTTCGTCGTATCGAGCCCGAGTGACCGTCCGACGAGCGGCAACAAATCATAACGGTCCGTATCGGCCAAATTCCTTGCCCCGATTTCCGTCTCCATATACCAGCCGTTAAACGGGACCGAGGTAAACCGTAGACCTCCGATCTCTAGTTCCATATCCGCAATCGCTGGGACTGCGTGCCATTTGATGGTCCGTCCGTCAAACAAGTCCACATCCTCGTGCCGAATGTCCACCTCAAGCACGGCCTCACTCGGCAACTCAAACAAGCGGACGTCTCGCCCGTCCGTGATCATGAGCGGGAGGATATCGAACGGCGTGACGGCTCCGACCCATCCGAGTTCTTTCGCGCGCTTCGTCATCGTGACGGACATCGGGTCTCCGATGATTCCGTCAGGTGTCTCATATCCCGCGTACCGAATCAATTGTGTGTTCAATAGTTTGAACTCGTTCGGAAGAACCGTCATCGTCGAACGGATTTTTCCGCCGTTCGTGGCGAACCGAAGGTGGTCGACAAGATGGGTGTAGACAGCCTCAAACGTATCGGCGTCCCGTGCGTCAATCACATGGAGTGTCTGCCAAAACAAGCGGCCGATGCAACGATTCGAATTCCGCCACGCCACCTTGGCACCCTCACACAACTCTTCCGTCGTCAATGAATAGGTGCCCGTGCGCTCAATTTCATCTTTGATTTCTCGGAGGCGTTCGGAAGGGTCGTCATGCCATTGCCGCATCCAGTCGCTCGCTTGTTCATACAGATTCATATCTAAGGTCTCCTCACTCGATTCTCTCTTTCTCCATCTTAGAGAAAAGGAGACCCCTGTTTCAACTATCTATTCTCACAGAAGACAAGTCGGGTACTCAAGACCGCTCTGGCTGATGGACGAGTTCGATGTAGTCGGTGACTTCTTCGTTTTCGCTCACTTCCTGCTCGAGGGCGGTCATTTGCGCCTCGATGGTCGGACTTGATTCGTAGTCGGCGGCATATTGATACAGCCCATTCGTCACTTCAGTCATTCGACGTAAGCGGACAGGCAAGTCTGTACCGGATGCAAAACGAATGATGAACGTGACGTCTGAATTGCTTGAGTCAACCGCTCTCAATCGTCAGGATGAACCGTTTCTCGGGTTAACGCCTGTTCGTGATACGGCGCAAACTCTTCCGCATCGGCTGGAGATCATGCGCAGTTATCGAACAGCAGTCCCATCTTTTCGTTCGAATCGATTAGTCGACCATTTGTACCGAGTACGTAAATGGCATCGGGATACTGTTCAATCAGGAGCGAATCCACATGGAACGGGGGAATCGGTCCAGCTGACAATATATCCGTGACGTCACCATTGACGCGATGAATCCACTTTTTGAAAATCGCCATACAAGCTCTCCTTTCGAAAGAGATGGAAGTTTCAAGCGTAAATTCTCGTGTTCATACAAAAAACTAGTTTTTAAAGCATTAATTACCAATCACCCATAATTGTTCCATTAGAAAACCCCACTCGTTTCAAAGTGGGGTCAATGATTAGTTGCGTTCGAGGACGAACGTCTTGTATGCAGGCACGTTTACTTTTCCAGTTGCGCGCTTGATTGTCTTCGTTCCGGCACGGTCGCCATCGACAATTACTTTCCAGCTCCCTTTAGGAAGGGTGACTTGGACATTTGTCGGGTTGGCGTTATGCGTGATGAACAAGTCGTTCTTTTGACCCGGTGCATCTTCGTCAATCGTGTATGTGATGACGTTCGCTTCCGCTTTGTGGAATGTCAAGAATCGTTTCACATCGCTCGCTTTTGTCATCCGAAGACCTGGGTTGGCTTTACGCATCTCAATCAGGCCTTTCATGTATTGAACGTCCGCCTTGCGGTCGGCCGCCCGTTTCCAATCGAGCTGGTTGATTGAGTCTGGTGATTTGTAGGAGTTGTGGTCGCCTTCCTTCGTGCGCATGAACTCTTGTCCAGCGTGGAGGAATGTCGTCCCTTGACTCGTCAAAATGATGCTTGAAGCGAGTCGGTGCATCTTCGTCTTGTCCATTTCTGATGCGGTTGGGTTCGTTAACTCTAGCTTATCCCATAACGTGTGGTTGTCATGGGCTTCAACGTACGTGATGGCTTGCGTCGGCTCTTTCGTGAATCCTTTAATCGTGTCGCTATAAGCGATCTCACCGACGATTCCCGTCTTCACGCGATTTTCCATGCCCTCTTTTCCGTTGACGAATCCTTTGTCCTCATCGAAGAAGACGCTGCCTTTCAAGCCGTCACGGATGTTGTCATTGAAGTGGGCGATGCCCGGCATGTCGTAGGCGTTCTTTTGATTTGCTTTTAATTCAGCATCGAGCGGCGTACCAAGGTCCCATCCTTCTCCGAAGACGAGAATCGACTTGTCGACTCGATTCAACTCCGAACGAACCTTGTTCATCGTGTCGACGTCATGGATTCCCATCAAGTCGAAACGGAATCCGTCCCAATGGTACTCTTTTGCCCAATAGACGACCGAGTCGACGATCAGCTTTTGCATCATCGCCCGTTCGGAAGCCGTATCGTTTCCGACACCTGTTCCGTTGGCAAAGTCACCACCCGCTGTGTAGCGGTAGTAGTAACCCGGTACGATTTTGTGCAAGTTCGATGCCTGTGCATCGAACATGTGGTTGTATACGACGTCCATGACGGCACGTAAATTGTTGTCATGCAATCCTTGAATCATCTGTTTCATTTCCATGATGCGTACTTTCGCATCGTAAGGATTCGTTGAATACGACCCTTCTGGTGCATTGTAGTTTTTCGGGTCATATCCCCAGTTGTACGTCGCCATCGGATTCGTCTCATCGACGGAGGCCGTGTTGAAGTCATAGACCGGAATGAACTGAACGTGTGTCACGCCGAGATCTTTGACGTGATCGAGCCCTGTCTTCGTTGCCGTTTTCTTTCCGTCAACGAGAAGACGCGTTCCTGGTTCGATGACACCGAGATACTTTCCTTTGTTTTGGATGCCTGAGTCGTATTTGTCCGTCTTCACATCAAAGATGGAGAAATCACGGACATGCGTCTCATAGATGATCGCGTCCGTCGATTGTTTCAACTTCGGTTTCATCGAATTCCAACGTTTTGGATCTGTCTCTTTCAAATCGACGATGACACCTTGGTCACCGTTCACGCCGACAGCCGTCGCATACGGATCGACCGCACGGACCTTCCCTGTCGCATGGGTCACTTGGTACGTATAACCGATGCCGTCCAGGTCACCACGAACTTCCGTTACCCACGTGCCGCGCTCACCGCGCTTCATTTGAATCACTTTCTTCATATCTTTGTCGTTCGTCGGTCGGTTCGTCGGCATGTTCCACAGTTCGAGCTCGACTTGTTGAGCCGTCGGTGCCCAGAGGACAAACTTCGTTTTCGACTTTTGGTACGTGACACCGAGTTTACCGTCGTATGCATATTTCGCATCGAATTCTTTCGAACGAAGAACTTTGCCGGCCTGGAGCGTCTGTTCTCCGAACTCCGGGTGCGAGGCTTTGATGACTTTCGCTAAATCGATGTCTGCTTTGAATTGAATCGTCACCGACTTGTCGCTAGCTTTTTCAATCGATTCCACCGTTGCCCCGTCTACGCTCAATTCATCGATGAACGCATCCGTGATGACGCGATTCGTTGTGAGTGTTGCTTGACGGAACGTGTCCGCCGAGAACGAGACAAGTTTTGGAGAGCGATCGATTTGTGGCTCTGAATAGTAGATTGTTGAATCTCCTTCAACGAGCCAAATCTCTTTCGCAGTCCCGAGAACGAATCGGTCTTCCCCATCCTTCTCCGTCCATTCTCCTTTTTTCGTGATCAAGCCCATGAGTTTCTTCGATTCCGGGTTGGCGAGTTTCACGTTCGCGACGGCACCGAAATCATCAGCCTCATCGAAGGCGATGCTCTGCCCGTCCCCACCGTCCGGCCAAGCCCAAAGACCCCAGTCCGTATATGTATTGTCGTAACGGAAATAATGAACTTTCATATCGATTTCCGTCGAAGCCGTCTCCCCGTCCGGGTTCGACGTATAGATGGTCGGATCACCCGACTTGATCCACACTTCAGCGACACCATCTTGAATCATATCGCTTGTGATGAAGCGGTCGTTCTCAGAACCTTTATCTTTGTCCCAATTATCCGTGCGGACGATGAGACCGATTTTTTCAGGTGAATCGACTGGGAATTCGTAAGCCGCCACCTTTCCGAATGCATCTTCCCCGTTGAATGTGAAGCCTTTGTTCGGGAAGTAATCTGGGCCGTTCGCCCAAAGCCATAAATTCCAATCCTTTTCGTTATCCGGCGCCTCTTGATAATGGACGACGACAAGCGTCGACTTCCCTTTATCTAAAGCAGACGTCGGCATCGGAAACATTGACAGAATCAGTGCAAACGTTAGCACAACTGCCCATACGGGTTTCCATTGCTTTTTGACCATGAGGGTCCCTCCTTGTAGCACTATTTTGAGAAAACGCTTACACAGAAATTGTAAACGGTTTCTTTTAGTGAAGCAATGTTATTTTAGTAAAGTAGAGCACTAAACACCTTTCCTCCACAAAAAGGATTGCTTTCCGAGAGTTCAACCTGTATATAGAATTTAAGGAGGAAAAACTTAATTGCTATCACTTACAAACTTAATTAATAACCTAATTGCCAACGCGAGCCTTTTGCTCGTTGGTCTATATCTGATCTCACGTTTTACCAAGCTCGGTTTCACAAATAAATTACCGATTCGGCGTCAGATGACCATCTCCATCCTCCTAGCAGGACTCTCTATGATCATCACGCTTCATGGTGTACTTTGGAACGCTCAAGCGGACTTTCAGTATGGATTTGTCCCACTCATCATTTCTGCTTTGTACTTTGGGATATCTGGTCTGCGTATCACGTATGTGACGAGTATTATCCTACTTCCGTTTATCGTTCCCGGAGAAATGCTACTTCTGATCACACTCCTAGATTATTCCGTAGCAGCTGGAACAGCATTTCTGTTCTTACGAATGCGCGAACGGATCCAGCCGACACAAGATATTCGAATCGTAAATATGATTAGTCTTACGTTCATTGCACTCTTCTCTATTCTCAACATGACGAACTATAAGGAGCCAAGTGCATATTTTATAACACTCATCTGGTTTTTATTCATCGGTTACGCGGCAGGCTTCTTTTTGCATATCGTGTATGGTGGCATACGAAAAATCGAACGCTCTGAACGTCTTATCACAAAATATAAAGAAGCGGCTTATACGGATACATTAACGGGGTTAGGTAATAGAAGACAGTTTGATGAGGAAATGAAACGCGTCGATGAAGAAGTGTTCACGTCGCCGAACGAGATTGCGTTGTTGTTAATCGATATCGATCACTTCAAATCAGTTAATGATACGTATGGACACGATGCGGGTGATGCAATTTTAGTCGAGCTCGGTCAACGTCTCTCTGGAATCGCGCGAGCAGATGACATGGTCTGCCGAAACGGTGGAGAAGAGTTCTCTGTTTTACTTGCCGACTGCAACCTTTCGCAAGCCATGTCGATTGCGAATCGCTATTTGACCGAAGTCTCGAAACAACCGTTTCAATTACCTGACAGTTCGACGCTTGAGGTCACCATTTCAATCGGAGTATCGAGCACTTCTGAACGAAAGGTCGTCACGTCCGCTCAACTAATCAAAAAGGCAGACATCGGTCTTTACGTCGCCAAACGGAACGGGCGAAATCAAATCGGCAAATGGAGTCAACAGAAAGCAAACTGACCTCTCACATTTGTGAGAGGTTTTTCAAAGTTTATTCCATTCATCGAGCGACTCCAAGTAACGAAGATAGCTCATCTTGATTTCTTCATCTGTCAAAAATGTGCCACTGCTTCCGTCGCTCAAATTTCTCATGTAACATCTTATAATCCATCCGCTTCACCTCACGTACAGCATATCAAAAGACGACGTCCGGCAGTTGCGGACGTCGTCTTGCTTAGTTCCCGTATTTTTTGAACAACTGATAATTCTTATTTCCACCTGACAAGTTGTACACATCGGTGAATCCGAGGTTACGGAGCACGTTCTGTGCCGCGTTGCCCGTCACGCCTCCGTTACAGTAAACGACGGTCGGCTTGTCCTTGTCCATGTCTTTCGCCGCTTCCCGAAGGTTACCGAGTGGGACGTTGACCGCACAATCGACACACGCCTTCTCGAACTGTGCTGCTTTCCGCGTATCGATGATTTGCATGTCTTCCCCGGCATCGATTCGTGCCTGAAGTTCGGCCGGCGTGATGAGTCGAGCCGCCTTGTCGATACTGTTCGAAAGCACCATCCCCGTATACATGACCGGGTCTTTCGTCGTCGAGAACGGTGGTGCGTAGGCGAGGTCGAGATGGAACAAGTCGTCCACTTTCGCCTTAAGGGTGATGGCCGTGACGAAGACGTCGATTCGTTTGTCGACTCCTTCAAATCCAACGATTTGGACACCGAGCAGTTGACGCGTCGCACGATCGGCGACCGCTTTAATCGTCATATCTTTTCCACCCATATAGGCAGGCTTATCCGGTTTCGTGTTATGAAGTACCTCGATATCGTATCCGAGTTCGCGTGCTTCTTTTTCGGCGAGACCCGTCTGTGCGACGGCAAGTCCGAACACTTTGAAGATGCCCGTTCCGAGGATGCCCCGATGTTCGAGGTGACCGCCCGTGATGACGTCCCCGGCGGTCCGCCCCATCTTGTTCGCTGTCGAACCAAGTGGACGCCAAATCGGTTTCCCTGTCACGATCGAGAAACTCTCCGCGACGTCTCCTGCCGCATAGACGTCTGGGATGTTTGTCTCCATCCGCTCATTGACGGCGATCGCACCCGTTTCACCTAGTTTGACTCCCATGTTCATGGCGAGCTCGACGTTCGGACGGACTCCGACAGACAAGATGACGAGGTCGGTCTCAATCGTCTTCCCACTCTCCGTGACGACCCGTTCGACGTGTCCGTCACCGACAAGTTCTGTCACGGTCTCTCCGAGCATGAGCTCGATTCCGTTCTTCTCGAGGTGTTCCTCAACGCGGCACGCCATATCCTTGTCGAGTGGTGGCATCACTTGAGGCACGCGCTCGATGATGGTCACGTCCACACCACGAAGCTTCAACTGTTCCGCCATCTCTAGACCGATGAAGCCGGCTCCGATGATTGTCGCATGTTTCGGGTCTGTCGAATCGACGAAGGAGCGTGTCGCCTCCGCATGTTGGATGTTTCGAATCGGGAAGACGTTGTCCGACTTCACCCCTGGAATCGGTGGGATGATGCTCGACGCACCCGTCGCAAGGACGAGGACATCATATGAGTCCGTGAACGTGTCACCCGTCTCTAAGTTTTCAACCGTCACCGTCTTCGTGTCTTTGTCGACTGACGTCACATTATGACGCGTCATCACGTCGATGTTGTAGCGCTTCTTGAAGAAGGCCGCATCGCGCGGTGTCAAATCGTCACGTGACTCGACTTCTCCGCCAACGTAGTAAGGAATCCCACAACCAGAGTACGAGATATCGTAATCTCGATCGTAAATCGTGATTTGTGCGTCTTCGTTGTTCCGACGCGCTTTCGCCGCAACCGATGTCCCTGCAGCGACTGAACCGATGATGACTAGTTTCATATATAATCCACTCCTCAATAAAGTAATAAGCTGATGTATAGGCCGAGCAACGTGATAGCCAATGTCGGAATCGTCAAGATGATCCCGACTTTAAAGTACTGCCCCCATCCGATTTTGAGGCCTTTCGTACGAAGGACGTGGAGCCATAGAAGCGTCGCTAGCGACCCAATCGGGGTAATCTTCGGACCGAGATCGGAACCAATGACGTTCGCATAGATTAACGCTTCCCGAATCTGTCCGGTCGTATGCGTCAAGTCGATGGCGAGCGCATCAATCATGACGGTCGGCATATTGTTCATGACCGATGACAAGATGGCGGCCAAAAAGCCCATCCCGAACGTGGCACTGAAGCTGTTAACCGCGAACCAATCGATAAAGTTCGCCAATACTTGAGTGAGTCCGGCATTTTGTAAACCGTAGACGACAATATACATCCCGAGCGAGAAGAAGACGATGGCCCACGGTGCACCTTTGATGACTTGCATCGTCTGGACCGCTGACGAGCGGTTCGCCATCACGAGGAAGAACAAGGCGATGACACCCGCGACGAGCGAAACGGGGATCTCGACTAAATCACTCGTGAAGTATCCGATGACCAGTAAACCGAGTACAATCCAGGATAAGCGGAACATCGTATGGTCTTTAATAACGGACGAAGGTTCAGCCAACTGTGAGGCGTCATACTGTTTCGGGATATCTTTTTTGAAATAAAGGTACAACACGAGCAGACTCCCCGCGACCGCGAACACGTTCACGAACACCATCCGCGCGGCGTACTCGGCGAACCCGATGCCAAAGAAGTCGGCTGAGACAATGTTGACGAGGTTCGAGACGATGAATGGAAGACTTGCCGTATCGGCGATGAATCCGGATGCCATGACGTATGCCAAGACGACCGCGTCCGGCAGTTTGAGAGCCCGGACCATCGCCAAGACAATCGGTGTCAAGATCAGCGCCGCCCCGTCATTTGCAAACAAGGCTGCGACGAGGGCACCGAGTAACGTGATATAAACGAAGAGTTTCACCCCGCCACCTTTGGCGATTCGCGCCATGTGTAAAGCGGCCCATTCAAAGAATCCAATCTCATCTAAAATGAGTGAAATGATGATGATTGCGATAAAGGTGAACGTCGCGTTCCAAATGATGCCCCATACCGTTCCGACGTCATCAAGATTGACGACGCCCGAAACGAGAGCGATGACAGCCATCCCCATCGCCGAGTAACCGATTCCGAGGCCTTTCGGTTGCTTGATGATGAGGAAAAGCGTCACAAGAAAAATTAAACTAGCAATCCACTGCACAATGTAATCCTCCAATAATCTCTATTTATTTTTTAGCAACTCGGCTGCAAACCGTGCAATACGAGTGTCATTCCCTCTTCTGTTGATTCAACGTCGAGCGTGACATTTGCGGACAACGCTGTAGCTTCGTTCGCCACGGCAAACGTAAGGTCGTCGAAGTGCTTCACCTCATCGGTCGCTTCCGGTGTCGCTACGGCCAAACCTAGTGTCGGTCCACAGCAACCGGCCTCCGTGATGATGCGGACCGATTTTGTCTGCTCCTCCTCTAGCGCTGTTTTTAAGTAATCGATGGCTTCATTCGTGATGTTCATTTCACTTCCTCCTTCAATAGTTGGGATAACGCGGAATATCCGACTGGCAAATGTTCTTGCCAGGCGAGTATCGTCGGACGCCGATAGCTGTTCACACGTTCGAGCCATAGGACTTCATTCGCGACTTTCGCGGTCAATAGTTTGCTCGTGACATCGAGTGGCGTGAACGATTGATTAACGACCCAAGCGAACGGTAGAATCTTAGCCCGATTCAAATCTGCTACGAGTCGTTCAGCTTCATATACCGGCGTCGCTTCAGGCAAGGTCGTGATGATGACGTGCGTTTGTTTCGGATCACGTAATTTCGGCAACAAATCTCGGACTGCTTCCGGGACAACGCCAGTCGAGCGTTCGAGTTCGCGATGATAACTCTCGGTCGCATCTAACAGAAGAAGCGTGTGTCCGGTCGGTGCCGTATCGATGACGACGAAACGGTCTTTCGCTTTCGCCACCTGATTCGCAAAGGCACGGAAAACGGCGATTTCTTCGGTGCACGGCGAACGCAGGTCCTCTTCGAGCATCATACGTTGCTCTTCATTCAGGTCCCCTGCTTCCTTGAACACATCCTGTCGATACCTCTCAATTTCAACTTTCGGGTCAATGGCATCGACCGTGAACGTATCTGCAATGTTTGTCCCAATCGTGAAAGCGACATGAGCGGCCGGATCCGTCGTCGTCAAATGAACAGAGTGCCCTCTTTCATGAAGCGCGACCGCAATCAGCGAAGCAAGTGTCGTCTTCCCGACGCCACCTTTCCCCATCGTCATGATGACACTTGGACCGTCCGCCTCAATCTCATCAACGAGTCGATCAAGTGATCCGTAACAACTCGAGTCATAGCATGCATCTGCGACAGCGACCGTCTCTCCGTTCACAAAGCGCCGAAGTGCAGAGACACCAATCAGATTTTCGTAAGCATATGGAAGTTTGAATGCCTCGAGGTCAGTTATGCCTTCAGGAAGTTCACGGAGTGCTTGTTGCTGACGCTCGATGAGCCGCTTCGTGTATCGGTCTGCCCCTTCATCCTGTTGGACAAGACCGTTGATGATGAGTTGCATTCGCTCGATGCCGATGGCGCGAAGTTCGGTCGCGGCACGCTCCGCTTCGATGAGTGTGGATGTTTCGGGACGAGCAACGAGAAGCAGTGTCGTCTCTTTACCATCAGTGAGCGTCTCAACTGCCTTTTTGTACTGCAATTGTTTGTCAGCTAAACCGGCAAGCGGACCAAGGCAAGACGCACCTGTCGTGTTCGTCTCCAAAAATTCATCCCATGCACTCGGCAAGGTGAGTAGGCGCAACGTATGACCAGTCGGTGCCGTGTCAAAGATGACGTGATCGTACGCCTCACGGGCTGACACGGACGTCAACAAGTCCGTAAATTGGTCGAATGCCGCAATCTCAACCGTACAGGCACCGGATAATTGCTCTTCCATCGAGTGAATGGCCACGTCCGGTAATACACCTCGATAAGGTCCGACCATGCGTTCCATATATTGTTTTGCCGCTTCTTCGGGATCGAAGTTGGAGATGGCAAGCTTTGTTTCCGGAACGAGGCGCGGCGTCTCATCGAGTTCCATCTCAAACACGTCTTGTAAATTACTGGCCGGGTCGGTCGAAACGAGTAAGACACGCTTGCCACGGTCGGCGAGCGTCAGGGCGAGGCTTGACGCTGTCGATGTCTTCCCGACGCCACCTTTCCCGGTCAAGAACACATAACGGGTCGGTTCAATCGTATGAAAATCAAATGTCTTCATGAGCATATCTCCTTATTTCTTCAGTGAGATGCGAACTTTCGGCTTTTCTCCATCTTTCTTGGCAAATGCGTCAACCGGTAGTCCCGTCAACTCCGCAATTTCTTCATCTGTTAAATAGGCACCCCGTTTTACGATTTTTCCATCAACTACTGTGAGCGGGAGCATCTCGAGCCCATTTGCAATTTCAGCTTGCACCTTGACATTTTCAACGAATCGATTCGGTTCCGATGCCAGATTATAACGAGCAACATCGAAGCCTCGCTGTTTTAACACGTAGTGAATTGTCGCCACTCGCGTCAGTTCTGGATCGATGGATGGACCACATAATCCTGTTGGACAGCACATTGCCGGTTCAAACACTTCAAGTTTCATCGTTGACTCCTCCTTAAATTGCACATTCGGTGTCACAGTCGCAACTCACATCGATTGTCTCAATCTTGTCGAGCAAATCGACGACAATCCCATAAAAAGGGCTCGTCTCATTCAATCGATAGTGGATCCATTGTTTGTCTCGGCGCTCTAATAACAGTCCAGCCTGACGCAACATCTTCAAATGACGGCTGATTGCCGGCTGTGAGATGTCAAAACAGTCGACGAAACTACACGCACACTGTTCTCCCGCTTCCATCTGTTTCAGCATGGTCAATCGAGTCGGATCACCGAGCACCTTGAGTACTTTGCTTAATTCTTCTGCAGTGTACATTTCCACTTCCCCTTCCTGTATAACCTAATTGTTATATAACGTATCCGTTATGAAATTACCATACTTTTCAACTTCATTCAATTGTCATTTCAAAAAAAATCCGTTATGATGAAACACGTTGTGAAAACACGTAACGTTGGAACATTTCCTTTCATATAATGTGGCATTTGATCTTCGTGAGACTCGAAGATCAAAGTCAAAATATAAAGAGAGGTGTGTTCTTCTTGGAAAAAATGAATACAATCAAACAAGACTGGCTCGGTAACGTCCGAGCAGACGTCCTTGCGGGGATTGTTGTCGCTCTCGCCCTCATCCCTGAGGCGATCGCGTTCTCACTCATCGCTGGCGTCAACCCGATGGTCGGGCTCTATGCTTCGTTCATCATCGCCATGGTGATTTCAATCGCAGGCGGTCGCCCTGCGATGATTTCGGCTGCGACCGGTGCGATGGCGCTCGTCATCGTCTCACTCGTCGCCGACCATGGTCTTCAATATTTGCTGGCCGCTGGGATTCTAACGGGTGTCATTCAAATCGTACTCGGTTATCTCGGCATCGCCCGCTTAATGAAGTTCATTCCACGCGCCGTCATGGTTGGCTTTGTCAATGCGCTTGCCATTCTGATTTTTCAAGCGCAACTATCCAACTTTGAAGGGGAAAGCTGGATCATCTGGGCAATCGTCGCCGCCTCGCTCGCCATCATCTTCTTATTTCCGCGAGTCACAAAAGCCATCCCTGCACCACTTGTCGCCATCGTCGTCATGACGATTTTAGCCATCACACTCGGTCTCGATACGAAAAATATCGGAGACATGGGAACAATCTCAGCAACACTCCCGGAATTTTTATTCCCGAACGTCCCGTTGACGTTTGAAACGTTGTTGATCATTCTTCCTTACTCGATTTCCCTCGCATTCGTCGGATTGATCGAGTCGCTCTTGACGGCACAAATCGTTGACGATATGACAGGAACGGACTCAAACAAAAACCGTGAATCGCGCGGACAAGGGATTTCGAACATCATTGCTGGGTTCTTCGGTGGGATGCCAGGATGTGCGATGATTGGGCAATCGGTCATCAATGTCTCATCGGGTGCTCGTGGACGTCTGTCGACACTTACAGCCGGTCTCGCGCTCTTCGTCATGATCATGACAATCAGCGACGTGCTCATGCTGATTCCGGTCGGCGCGCTCGTCGGGGTCATGTTCTTCGTCTCCTATGCGACGTTTGACTGGGGTTCGCTCAAAGCGATGCGTACCGCCCAAAAATCGGATACGGTCGTCATGCTCGTCACCGTACTCGTCACCGTCGTCACACATGATTTGTCACTCGGTGTACTCGCCGGGATTTTGACAGCAGCAATTCTCTTCGCTGCTAAAATCTCAAAAATCGATCTCGAGCGAAAGATCGATGCCGACAAGGCTCATTACATGGTGAACGGTCAGCTCTTCTTCGCCTCGACATCTGAATTCGTCAATCAGTTCGATGTGACAGAGGATGCTGAAGCCGGTATCCAAACAGTCACCATCGACTTTGCGAACACGCATCTTTGGGACGACTCTGCCATCGGGGCAATCGATAAGGTCATCTTCAAATATCGGGAAGTCGGAATCGAACCGGAACTGCTCAACTTGAACAAAGACTCGGAAAAACTGCTCAACACGCTCGCCCTTCACTTGAAGCAACAAGACGCGAACGCAGGGCACTGATTCATCATTTCCCCGTTTCGCCAAATCACCTATACTAAAAGTAGAACGTGCGAAAGAGGAGGAGTTTTTCATGGGAAAGGTATTTTTAGCGGCAGATGGTTCTGCCCACTCGAAACGTGCGCTAGAAAAAGCGATTCAGCTCGCAAAGGCGTCGAATGCATCGATTGATATCGTGCACGTCATCAGTGCGAAGGAATCAAAAGAAGCGGCCCTCAATTCGACAGGGAAAATCGACTTGGAGACGAAGCGAAAGCAGATGCTCAAGCCACTGTTCGATTTGACGGAAGCAGAAGGCATTGCCTACGAATACATCGAACTTCGTGGGGAGCCGGACGTCGAGCTCGTCAAATATGCGAACCATGAACCATACGAATACGTCGTCGTCGGATCACGTGGATTGAACACGTTCCAAGAGTTCGTGCTCGGTAGCGTGAGTCATAAACTGGCCAAACGAGCTCTCGCTCCTGTCATTATAGTGAAATGACGCATCGTCCCCATCTCCGTCGTGAGATGGGGATTTTTTGTGTCACATACAGGGGACATACCGTTCATGTAGAATGTTTTAAAGACAGCTAATTCAAAAGGAGGTTCTCGCGATGGACATCGCAAATGACCCGAATACACTTTTTCTCATCTTACTACCTGTTTTGATTTTGCAACTCATCCTGCTCGTCGTCGCCTTGATTGACTTGTTCAAACGCGACATGACGAATGGCCCGAAATGGGTATGGCTTCTCGTCATCGTCTTCATCAACATACTCGGCCCAATCGTATACTTCTTATGGGGACGGACTCCGCGATGAAAATCACACATGTAACGAAGCGATTCGGCTCCTTCACGGCGCTCGATGATGTCAGTTTCGAATTACGACCGGGTTGCACGTCCCTCCTTGGAGAAAACGGTGCCGGGAAGACGACGCTTTTGAACTTGCTCGCCCGCGTCACCGAACCGACAAGTGGCGATATGACCGGACACGAACGTATTCGGATTGGCTATTTGCCTCAGCGCCCTGCCCTCTATCCATCGTTGACTCCCGTCGAGACGATTCGGTATGCCGCTGAATTGACGGGGACCAAACACGTCGAGCCGATTCAACTATTGAAACGAGTCGGGCTCGAACCGGTCGACCGGCCGGCAGCGAACTTATCGGGAGGGATGCGACAGCGTCTCGGGATCGCCCAAGCGCTCGTCCATGACCCGGAACTCTTACTGCTCGATGAACCGGTCTCGGCACTCGACCCACGCGGTCGACGAGAAGTACTCGATCTATTAAGTGACTTGAAACGAGAGCGAATGATCCTGTACTCGACGCACGTCCTGCCGGATGCCGAAGAGGCAAGTGACTGGGTGCTCCTGCTTCGACAAGGCAAATTGCTCATGGAAGGAACCGTGACCGACCTGCTCGGTTCGAAGTCGACCATTGAGCTACGTCTCTTTGACGATGGGACGACCGATGCAGACTGGACGCAGTTAGAAGGCGTGACCCGAACAACCAAACGTGGTTCGACGTGGACGTTTGAATCAACGGACCGGAATCTCGCCGAACGGGCGATTTTGCGGCGCATCCTGGAACGGAATCTCATCATCCAATCACTACACGTCGGGCACCCGTCACTCGAATCTTTATTCTTGGAGGTGAACGCCTGATGCGTACCGCAATCTTTAAACAGGAATGGCGAGAGTCATGGTCGAACAAACGACTCATTTGGATCCCAATCGTGCTCATGCTCCTTGCCTCGATGCAACCGCTCACGCTCTATTTCCTACCAGATATCCTCGCTTCCGGTGGCAATTTACCGGACGGCGCCGTGATTGATCTCCCGACACCGACACCAGAAGAAGTGTTGATTTCAGTCAGTGAACAGCTTCGCCAAATCGGTCTTCTCGTCGTCTTGTTGTCGGCGATGCATACGTTCAGTCATGAGCGGACGAACGGAACGCTCGCTTGGCTCAAGTCGTTACAAATCCCGACGTCTCGCATCGTTATCAGTAAATGGGCACATTACGTCCTATTGACGGTCGGTGGTCTCGTACTCGCCCAATTAGCGGCCGCTTACTATACGGTTATTCTTTTCGAGGCGTTTGATGTAACCGCATTTCTCATATCTACAGCACTTCTTGTCTTTCATTTTGTCGTTCAGCTCTCCATCTTCATTCTCCTCGCTGCGATGATCGAGAGCGGTGTTGTCGCAGTCGTCTTGACGCTCGGTCTTCATTTCGTCATGTCGCTCCTCATCGGCTGGGTCGACCTCGATTGGATGCCATGGATGCTCGGTCCACTATCGAGTCAGGTGTTCTTGACAGAAGTGAATCTCGTGTGGCCGATTGTGACCGGAACCGTTGTCGTCATCCTATCCCTGTATATGGCGTCGAAACGACTTCGGTTCATGAGTCATACGGCGTAAACGTCTGACCTTACAAATGATTCATTTGCCACAGCTTCATCTTGGATAAATATGGGTATCTCTTCTGTATGCATACAGAGGAGGTCACATGAATGACATGGAAAAGAAGGGTCGGCATCGGTCTGTTAATCGGTGCAGTGTGGACGAGTCCACAGTTCGCGTCCGCTGAGGGTTCATTCCAACAGACGGAGGATGGCATCGTCTATACATCGAGTGACGGGACGGTGTTGACAGGGTGGCAAGTAATCGAGGGTCATACGTACTATCTGAATGAAGATGGTACCCTCCTCACAGATTGGCAGGAAATCGAAGGTGCTACATATTATTTTGAGACAGACGGTCGACTCATCACGGGTCCCCATGCAGTCAACGGCACGACATACACATTTGACGAGAACGGGAAGCTACTCACCGGATGGCAAGAACGCGATGGTCTCGTCTATTATTACGACGAAACCGGTCAAGCCGTCACCGGCTTCCAGACAATCGAAGGCAAACGATATTACTTCAACGAGGACGGGGTCCGACTCTCGGGATGGCAACAGTTTGGTGACGCCAAACATTATTTCTTCCCAGACGGCACCATTCGTACAGGCATGTACACGATTGACGGCAAGAAATATTATTTGATGGAGCAAGGAAAGATGGCGACCGGATGGCAGACGATCGGCACACGACGCTATTATTTCGGGACTGACGGGGTACGTCGACAAGGTCTCACCCGAATCGGTGAAAAAGTGTATGGATTTCATCCCTACTATGGGTATCGCCTCGAAGGGTTGCATCGGATTAACAATCGTCACTACCTGTTCGGAAAATACGGCGATCGTAAGTGTGGCCTTCAACAGATAAATGGTGTTATGTACGGCTTCCATCCGACCTATGGCTACCGACTAGAAGGTGTCCACACATTGAATGCACGCGTCTATTCATTCGACCCATATGGACGTCGTGAGTACGGATTTCAAACGGTCGATGGGAAGAAGGTCGGATTCCACCCGACTTACGGATACCGCCTGAAAGGGAAATTCCGATTAGATGGAAAGACGTATCACTTCCATTCGACCGGTGTGCCGGAGAAAGGATGGAAATATACGACCCAGTACGAATATTATGCTCCGGCCTTGACGAAAAAGACGGATTGGCAAGCCATCGACGGCAAGTGGTATTACTTTGATACATACGGAAAGATGTATCAAAACCGTCGTGTCGGAAACGCCTCATTCGATGCGCGTGGTGCCTATTCTCAGGCACTGTCCGTCTATAAGATGAGCGTCCCGCTCTATCGTCAGTTCCCGATGGGGTATCCGTCAGGCTGCGAGTTCTTCTCTCTCAAAATGGCACTTGAAGAAAAAGGGCGTGCCGTCAGCGCCTCGACCTTATATAACGAGATGCCAAAGAGTATGTGGAACGCTCGCTATGAGAACCGTCTCTATCGCTGGGTCGACCCGAACGTCATGTTCACAGGAGATCCGAAAGGGACGCTCGGAAAATATAAGAACTATGGGATTTATCCAAAAGGCATGATTGAATTCGCCAGTAAGTATCGTCCGGTGAAAGACTTGTCCAATCAAGGGCTCGGCTCAATCGAACGCGAACTGTCGATGGGCAACCCGGTCATCGTCTGGGCGAGTGTCGACTTCAACAAACCATACGGCTACTTCAACTGGTATACCGCTTCGAACAAGAAGTTCACCGGCTACGTTAACTATCATGTCATGTTGGCAACCGGCTATGACAAGTCAAACTTGTATATCAACGACCCATATCGCGGTCGCTTGGTCATCCCTAAGTCAAAAGTGAGCGCCGTCATGAGCGCGACGGGATGGAAAGCACTCGCGGTCAGATGAGTAAATAGGAACGTGTCTTTCATCGAAGGACACGTTTTTTATGTCCGATTAGGAGAAAAGTACGAAATTAAGAAATATAAATTCCTATTTTTATGATTAAATATTGAAATTAAATTTCTGAATGGTACACTCCTGTTAAGAAATTGAAGCGCTTACATGAATCGAAGGAGGAGTTTCTGATGAAAAAGTGGATGGGTGGTATGGCTGCGTTGACGATTCTCACGACTTCCATCGTCTGGTTGGATGCCGATGCGAAGTCTGAACCGAAAAAACCAAAGGTCGAACTCGGGGTCGACCGATTGATGGAAAACCCGGAAATTTTGAAAGGAAAACGGGTCGGACTAATCACGAATCCGACCGGGATCAACGCGGAGAGAACGAGCATCGTCGACCTATTTGACCAGTCCGATGACTTCGAGTTGACGGCATTGTACGGACCAGAGCATGGCGTTCGGGGAGATGCCCAAGCCGGATCGACGGTCAGTTCCTACATCGATGACGTGACGGGGTTGCCTGTATATAGCCTATATGGTGCCACGAAGAAACCGACTCCTGAGATGCTACAAGATGTCGACGTGCTCGTCTTTGACATCCAAGACGTCGGGACACGCTACTATACGTATATCTATACGATGGCGTATGCGATGGAAGCCGCTGCCGAGAACGGGATTCCGTTTGTCGTCCTCGACCGTCCGAACCCGCAAGGCGGGCTTCGCGTTGACGGTCCGGTGCTCGACCCGGATTACTCCAGTTTCATCGGTCTCTATCCGATTCCACTAAAGCATGGGATGACCGTCGGTGAACTCGCGCGACTGTTCAACACCGAGTATCAGATTCAAGCCGACCTTGAAGTCGTAAAAATGAAAGGTTGGAAGCGTTCGATGATGTATGAGGACACGGGACTCCCGTTCGTCATGCCGTCCCCGAACATGCCGACGACCGACACGGTCAATGTTTACCCTGCGACCGGATTGTTTGAAGGAACAAACTTATCCGAGGGGCGCGGGACGACGAAACCGTTTCAGCTGATCGGCGCGCCGTATATAAAAGCGCATGAATATGCGAATGAGCTGAACGGGCTCGACTTGCCAGGTGTCGCTTTCCGGGCTGCCTCGTTCACGCCGACGTTCTCAAAACACGCGGGCAAACTGACGCACGGGGTTGAGGTCTATGTCACTGATCCAGCTCGATTCGAATCGACAAGAACTGGGATTGCGATGATTCAAATGGCCCACAGCATGTATCCGGACGACTTCGAGTTTTTAGCGAATGACTTCATCACGAAATTGACAGGAAACGCCTACGTGAAAGATATGATTCTCGAAGGAGCTCCGCTTGAAGACATCCTGACGAAAATCGAGGACGAGCGGGACGCGTTTCTCCCAATTCGGAAAGAGTATTTACTGTATAAATGAAGCAAGGATGGGCTCACGAAGAGTCCATCCTTTTTGTAATGAAATGGTAAAACCAAAAATCACCCAAACGATATAGAATATAGGGAGTCCCACAAAAGGAGTCGATTCCATTGAAGAAGCATATCTCTCTACTACTCACCATCATTCTGACACTCAGTGTGATCGGGTCGCCCTTCTCTATCAACCGCGTCCAAGCATATTATGAGACGTCGATCAACACGACCGGTTACGTGACCAACATTAGTCAACTCAATGTCCGGCAGTCGCCTTCTTTGAGCGCGAAACGACTTGCACTCATTCCGCGAGACGGTTCGATGCGTGTCCGGACATCGTTCCAATTGGACGGTGTGCGCTGGTATAAGATTCAATGGGGCAGCGGCTACGCTTATCTGCCCGCCAAGTATGTCCGCTTGTCCACTGCCGAGGTGAAATTTACGAAACCGACGTACGTCAAACCGTCGAGCGTTTATTTAAAATCACGTCCGCTCACGACCTCTTCGAACGTCAAGTTCGTCCGGCAGGGTACAGAACTTGAGACCGTGTCATATCGCTATACCGGTACATCACGATGGTACAAGGTGCGCTACGGTTCATACACTGGGTACATCCTCGCCCATCATGTCAGTTTCACGTCGCCCGTCAACGTGTTGACCGAGACGAACAAAGAACGGAAGGCTGCCGGTCTCTCTCTTCTCGCCGCTTCGAGTGAGGCGAACCGTGTCGCCCAAGTCCGTGCCGATGAGATGGCGCGTACGGGTCAATTCTCGCACACGCTCAAGGAGAACGGTACACCAGGGGACACGTTAGACGCTTACGGTGTCTCGTATCGGGGCTGGGGGGAGAATATCTATAAAGGATCGAGCGACCCAGTCCGGGCGGTCGATGCGTGGATGAACAGCAGCGGTCATCGCGCGAATATCTTGAATGCGAATTATACGCACCTCGGGATTGGCAAAGCGACCGATGCCCAAGGGGCGACCATCCATGTTCAAATCTTTTTGACGAAATAACCGCTGAAGGACAGTCACGTCGTGGCTGTCTTTTTTTCGCCAATTAAAAAAGCGGATTCGCATCCGCTCTCGAGCCTTACGCACTTCTTATATCTCATGCTCTTTCACGAGCACACGAAAACGCGGTCGGACGGTCAATTCGATTGACGTCACGGTCCGCTTTCGATCTTCAGCTAGGACGATCAATAACTCTGCGTGGTCTCGCCGGTCTTCTAAAATCTCGACCTTGCTGACGGTGCGGAGCAGTTGATAATATACGAGCTCCCCGTCCCCACCTTTGATATTGATTTCAAACTCGTGATAGCTCGGTGATATTTTAAAGTAGAACGTCTCCCCATGCTTATTCGTGAAACGAAAAATCGACTCATCATAATAGAACGGGAGTGTCGAATCCATTCGTTTCGGTTCGACTGTACAAAACGCAGAAAGTACGATTTCGTCCGGGAACAATGCCCCCTCTTGTTTATTGAATTGCCATCCTTTCATCCAAATCCCTCATTTCAACACTATAATTATCTGAATAATTAGATTATTGCACATTTCATGCGTTCCGGACAGGTAAATTCGTGACAATCCTCGAACACCTTTGTGTAGAACGAGAAACATTTCACATGAGAAAGGAGTATCACGATGTCCATTATCTCGCTCGACCATGTCACGAAACGGTTCGGGGATACGATTGCCTTGAACGACCTCACTCTGAAAGTGGAAGAAGGCGAACTCTTCGGGTTGCTCGGACCGAATGGTGCCGGGAAGACGACCGCTATTTCGGTCATGTTGAATCTGTACGAGGCGGACTCCGGTTCGATTCACATTTTTGGAAAAGCGATGCCAAAAGACGAACTAGCCATCAAACGCCGCGTCGGGATCGTGCCGCAACACGTCTCCGTCTATGACCAGCTGACCGTCTATGAGAACATCCAATTTTTTGCGGAGCTGTATGGATTCAGTCCGAAAGAAGCGAAACAAAAGACCGAGGCCGCGCTCCACTTCGTCGAACTCGATGCCCATCAAAAGAAACGTCCGCCCGAACTGTCCGGCGGTCTCCTCCGTCGCCTCAATATCGCCTGTGGCATCGTCCATGAACCCGAACTCATCTTCATGGATGAACCGACCGTCGCCATCGACCCGCAGTCGCGAAATACCATTTTAGAGAACATCCGCGAACTGAATCGCCGCGGTGCCACCATCATCTATACATCTCATTACATGGAAGAAGTCGAACTCCTCTGCGACCGAATCGCCATCGTTGATGAAGGAAGGATCATCGCAGAAGGAACACAGGACGAATTGAAAGACCGTGTCATGACACTCGAGACGGCCCGGATCAAAGTCGATGCGCTCACACCAAATTTGCTCGAACGTCTTGACGCACTCGAACACGTTCAAAAAGTAGAGTATGAAGAACCGTATATCGAGGTGTCGTTAGACAAAGACACGCCGCTTGCTCCGCTCCTTGAGACACTCCATCAAGAACGTGTCCACTTCACCGCCATCACGGTCGACCGCCCTTCCCTCAATACCGTCTTTTTGGCATTGACAGGGAAGACGCTCCGGGAATAGGAGGGACGTCATGTGGACTTTCATCAAATATGATGTGAAACAGCGGCTTCGTGATCGTGCCACCCTCTTTTGGATGCTCATCTTTCCGCTCATCCTCATCTTTGGACTCGGGACGATGCTGTCGGCTGTCTTCAGTGACACGTTCAAACTTCCGGTCACGAACGTCGCCTACGTCGAATCGTCGACCGACCAGTATCGAGAGCCGCTCGAGGCTTTTTTAAAAGAGGAAGACATTCAAGCCTTCATCCGACTTGTCCCATACGTTGACCTCCAATCTGCCGAACAAGGTGTGAACGATGGCGATGCCGATGTCATCTTGCAACTCGATGGACCTGACATCACACTCTTCTATGAGGAACCGACGACGGTCGAGTTCGACGTCCTCGATGCCATCCTCGGTCAGTATACGGCCATCGCCAATCAACAGATCACGCTCGCGGAAGCAGGCGTGTCGGCCCCATATGTGAATGAGGCTTGGCTCGATACGGAAAGTGTCGACTTGGCGGGACGTACCCCGACCTCGCTCGAGTATTTCACCGTCACGATTTCAATCATGACGGCATTGTTCGGGTCGTTTTATATCACATCGATGGCACGAGAAGAGCAGCCGAATACAGGCAGTTACTTACGCATCCAAGCGGCCCCAGTCCGAACGGTTCAATATCGACTTGCGCGGACGTTCAGTCGCTACGTCATCATCTTGTTGCAGCTTATCCTCTTGTTTTGGTTCAGCCACTTCGTCTATCGCACATTCGACTTGGCGAACGTACAGTTCGGCTATCTGATTCTGTCTTGGCTCGCCTTGACCGCGTACGGGGTCGCCATCGGATTCCTGATTGTCAACTTGCCGAAGTTGAGCGCGACGACAAAGGATGCGATCGTCAACGGATTCGTCGCCATCCTCATGATCTTATCCGGTGGCTATGTCCCCGGTTTTGACCAAGTGACGCTGAACTATGCGCCGTGGGCTGCCTACGTGTTCATGCCGATTTTCATGCGGGACGGAATGCTAGCCGTCCTCCTACGTGAAGGTGACATGAATCTGTATTGGCAAAGTCTCGGATTGCTCGGGATTCATCTCCTCATCTTGATCGCATTCAGCTACATTCTCTCGAAAGGGGTGAAGCGTCATGGTACTCATTAGACATGTGGCCAAACGGATGCTTCGAAAGAAAGGGCTGTGGGTGTTCACCTTCGTGTCGATGTTCGGTTTCGCGCTCATCCTCTCCTTCGTCGGTGGAACGTCCAGTTTGAACGCATCCATCGGGATTGTCGACCGGGACGGTGGACTTCTCGCCGAACGCCTCATTGACGAGGCCGAACGGTTTGGTCGGGTCACGTTGCTCGAGTCGAACACGGATGATGTCTTGTTAGAAGGAGAAGATATCGTCCTCATCATTCCTGATGACTTCACGAAACAGGCGTTCACAGGAGAGATGCCTCGCCCTTCCTTCTCTGCAATCGCCGGGAGTGATGCCTCGTTGATCGAGCAGGCACTGAACGGTCATCTGTCCCGCGAACGCCAACTGCTCAAAGCGAGCGGCTACGATAAAGCGACGTTCGAACAGCTTGCGTCAAAAGAGACGTCGAACGGTTACACACTTTCAAGTGAACCGTTCCAGGAAAGTGTCGCCACGACCGCCCGAACACAAGCCTTCTTCGGTCTGTTGTCGTTCATCATGATGTCGACCTTTCTCCAGTTCATTCCTATGTTTGTCGCGGATGATCGGGACGAAAAGATCTATGCGCGGTTGTTCGCCTCACCGGTGACACCAAGGCGTTACTTCGCCTCCCTGCTACTAGCCTTTTATCTCGTCGGCTTCATCTACGTGATGCTGTTGATTGGCGTGAGCCTCGCTTTATACGGTCAGGATGTATGGACACATCTCCCGACCGTATTCGCCTTGTTTTCTTCCTATCTGCTCGTCTGTCTAGCCCTCGGTGGTCTCATCGCCGTGTTTGCGACGAATCGGGAGAAGGCGAACATCTTTCAAATCTCGGTTACGATGGCATCCGCCATCACCGGCGGGGCGTTCATCAGCCTGCTCTGGTTGCCGGATTCATTGAAACTTGTCGGTCGTTTCCTGCCGACCTATTGGTTGAATAACGGTGTCATCACGATGTATGAGGGTCAGTTCCCGTATCCCTCCATCCTTGTCATGATTGGCATGACCGGAGTCGTCTTCCTCCTCACCATCCTCGTGTTGAAGAAACGACCCCTAACCGTCTAATACAAAAGCGAGCCCCCCATATTCAGGAGGACTCGCTTTTTATTGTTGAAGTGTCGGTACGACTTTTTCAAAGAAGACGTCGACGAGAGATGGGTCAAACTGTTTGCCCGCCTCTTGTGAGATGATGGCGAGTGCCTCGTCAATCGTCTTCGCCTGTCGATACGGTCGCCCCGTCACCATGACATCGAACGTATCCGCAATTGCGATGATTCGTGAAGCAAGAGGGATCTCAAAATCTTGTAGCCCTTTCGGATAGCCTTTGCCGTCCCATCGTTCATGGTGCGCCAAGACAATTTCCGATAAGGCGACATATTCGGGTACGGTACTTAAAATATTGTAACTGATTTCCGGGTGGCGTTTGATTTCATACCATTCCGATTCGGTCAGCGCGCCCGGTTTATCCAAAATGTCGTTGCTGATTGCCACTTTTCCTATGTCATGGAGAATAGCGGCCGTTCGAATCTCATTCACTTCAGCATTCGTGAAGCCCATCGCTTCTGCCAGTTGCCCCGCTAAATTGGCGACTCGTTGAGAATGCGCTTCTTCTCGTGGAATCTTCTCATACAGCGTGCGCATGATGATTTGAATGGAATGGTGGCGTCGACTCTGCTTTTCAGAAACCTTGTGGTGATACATCCGATCTTCCGCTAAATTGAACACCTCGGTCAATTCGACATTCGAGTCATGTTTGACCGCTTCACCGAATGATGCGGAAATCGGTAATCCTTCAACCGTCTGCTCGTGGAAGAGACGACCGAGACGATCCGACAGCTGTTTCGCCTCATCGAGCGTCGTATTCGGAGAGATCACGACGAACTCATCGCCTCCGACTCGTGCCACTTCATCTTTCGCGCGCAATTCATTTCGCAAAATATTCGCCGCTTCGACGAGCAGCTGGTCTCCGACCAAGTGTCCGAACGCATCGTTCGTGAGCTTCAACCCGTTGATATCGATGACGATGAGTGTGAGCGGATAAAAGTGGTCATCATCATAGCGCTCCAACGCCTCTTCAAAGTAGCGTCGGTTTTTGATGCCCGTCAATTGATCGTGGTAACTGAGATACTCAATCTCTTTCTCATATGTTTTCTTCTCCGTGACATCTCCGATATAACCGTGCCACAACACGTGACCATCCGCTATCTTTTCCGGACGGGATGATCCTAAAATCCAGACGGTTCGTCCGTCCTCGGTCAAGACGCGAAACTCAGCATCCCAAATCGTCAAGTTGCGATAGGACTCATCAATCGACTGCATGACAAGCGGATAATCATCCGGGTGCATCCGTCGGAAGACAAGACTCGCGTCCGTCTGTACCTCTTCTGCCGAAATCCCCAGCATATCTTCAAAGCCTCGGCTAAAGAATGGGAAGTTGAAACTTCCATCAGGCAATAATTCGAATTGATAGATGGCACCCGGGATTTGATCGGACAATTTCGTCAAAAGCCGATCTCGGTCTGCCAACTTTTCTTCTAACTGAACTCGGTCCGTCACGTCTTTCGCGACCGCATAAATATAATTCCCTTGAAGTTTGCAATGCCACTCGATCGATCGATACGTATCGTCGATCGTCCGGAAACGGTTGATGAAGCGGAACAACTCACCACGTTCCTCAAGTTCCATAAACGCCGCTTCCGTGATGGTATCATCATCCGGGTGAACTAGACTAAGAAAGTCGATATTCTCCAGCTCATCAAGTGAAAACCCTAAAATTCGTTCCCATGCATCGTTCAAATGGAGCACTTGTCGTGTGTTGAAGGCCATGATGCACTCCAAGTCGAGGGTCGCGAATCCACCAAACATCGATTTTTTCGTCTCTCCGATTTGATGATCGGCTTTCGTCAATTGCTCAAGGACGTGGACGAGATATAACTCTACGAGCCCTAGCCGATTGGCGACCTTCCCTTTTTCCATCACAATCGTCAAGTCTCCGTATAAAATACCGTCTTTCTCGATTTTGAAGAGAACGACTTCTCCAAGCGAGAAAATTCGAAGTAGATTTTTGACGAGACGTGTTGGAAGCGCACCATCAATAAGTGGACCAATCCCATCAAAGACACGAGGATTTGATTGTTTGAACAGGTCACGACGTTGGTCCGTCATTGGCCACTTCTTCCCGACTGGATGAAATCCAAGAATGTCGAGGCTTCTCTCTAACATTTCATCGATTCCTGATAATGCCACTGTCGTATACGATTCGCCATCCGCATCCATCAAATTGAGAGCGACCGCCTTCGCTCCAGTGAAGTCACGAATCTGATCAAGAAATTGTTGATTCATTAACAAGTCACTACCCGTCGAGACGAAGCGATGCGATACGTTGACGAGCTGTTTTAACGCATTGTTCTCTTGGACGTGTGGCGTGATGTCGTGAAACATGACGGACACAAACCCCGTTCGTTGGCTAAACACAGACATCTCGAACCAACATTTATTACGGCGAGAATAGTGTTCAAACGTTACCGTGCCGCCATCACTGACGACGTGTGCCACTTGAATCATCCATTCCCGCTCACTATATTCAAAGTCTTTTAGGGCGCTTGACACTTTTTTTCCGATGAAGTGTTTTCGCTTCCCTTTCATGATCTTCTCAAAGGCAGGATTCACTTCAAAGAATTCATAGTCAATCGGCTCCGAAGCGTCGTCGTAAATCACTTTAAACTCGACGTAGCCTTGGGGCATATAACGCAACAATGTATCGTATGAAGAATGAATGGGGTTTGTCACGTCACTTCCTCCTCAGCAAATAAAATCTCTACCTATTCTACCTCATTTGTGATAGATTCCCTATTTTTTCCGAAGTCATTCCCATCTTTTCATTTAAAGTTTTCGTAAACTGCAAGTTCTTCCCTTGCCTCTCTCCCTCACCTTTGCTAGACTGATTTCGAAAACCGATATCGAATTTCGATATTAAGGAGATGACACATATGGAAGACCGCGTCTTGCGGAAGCTGTTTCTCGGATTCATCCACATCCACATTTTGCACCACGCCGCGGAACACCCCGTTTACGGAGCATGGATGGTCGATGAGCTTCGGGAGCACGGGTACGAAATCAGCACCGGGACGCTCTACCCGATCTTGCACGGGATGGAGAAAGACGGGCTCTTGATTCGTGAAAACGAGACGGTCGATGGACACGTTCGCAAAAACTACGTGACGACCGAAAAAGGACTTTCTGTGTTGGCGGAAGCCCGTCAAAAGGCATACGAGTTATTCAAAGAAATTAAGGAGTGAAGATATGACGACAGAACGTGTGACGTTCAAGACGTTACTAGAAATTTTATTCGTTTCAACGAGGCTCGGTCTCACCTCATTCGGTGGTCCGGTCGCCCACCTCGGTTACTTCCACGAGGAATATGTGAGACGACGCAAATGGATGGATGAGAAAGCTTACGCCGACCTCGTCGCCTTATGCCAATTCTTGCCCGGACCGGCGAGTTCACAGGTCGGGATTGGGATCGGGATTGTCCGCGGTGGCATATTAGGTGGGATCACCTCGTTCATCGGCTTCACGACGCCGTCGGTCGTTGCCCTCATCCTATTCGCTTTATTGTTATCCGGACTCGACGTCTCCGATGCAGGCTGGTTATACGGCTTGAAAGTCGTCGCTGTCGCTATCGTCGCCCATGCCATCTTAGGGATGGCGAGTAAACTGACACCTGATACAAAGACACGAACGATTGCCTTTTTTGCCTTGGCAGGCGTCCTACTCTGGCAAACGACGTTCAGTCAGGTATCGTTCATTCTCCTCGCGGCCTTCGCAGGATTCCTGTTGTTCAAGCCGGACCGTCTCGATACGAAATCGAGTGCGTTCCCGATTTCGAAACGTCTCGGGACCATTCTGCTGTCGATTTTTGGGGCACTTCTCGTCATCTTACCGATTTTACGGGAGACGTTTGAGAATCAGACGATTGCCTTGTTCGATAGCTTTTACCGGGCCGGTGCCCTCGTCTTCGGCGGCGGACATGTGGTCTTGCCACTACTAGAACGAGAACTTGTACCTGCTGGTTTCTTGAGTGAAGAAGCCTTCCTTGCAGGATACGGTGCCGCTCAGGCCGTTCCTGGTCCGCTTTTCACGTTCGCTTCTTATCTTGGAACGGTGATTAACGGTGTGCCGGGTGGTATCCTTGCGACGGTTGCGATTTTCTTGCCGGCCTTCTTGCTCATCCTCGGAGCACTTCCGTTTTGGGACGCGCTCCGTCACAACCCGAAAGTCGCCGGTGCCCTCATCGGTGTCAACGCGGCGGTCGTTGGGATTTTGATTGCGGCATTCTACAGCCCGATCTTCACGAGTACCGTCAACGATGCGGTCGACTTCGTGTTCGCTGCCTTCCTGTTCGTGATGATTGCTTATTGGAAGTTACCACCGTGGGCACTCGTCATCGCCGGGGTACTCGGTGGAACGTTGATTAATCTGATGTAAGGTGCAAGGGACCTCGTGTCCCTTTTTTTATTGGATTTTTACGTCATTTGATTGTTAATCTTTTGAAACCATTCCCTCCTCCACGCTCGTTATACTGAAGAATGGATTCAAAAATAAGGGAAATGTCCGCTTTACTAGAAAGGAAGTGGGGGCATGCAACCACTCAAACATACAACGTATATGCCTGGTCTCGACGGCTTGCGCACGTTCGCCGTCTTGGCTGTGATTTTATATCATTTAAATGTACCTTACATACCAGGGGGATTCCTCGGTGTCGATGTCTTCTTCGTCCTGTCCGGTTACTTGATTACCGGGATCTTGATTCGCGAATGGACGAAGACCGGCACAATCGATTTGAAAAAGTTCTACCTCGCGCGTTTCCGTCGTTTGTTGCCGGCACTCGTCTTGATGCTGTCGGTCGTGATGACGTATGTGACGCTGTTTGACCGCTCCTTGCTCGATACGGTGCGCCAAGATTCACTGGCGGCACTCGCCTATGTGAACAACTGGTGGTATATCTTTCACGAAGTCTCCTACTTCGAGAGTTTCGGAAAGCCATCACCGCTTCAAAATCTATGGTCTCTCTCCATCGAAGAACAGTTTTATGCGTTCTGGCCGTTGCTCCTACTCGTCGGTCTCGCGTTCCGGAAGCGATTGCTTCAACTGCTCGCTGCGCTTCTATTCGTCTCCGCCGCCTGGATGGCGTTCCGATATGTCCCGGAAGCCGATCCGAGCCGCGTCTACTACGGGACCGACACGCGATTGTTCGGTCTGCTCATGGGAGCCGTCCTCGCCTTCGGTTGGCGTCCGGACACGTTTAAAGAAACGATCCCGCATATCGGACGCCACATTTTGAACTGGACCGGCGCCGTTTCGCTCATCGTCATCGTCGGGATCATCAGTAACGTCAACGCCTACGATGCATTCCTCTATTATGGAGGTTTCTTGCTCGTCGCTTTCCTATCCGCCCTATTGATTGCCGCTGTCGCCCATCCGGCGACCATTTGGTCACGACTGTTTGGAAGCGTTTGGCTTCGCGTGATCGGTACACGCACGTATGGGATATACTTGTGGCACTATCCGGTCATCATTCTATCGACACCGCTCGATCGACTCGGGACGTTCTCGCCACTTCTTTCCGTCGGGCAAGTGGCGTTGACGCTTTTGATCGCCGAGTTGTCGTATCGCTTCGTCGAGACACCGATTCGTCGAAACGGATTCAAACAAGCGTTCCGTCAGCTCGTCTCAACACCGACGCACCCGAACGCACGCTTTGCCGCCACGGCATGTGCGACCGCGCTCTCACTCGTTCTCGTTGGGAATTTGACCATTCTGGCGTTCTCTGAGTCGAAGCCGGTCGAAGATGAAATTCCTGTCGTGAAAGTACCGATGCCAAAAGATGAGACAAAGGACGTTCCGAAAGAATCGGAATCTAAGGAAACAGAGGAAGTCCCGTCTGAAGATCAATCGACAAAAGAAAACAAAGCACCAACTGAAAAACCAGAAGAACGAACATGTCCACCGGCTCTCGCGATTGGCGATTCGGTCATGCTCGGATTGAACGAATATTTGGCAGATGCTTTCCCGAATATGAAAATCGACGCCCAAATCGGACGTCAAGTTCGCGATGCAATCCCAGTTGCCTCTCAGTACCAATCGTATAATGCTCCAGGTCACGTCGTGTTCCTCCATCTCGGAACGAACGGTGCCTTCAAAATGGAGCAACTCGAGACGTTGCTCAAGCAGTTCGAACGAGCAGATGAAATCTATTTGATCAACACACGTGTCCCACGTCCATGGGAGAGTGAGGTCAATAAAAAACTCGCTCGGGCCAGTGAGCTTCATGAGAACGTGTCCCTCATCGATTGGCATGAACGCTCAATCGGAAAGGAAGCGTACTTCGAAAGTGACGGGGTCCATTTAAATATTAAGGGCGCCGAAGCGTTTGGCCACGTATTGAACGAAGAAATCGGCTGTCAACCAAACTAGGCTCTTGCGAGTGCAAGAGCCTAGTTTTTTTCTTTCCTAAATACGTAACGTCCCAACAACTTCACGTACGCCAACATTTCACGGATCATATATCGCACTTTCGCAAGCGGTGGGGTCGGTGCATACAAAGCATCACTCTCGAGCTGAAAGTACAGTCTCGCAATCAGACGAGCGCGCGGCACATGAAAATCATTCGTCACGATCGTCAAACCGGACGCCCCGCCCCAAATTGAGCGGCTATGCTCAAAGTTCTCGATTGTCGACGTCGATTTCGCTTCCGCATGAATCCGTGTTGCATCGATTCCTTGCGCCATCAGTTCTCGTTCAATGACACGCGCCTCCGCCATCCCTTCATCTGGTCCCTGTCCACCTGTTGCGATCAGTTCGACATGAGGATGTGCCTTCGCATAGGCAGCCGCTACGTCAATTCGATGTTGGAGCGCGCGGGACGGTCGAGTCCCATTCACTTTCGCCCCAAGGATGATGACGAACCGGTATGTACCAGTCGCGTTCTTTCTCATATTGTCACCTCATATTCGTCCATTCTCTTTTAACCATACTTAATCAAGAGAAAGATTGCACGAATCCATTCTTTTTACAAATTATAGTCAGTGTTTTGGGATATATATGAAATAAAATTACCAAATAACCATAAAATGTTTTAATATAAAGGAGATAAGACTTTTTGAGGGAGGACTGGTGACCCATGACAGATTCAGATAAATGGTTATCCACCCGCTTCTTGTATACACGTGATGCACAATTGTTTGCAGAAATCGAAGTCGTCGAGCTCGACCCATCTCACTATAAGTTTGTGATTCATCCGACACCGCTTGGCGCCGGGGAATCTCCTTATATGCGACAAGGTCCCCTCGACTCAGACCATCTTCCCTCTGCATTTTCTGATGTGAGCCGTGTGTATACGAGACAGCTGGATTGCTTACGTGCAGCGACACGTCTCGTCTCTTCGATTGGACCAGCTCGCTTCACAACACATTGACTAAAAGAACGGAGTCGCATCATGCGACTCCGTTCTTCTTTGTTATCGTTTCGATAATTTGACGATAAATGGAATCGGTTGATCGATTCCTTCATATTTCGCTCGCAAGACAACGATATGCTCTTGGTCATCTCGTTGAATGGTAACATTGGATCCTTGAACCGTCACGAGATTCGGGTGTGAACTCTCCCAATTCGTGATGCTCTTCGCCCCGATTCCAAGTAAACCTCCATACTGCGTTGGCAGAGTGGCTGTTTGCGCATTACCCGTCAATGCGCTCACAACTGGATTCAAAAGGGTGCCAAGCGAATCGAGCAACCCACCGAGTAACCCCGTATCGACATCTTGTGTGGACATATTGATGATTTGATTTGTACTAGCATTGCTGACGGTCAAGGTAAATGGCGTGACCACATCATTTTCCCGAACGTCCCCCGTACTCGTCATCAGCGCCGGGTTACTTGAGGTCCATGTGAGCGGAGTACCATTCAAGCTCGTTGGTAACGACAAATCAAATACCGGATATAGCGTCCCGAATGACGACTTAACTTTCGTCACATCGTCTGCTAATACCAACTGAACATTCGCTGCAACCGACCCACTAAACGTCTTCGTCCGAGTCAATCCGTTCTTTGTGACCGAAGCCGTCAGGATGAACGATTTCGCATCGGTCGGATCTTGTTGAATCACCCCGGTGTTCGAGATGACACCCGGTTGATTCGAAGACCAACTGACGTTGATTCCGTTTGATGCGGACGGAAGTGAGATGTTGGTCGACAGGTTAATGAGATTACCAAGGTTGATGGCATTTAAAGCCGCGTCGAGCTCGGCTGTCAACACCGCATCATCTTTTGGTACGAGCAAGTTCGAGAAGGTACGTGATTTCGTCACACCGTCCTTCGTCGCATTGACCGTAATCGACACCGTTTTATCCGTCGTACCACGTGTGACAACCCCACTGTTCGAGACGACCGCTGGATTCGATGAGGACAGCGTCGTTGTACCACCAGTGAATGGCGGTAGGACAATGTTCGATGTGAGTGGACTTGTAATCGACAGTGCTGCCAAGTAGTCATCTACTTCCCCTTCAGCCCCGCCTTCTTTCTTCGGTACAAGTAAACCGAGGAAAATTTTCGTTTTCGTGACCCCATCTTTTGTCACTGTGACGACGAGCGAAACGGATTGGTCCGTCGTACCTCGTGTGACAATCCCACTGTTTGTAATAACCGCTTGATTCGAAGACGTCAAGGTCACCGTCGCCCCAGCAAGAGGTGGGAGTGTGATATTTGAAGTCACTGGGCTTGAGATGACCAGTCGATTCAAGTAATCATCAATGATACTTTCCGCCGATGAATCTTTTTTTGGTACGAGGATATTCGGGAAGGACTTCGTACGCGTCACCGCTCCCTTCGTTGCCCGTACGGTCAAATTGACATACACGTCTTGATTTCCTCTCGTAACGACACCAGAAGTGGAGACGACTGATGGATTGCTCGATTCAATCGAGAAGACGACACCCGGATAGGACGGCAATTCGATGTTCTTCGTGAGCGGGTTATCGATTTGAATGCTGTTGAGCCAGAGGTCGAACTCTTCTTCGTCCGTCTGGGAGCGCTTCGGAATCAAAATGTTATTGTAGGTGATTGATTCCGTGATGTCCCCACGTTTCGCTTGAATCGTGAACGTCACAAGTTCATCATTCGTTCCGCGCGTCACTTTACCAGCACTCGACAAAGCCGACTTGTTTGAATCAATCGAGAATGTCACACCGTCAATTTGCGGTAAGACGATGTCATTCAACAACGGATTCGCCACTTGGATATTAAATAATAGACCTTTTAATAGATTGCGAATATCCGATTCCGAATCACCCGGAACCTGTCCGCCTTTTAATGAAACGACCACCGGTGATGTCCGCTTGACGCCCGACTGGACATACATATTATAGGACGCAGGTTTGAGCGGTAGAGATGCCACTTTGTAAGATCCATCTTGTTCAGGATAAATCAACTTTTTATACTGTACTTTGGTTTCTCTGTTTTCAGCAATCAAGTAGTGACGTACGCCTCGAGCCGGATAATGAATTTTACCTACGGCCTGAATCTGTTCATTGTTCGTCAAAATGGAAAAAACGGGTTGGGTCAAATGAACATCTCGCACCACAAGCTTCGCTTTTCCACTGAAGTATAAGTTTAATCCACGAGCTTTATAGCTGACCATTCTTGTTCCTAGCTTACTTGTGTATGCTGGGCCCCACTCCAATGGATAAGTGGAACGCTGACCATTTGCAAAATAAGCAGTTAATTTGGTCGGCAAATTCGCCTTTTGACCTTTTCCGACCGCACGAATGATTGGCGTTGAAACCTTGATTGGATAGTTCTTCACTCTCACATACCAGGTCGCTTTCTTGTTCGTGCCTTGAACGCTTCCAACGATTCGTTGAGTTCGATTCAAGTACTCTTTTTGAAAACTGACTTTCGACCATTTCACTGAACGATAAGCGTACCGCCCGTTAGATAATTTGACTTTCACACTTTTTGGATAAGTAAATTTCTTAACCGCATACGTAACTCCTCCATAGTGTGTATACGATTTTGGTGAGTAGACATGGGTCACAGATGAACTTGCCTCAACCTTCGACCCTGGTACAATGGTAAATCCGACAAGTAAGAAAAAACACAAAAAAAGAGCAACGACTTTTTTCATTCATGCATCCTCCTTTACTAAAAACAAGGCGACAGGTATACATGATGTGCGTGCCTCTAAGGTGTTAATCTTTTTTACCCCGAAAACGAAATAAATATGTAAATTTTGTAATATAAATAATACAAAAGTAACATAAAAAATACTTATTTTGACTATTATGGTGTCAGAATACTTTTGGTGACATTTATCACATAAATAATGAATAAGTTCGCTATATTCAAAAAGAGAACTTCTGATTCGAAGTTCTCTTTCCATAAGTCGCTATTCCATTTCATCAGATAATCGCTGAAGTTCCATACGTAACTTCTCGATTTCCAACGACTGTTCCTCATTCATCATAAGCAGTTGGTCGAGCTGTCGTTTGGTCGTCACTAACTCATCGCGTGTCTCTTCAAGTCGTTGTTCCCGATCTGTCAATTTCCATGTACAGATTCGGTTCGAACGACAAGCATGAAGTTGATCATAACGAATATGAGGATAACGCTCGACCAAATCGATTTCTCGAGCACCTTTTTCTATCACCTGTTCAAGCACCTCGAGTAGGCGTTGTTGCGATTGTTCGTCTCGAAAATGTTGATCGACGAGTGTAGCCGAGAAGCTCGCAAGGTTCCGTCGCTTCGTCTCATCCATCAACTCGAGAATCGCCTCACCGATTTGTCCTGGTGAATACCCTTCATACTTATTCCCGATGCCTCCGAAGTTCGTACTCGCGATATCTTGCCACGTCGAAGGAGTGACCAAGCCTTGATAGCTTTTGCTCCCGACAGCGATGGTCGGTTTACCGAGTGCCATCCCTTCCAGCGCAGACCGTCCGGGACCGATGATGAAATCGGCACGCCGCATCGCTTCAGGGAGTTGGCTTTGTTCTAGCCAACCAAGCCATTCGATGTTCTGACCTGTCCCCGCCAGTGCGGCTTCATAACGCTCGGCGTATTTATCTCGCTGTGTTCCGTCACCGATAATCAACCAGTCAATCGGTAAAGACCGCACCCTCTCGTCTTCTAGTGCATCTAAGAAGACATCTAGTATAAACAGTTTGTCCGCATCCAGGCGAGACGTGAATAAGCCCACGATACGTTCTGATGACGATGTTTCCTCCGACGGAACAAAAGTCGAATCGACCCCATTCGGGATGACAGTAAGTTTTGATTCGATTTCCGGACAGTGCTCAGTCAGGTGTGTAGCAATCCGTTCCGATACCGCAATCACTCGCGAAACGCTCGGATGATACTGCTCAATCTCATCATAATACATCCCGTGGATGACGAGGACGAACGGGATTGCGTTCGCCTCCGCCACCGCGAGACCAAATTGACGCGCGTCGAACGGATGCGCATACACGACATCGAACGGCTGTGATCGGATTTGATCGATGACACATTGCACGTCCTCACTCGAATAGTCCGTCTCGACGACTTGCCCGCCGATTTTCCTTACTTCATCGGCAAAGGGACCAGGTTTACAGACAACGGTCACCTCATGCCCCTCTCGTAGAAACACTTTCAAAGAAGATAAGATGTGGAGGTGTAATCCTCCCATTGCGGAGTGAAAAAACACCGGTAGTAATATGTTCATAATGAGCACCTACCTTTTCTCCGTAATCGATTGATTAGGGTTACAAGCCTTCTTGATACATCGAACCAAGACCACGGATGCGATCGTTGTGAACGAACAGCACCGCATCTACCTCATTTTCTTTTGCATAATCCGCAATGCTGACATCATAGTCGTCGAAGTAACGGACATCAAGCGCTGACACCGTTCCGAATGACTCTCCAAGATAGCCAAGCATCGGGTTCGCATACGAATCTTTTAAGACGAGCAAGTGATAATCATTTTTCGGATTGTTTTGTGTGATTTTCGATTGGGCATAGTTATCACCCATGAACAAGTTGTAGTAGTTCGTGAATTTCGTCGAGTTCTTCAAGACATCCGTATCTAGGACCGAATGACCACAGTCGTCGCCATTTCGACAGACTGTCGTAGTAAATCCGTCTTTCGGTTCAAGGTACGTAAATTGATCAGGTGACTCGACGTAAGGCATCGAAATTTCACGGGCATGAGATCCATAAAACGGACCGTCTACCGATTTGATTTCCATATCCTCCATCGATAAGGCAGGAGCATCAGGGAACTGCTCGCTTAAGCGTTCCATGATTTGTTCATAAGCCATGAATGCCCCTTCCGGACGCCAGTGGTGATCCGTCTTAAAGTAAATATCTTTTCCTGGCTGATCGCCAAGCGTTTCTTCTAAGTCGATGAGCGGAATCTCATTCTCTTCAAGACGTGCATGAAGCTGTCCTCGGTTTTCTGCATCTGCCGACTCGATGTAATCTGGGAAGATTCCTTGTCTTGTCGCATAGACCGGTTTACTTGGGGCCGATGCGAAGTAAGATGGAATGTCAGCTTCGCTCATCTCTTTTTGAAATTCTTTAAAGAAGACCCCAAGTGACGAATAGTCGCTCGCCACAGGATCTGGTGCATACAAGAACTCATCGATACTGATGACACCGTTGTTCATCTGTTGTTGCAGAACGTTCCGTTGCACCCAAGCTTGTGTCTCAATCCACATGTAACGCTCAAACACCTGATCGTTTGCTGATGCCTCGAACTCTTCCATATACGTTCCATCCAGAATCGTCTCGACAGATGGATCCGGGCGCTGTGCTAGCATCCGTCCCTCACTATCTGAACGTGCTTGTTCGGTGCCAAAGGCGTAAACGGCGAGTCCATAAAAGATGGTGCCAAGGAAGCCGATCAATAGGATACTGTTGACCACCCAAGAAAGGCGCCGCCTTTTCGAACGGACTTGTTCGCTTTTGGTTTGTTGTTCCATTGTCAGCCCTCCTTAGAACCGGAAATAAATGAATGGGTTAAATGTACTCGATACGACATATGAAATCGAGATACCGAAAATGAGCATGATATACGCCGCTCGTGCAAGACCAGCGCTTGCAGCAAGCACAGGACGATCCGTACTCACTTCATGACGCAAGAAGCGGGCGACTAGCATTTTCGGAAGCGGTGTAGCAGCAATCATCGAGATGACAAGCACGACACCGTACTGAACAATGTAGTAATATGCCGTTTGATCGAATACTTCACCTCCGTGTAATCCAAACATCACTTGCAGATACTCTGTTGCGTACGTGAAGTTATCGGCACGGAAGAATACCCAACCGATGACGACGATGAAGAGCGTGAACGCGTGGGCGAGCCATGCCGGCCATGCGGCAAGCCATTTTCCAAGAAATGCCCGTTCGAGCATGATGAAAATCCCATAGTATAATCCCCATGCGATAAATGTCCAACTCGCACCGTGCCATACCCCGGTCAATAACCAAACGATGGTCAAGTTGCGATACGTCTTCCAAGGACCTTGACGATTCCCGCCGAGTGGGATGTACACATAATCTCGGAACCAGCTCCCAAGTGAGATGTGCCAGCGACGCCAAAACTCAGACACTGATTTTGAAATATACGGATAATTGAAGTTCTCAAGGAAATGGAACCCAAACATCCGACCGAGACCGATCGCCATATCCGAATAACCTGAGAAATCAAAGTAAATCTGTAGCGAGTAAGCGATGACACCGATCCAGGCGAGTGTCGTCGACAAATCCCCGGCCGATTGACTGAATACCTGATCCGCGACGTATCCACAACTGTTCGCTAAAATCATTTTCTTCCCTAGACCAATGACGAATCGTTGAATCCCAGAGACGAAGTCATCGACTGTCTCACGGCGGTCCACGATTTCATCTGCGACCGTTTGATAACGGACGATCGGTCCGGCAATCAATTGTGGGAAGAACGATACGTAAAGTGCCAAGTCAAACAAGTTCTTCTGTAGACGCCCATCGTTTCGATACACATCGATGACATAACTCATCGCTTGGAATGTAAAGAATGAAATCCCGAGCGGAAGAGGAATATCCGGGTCGTTCAGCGAGAAGCCAAATACCGAGTTGACGTTCTCAACGAAGAAACTCGCGTACTTGAAGACCCCAAGCATCCCGAGGTTCCCGAGAAGCATGAGCACCATCGTCCATTTGATTTTCTTTGCATCATCACGATACTTGTCGACCATAAAGCCGAACACATAGTTCATGACGATCGATGCGAGCATGATTAAGACGAACCGTGGTTCACCCCATGCATAGAAAAATAAACTTGAGACGAGTAAAATCGTATTTTTTAACCAGCGTGGTGACACGAAATACAGCAGCAGCACGACCGGTAAGAAATAAAATAAGAATACCGTGGAACTAAATAACATACCGTATGGTCCCTTTCTCCCTTAAGACTTGCTCCGCTTAGCGGAACGTCACATAGAGATCATCAAATCGTACAGTGGTCGGTTCAAGCGTTTCTACGATGTATTTGTAGGACATCTTGAAATACTTGGCATCTTCCATTTGTTTGACGACTTCTACAACGGGGTTCACCCCTGGGTTCAATGTGAGCATGAAACGCTTATTCGATAAACGTTCTTCGTCTGAATACTGCATGACGTACAATTCTAGTCGGATGGCGCGGTCGCCTTCGACATAAACGGATGTGTTGACTTCCATTTCATCCCCTTCATCCATCTTGGCATCAGCCAAAAAGATTTTCGATGGGGGAATTTCAAATTTCAAGTCAAATAGTTGAACATAAATCGAGTCCTTTAGCGATTGAGGTAAAAAGGTGACCTCTGTCTTGTATTCCTCTTCGCGCATCGACATATGATTTTTATGTGGTCCACGCGGATAGTAATGGTAAATCGCCGGACGAATTCGCTTCGTTGACATGCAAGCACCTCCGAATCATTAGGATAATGATACAGAAAAGAGTTGCTGTGCCGGGCACAAAACAACTCTATTCGTTTTCATTTAGTTGGCAAGGATGGCATCGACGATTCGACGTGACGCCTCACCATCACCGTACGGGTTCGATGCTTGTGACATCGCTTTGTATGCCGTTTCGTCAGACAAGAGCTCATCCGCGAGTGAGAAGATGTTCTCTTCTTCAATCCCTGCGAGTTTGAGTGTTCCTGCAGCTACACCTTCTGGACGTTCTGTCGTGTCACGAAGGACGAGGACAGGTACACCGAGAGATGGTGCTTCTTCTTGTACGCCACCTGAATCCGTTAAGATCAAGTGCGACGTCGCCGCATAGTTATGGAAGTCGAAGACGTCGAGTGGTTCGATCAAGTGGACGCGTTCGACATCGTGAAGAATCTCGTTAGCGAGTTCACGAACGACCGGGTTCATGTGGACCGGATACACGACTTCAATGTCATCATACTTCTCGATCAAGCGACGGACCGCACGGAACATGTTACGCATCGGCTCACCCAAGTTCTCACGACGGTGTGCCGTCAACATGACGAGACGACGACCTTGTGAACGGATGCTGTCGAGCAATTCGCTCGCATAGTCGTCACGGACTGTCGTTTTGAGTGCGTCGATTGCCGTGTTCCCTGTGACGAAGATCATCTCTTCGTTCTTGCCTTCACGAAGGAGGTTGTCACGCGACGTTTCCGTCGGTGCGAAATGAAGGTCAGCCATGACACCCGTCAATTGGCGGTTCATCTCTTCCGGGAATGGTGAATATTTATTGTGTGTGCGCAGGCCAGCCTCAACGTGACCGACTGCGACTTGGTTGTAGAAGGCTGCGAGTGATGCCGCGAATGTCGTCGTTGTGTCCCCGTGGACCAACACGATGTCTGGCTTCGTTTCAGCGATGACCTCGCCCATCCCTTTCAATACGCGTGATGTGACATCGTAAAGCGTCTGCTTGTCCTTCATGATGTCGAGGTCATAGTCCGGTTTGATTTCGAACAACTCGAGCACTTGGTCAAGCATTTGACGGTGCTGCGCTGTCACGACGACAATCGGTTCTACCCCTTCACGTTTTTTCAACTCAAGTACGAGTGGTGCCATTTTGATGGCTTCTGGTCGCGTCCCAAAGACGGTCATGACTTTTTTCATAGGTCGTTTCGCACGGTCTGACTTCGCCGTGCTTCCTCCTCCCAATTGCTCACGCTTCGTTCGATACAGCGACCGACGAATGGCGTGTTTGTAGTTGTTCTTCTGTCAAAGGCGGTAAGATGTATGTCTCTCCGAGCTCTGTCGCATCGACGACCGTCGTACGACGTTTGAGCTTGTCGGCTTTAAACGAGTCTTGTTGCTCTTTAGACAAGTTGCGGAACCATTTCAAAAACTTGTTGTACTCCCGAACAACTTCATCGACTGGTCCATATTCGCGCACTTCTCCGAACTCGAGCCAAAGGCCGAGCGTACAGAATTGGCGAACTTGTGAGACCGAGTGACTGATGAAGAAAATCGTCTTCCCACGATCTTTGAACTCGTTCATCTTGGCGAGACACTTGTCGGTGAACGTTTGGTCCCCGACCGAGAGCGCCTCATCGATGACGAGAATGTCTGGGTCGACGTTGATTGAAATGGCGAATCCGAGACGGGACTTCATCCCGCTCGAGTACGTCTTGACCGGCTGATTGATAAAGTCACCGATATCGGCGAACTCAATGATGGCCGGTGTCAAATCGATAATCTCCTGTTTCGTCATCCCGAGCATCAACCCTTTGAGCTCGATGTTCTCGAGCCCAGTCAAGTTGCCGTTCAAACCAGAAGAGATCGCAATCAACGCCGTCTTTCCGTGAAGTTCGATTTTTCCGTGAGTCGGCGGCATGACGTCAGCCAACAAGTTCGACATCGTCGACTTCCCTGACCCGTTAATGCCGATAATCCCGACCACTTCCCCGGGTGGAACTTCAAACGTGACATTGCGAAGCGCGTAAAACTGTTTGCCCCCTGCTTTACTGAAGAAGATCTCTTTCAGCTTATCAGATTGCTTGTTATAAAGCGTATATCGTTTCGATACGTTTTCAAATTTAACCTGGTACATAAGGTCCTCCTCAAATGTAATCGATGAAGTGTCGACGGAAACGCAAATGAATCATCGACCCGACGAAGAAGAGAACGAAGACGATGGCCCAGTAATAGAGACCGTAAGCCCAGTTAGTCGCCAACCAGTCGGTTCCGAGGAACATCGACCGATATCCTTCGACTAAATAATAGAGCGGATTGATTTGTAGGATATTCGCGAGCTTCGCCGGCGGCACCCAAAAAATCGGTGTCAAATACATCAACATCCGCATCATCGACTGAAGAAGGTTTTGAAGATCGCGCACGATTGTCGTGAGCGCGGACGTAATCAAGGCGAGCGAGTACAGTAGTGCAAGCGCACTGAACGCCAAGTAGATAAACCAGAGCGAATGCAGCCCCATCGGGAATCCGAATGCCCACATCAAGATGAACGAGACACCGACTAACGCCACGTGGCGATAGAAGAGTGCGAGCAAGACGTATGCCGGAATCGTCGAGATTGGGAAGCTCATTTTGGAGACCATGCCGATTTTCGAATAGACGGACCGGGCCGTCGAGGTGATCGCCGAGGCAATAAAGAACCAGACGACAATCCCTGCGACCAACCATGGCAGAAACGGCACGCCATCAATCGGCCTGCCGCTTCGAATACCAAATCCAAATACGAACCAGTAAACTCCAATCTGCAATAACGGTGTCACGAACTCCCATAAAAATCCGAGGTACTGCATCGAGTTGTTGCTTCGCGTCTCATACGTGGCGAGACGGAAAATCAAGTACAAGCTCGACTTTAGCTCTGAAAGAATAGCTTTCGCGGATTTAAACATGTTCATTCACCTGAATCAAAGAACGAGATTCGTTTCCTTTGTATATTTGTAGAGGTTGCCGTAGTTGACGACCGCTACGTCTTCACCTTCTGGTTTCACGATGTTACGTGTGTCGAAGATCATCGGACGACGCATTGATGACTTGAGCTCTGCAAAGTCGAGGACTTTGAACTCGTTGTGGTCAACCAATACGAGGACGAGGTCTGCGTCTTTGAGTGCTTCTTCTTTTGAAACGAGCTCGAAACGGCTTGATGTTGATTTTTCAACGTGTGAATCGTGAACAGAGATGTTCACACCACGGTCAAGCAAGATTTCAGCGATTTCAACCGCTGGGCTTTCACGCATGTCGTCGACGTTTCCTTTGTATGTCACACCAAAGACAGCGACTTTCGCGTCTTCGATTCCAGCAGTCAACTTCTGAACGTTGTCTGCAACGTAGTGTGGCATCGAGACGTTCGTCTCACGTGACAAGTTGATGATTTTCGCGAGGTCAGGTGATTTCGCGACGATGAAGTACGGGTCGACCGCGAGACAGTGTCCACCGACACCTGGTCCTGGGCTATGCAAGTTGACACGTGGGTGCTTGTTCGCCATCTCGATGACGTCAAGAACGTTGATGTCTAAGTCGTTACATACTTTTGCGAGTTCGTTCGCGAGTGCGATGTTGACGTCACGGAACGTGTTTTCCATGAGTTTCGACATTTCTGCCGTCTTCGCATCCGTTTTCACGATTTCACCTTCAACGAATGTACCGTAGACGCGTGCGCCTGCTTCTGCACATTCTGTCGTGATCCCACCGACGATGCGGTTGTTGTGCACGAGCTCATGAAGGATTTGTCCAGGCAATACGCGCTCTGGGCAGTGTACGAGATAGATGTCTTCACCGACAGTGAATCCAGCTTCTTCGACGAGTGGTTTGACGAAGTCGTCCATCGTACGTGGTGCGATTGTCGACTCAACGATGATGACGTTGCCTTTTTCAACGAATGGCAACACTTTGCGTGTCGCATCCAAGACGTACGTCAAGTCACATGATTTGTGCTCGTCGTCGTTGTTCGGAGTTGGGACCGCGATGATGAAGGCATCTGCTTTCTCTGGAGAGAGTGATGCACGGAACTTCCCTTTTGCCACGACGTCTGCGACCATTTCGCCGAGACCTGGCTCTTCAATGTGGATTTCTCCACGGTTCAATTTATCAACAACATGTTGTGAGATATCGACTCCGACGACGTCGACGCCATAGTTCGCAAAGACAGCCGATGTCGGTAATCCGATATATCCAAGACCTACTGTACATACTTTCATTGTGTGGTAACCTCCAAATGTTTTGACGCGCTTTTTAAATAGCGCATTGTCCATCATTTTATTTCACATTCGATAATAAAACAATACTCATTATACTCTTGAACAATTCTTTGGTGCAATTACATTTTCATGACAATGTCGTCGCAAATTGTTCGTGTGTTTTGCCTGAAATGATTTGTTCCATCTCTCGATAGAGACGATCGAGCGCGAAATGTTTACGGGCATACGCCTGATAGGCTTTTGCGTCCGTCTTCAGCTTCTCGGTATCTTCTTTATAAGAGAGGATCGTATCGACAAATTTCGACGTATCCGTGACGAGTAGTTCGTCTGGGTAAATTGTTTCCGCACCCGTCCAGTGGCGGATGAGCGGGTATGATCCTGCTGCCATCGCTTCGGCCGGTGCGAGATGGAAACTTTCCAAGTCACTCGTCGAGAAGACGAATCCGATCGATTGGAGCCACGTATCGACGTCATTGCCGTGTCCATCGAAGTGGACGTGGTCGCGAAGTTCTGACTCCTCGATTCGTTTCAGTAGCGCCTCGTAGTACGCGCTCTCCTCTTCGCGCTTCCCGATCCAATAGACGTCTTTTGGATGGTGTCCTTTGAAGTGGAGATGGTACCGCTTGTCCGTCTTCAGCAGCTCTTCGAGGACGTCGAGCGCGAGGTCCGGACGCTTCAGTTTCGGGTTCATGCCGATCATACCGAGACGGAACGTCAAATCGTCTGCCTGTTTCGGTTTGTCGAGCTTGTCCGCGTCGACGGCGTTGTAGATGACCGTCATCTGGTGACGCGGGATTCCGAACAGACGATGCATCTCTTCTAACATATACGGTGAGACGAGGATGATGCGGTCGATGTTGTCGAGCGCATATTCCCGTGGAAATGGTGTTTCTTTCTCCTGACGATGAATCCGGACGATGAGGCGTTGATGCGGCAACTTATGTTGCGAGTACCAGACGGCGTTGCCGAGGCCCCATTCACAGAAAATGACGTCTGCTTGTGCGAGACATGCCTTGCTGTGATTTACATCATGAATCTTGTGTCCATCCCACTGGTCGATGAGGACCCGGTAGCTCGGGTCGGCCTCAAAGCGTTCCATGAACATGCGGATGAACTTCAAGTCGTGACCGGCGAAGAGGAGCGTCGTCTTCTGCATCTCCCAAATCGCGTCACGGAGACGTTCGAACGTGCTGGCGAACGTATAATTCTTCGCCATGTTGTAGAGCCGTTCCGCCGCATCCTTATAGATGGCTGGATGCGTGAAGGCGAGTTCAACCTTTTCGATGAATTCGTCTTCCGAATTGACGAAGAGCGGGTAGCTCGACCCGAGCAACATCTCGTGCATCTTGTTGCGGTTAAGGAGGACCGGCTTCCCGAGCGCCCCATATTCGAGAAGCTTCGTCGACAACTCGAGGCTGTCGTCAAGGTCCGGGTGACGCCACGAGATGCCAATGTCGCTCTCTTCGATGAGCGTCTCGACGTCCGCACGCGGGATACCTTTCAACCAGTGGACCCCTTCGTCCGTTTGAAGACGATGCGTCACTTCTTTACGGAAGTTCGGATTGTTCGGGTCTTGGTTGAACTTGTCTCCCGCCACTTTCAATTCGACGTCCGGCATCCGGACTCGTACTTTCTCGAGTGCGTCGAGAATTTCAGCCGAGTACCAGAGTGGCGCGAACTTTCCTGTATAGACGAGACGCTTCGCCTGACGTTTGAACGTCGGCGTCGCCTCACGCATGTTCGGGATCATCGGGTTCAAGATGAGGAACGGCTTCGGCGTCTGTAAAAACGTCTCGAAGTACGCCTTCATCTCCGCTGTCTGACAGAGCATGCGAGCCGAACGGTCCGCAATCTTCTTCAAACGTGCCAACTCCTCCTGTGACGCGGCCGATGAATCATGCGTGAAATCTGTGAGATAAGTCCACGTCTTTTTCATCGTATGTTCATAATCGGAGAGCGCATAAGCGAGTTGGAACCCACGGATGAACGTCATGTCATACTGTTTCGTCTCGACGAGCTCGTGGATGAGTTGGGCCGCCTCTTCCGGCTGGAGCACCTTCTTCTCATAGTACGGCTCCTCCTTCTTCGTCGAGTCTTCCGTGAAGACGTCGATGAAGTTGACGCGGTCGAGCTGTTTGATAGACGCCGTCACTTCCGGTTTCACAATCGAGCGCTTCAAGAGCACGTCGACCTCGATGTTCGGGTCCTGGTTCAACATATGCACGACCGACGTGAGCCAGATGGCTGATCCGTCGATCAAGTTCAAATTGACGTCCCCGTATACGAGGATTCGGAGCGGTTGCTTCGTCATAATGTTACCTCCTGAAGGTCCGCTTCATCCATGGCGGCACCGGCTTTCACATATTGATACGGGTCGACACTGAAGATGCGTTTGCCAGAACGAGCAAGCTCGTTCAAGCTCTCATCCGCTTCAAAGATGTGGAGTGCCTCCTCCACCGTATAGAAACGGAGTGCCGACGGCTGCACGATCGAGCGGGACGGTGTCGCATCAAACACATAACGATACGATTCGTCATGGTCCTGTTTGACGAGCTGACCGTCATACGTATAGTAGTCCTCTTTCGTCAGAACGTCCGCTTCTGCGTAGCGTGCCGCGAGCAGATAATCGCTCAAGTAGTTCGGACCGTAATAATCGTCCGACTTCAAGTGGGCGACCCAATCGTACGCTTCGACCATCTCCGTGAACGAGGTATAGTGCGTCAAGTAGCTACGCATATACGTCGAGATCGACGGCGTGTTATACGTGTTGTATACATCGATGTGATCCTCGAACTTATCGAGGAACATCATGAGATGTTTATGCTCATAACGTTGCGCCTCGAACTGAGCGACGACGCGTTCTGCCTCTTCGCGCGACTTGATGAAGGCGACTACGGCAATCTTCTCGTGGTCGACACGGTACGGGATGCCGACGTCTTGGACGATTTTCGCCAGACGTTGCGTATACGTGTGATATGTCAACACGTGACGCATACCACGCATCGCGATGTCCTCATAGAATGAGTCATCTGTCATCAAACGGCGGAACGTTTCATCCAAGTCAGATTCTCCGTCGTCAAGGAAGACGTAATCGCCAAGCATGGCATCAACCCCGACCGAGCGTGTACTGACGACCGGTGTGGCGCAGGCGAGTCCTTCGAAGACGCGACGTGAGAACATCGTCGGTGAATCGTTGACCGAGTTGACGTTCAACATGACTTTATATCCTTTATACGCCTTGGCAATCTGGTTGTATTTCAAACTGCCGCGAATCGAGTGACGGAACTGTTCCGGGAATTGAAGTTGGTCGCTCTCCCCGCGTTGGTTGATCGCATAGTTCCGATCATAAATCGCAAGACCATACTTGTCTGCTGCCGCGAACAGTCTGTCCATGTCAGCTTTACGCGATTCGTGACGGTTCGCATAATACGAACCGGCGAAACACGCATACGGTTCACGAGTCCCTGGTAAGCGAATCGGGTTATGTTCTTTCGGCTGTGCCGCGAACGGTAACGCATCGACACGGTCATGACCACAATCTTCTTTATAGTTCGGAACGCGGTTCATGTCGGTCGTATACACATAGTCGAATCGCTTCGCCGTCTCAATGAAACGGTCGTAGTGAATCGGGTCTTCTTTGTTCCAAAAGACGGTCGGGATGTTGTGATAACGGCACCAAGCGAGAAGCGCATCGAGCTCTTCCCATGTGTTCGTGCCATATTTGACGATTTTCTTCTCCCATGCACCGGCGTTCCCTTTCCACGCCGATTCGACGACGAGGACGTCCGGTTGCTCATCGAGGAGCACCGTCTTCCAGTTGTCCGGTGTGAACGTGATGAGCTGACACTCTGGTTTGTAGGATGCCATCGTGAACTCATCGAAGATGGCCGCGACCTTCAGTTCGTGTAGTTCACGTGGGATTGGTGCGAAGAAGCGAGCCTCGCGCACGTCCATCCACGTCGGGTTTTCTGTACCATCGCTGACGAGTTCTTCAGCGACACGGATGCGGTCGACCCGAGCCTCTCCGACACCGTCGACACGGAGGGCGAAACGAAGGAAGCGGATGCCACGGTCAAAGTAGAAGACTTTCTCGCTTCCGATTTGAACCTGTTGCATAATCTGACGCTCCGTCGCCGAGTAGGCAATGATGTAGAGGACGACATTCGCCCCTTCATCGGCTACACCATCGAGCGTGACACGGTAACGACTGTTCGCCTTCACTTCATACGGGAACTCTGTCGGGAGCAGTTTGAAGCTGTTGTTCATCTCGGCATACGAGATGTAGCGGCGCTGATCGTCCTCGCCTTTCAACTGGACGACGAGTTGGTCATCTCGACTCTTCAATTTGATGAGGTCGGGTGCCGGGATCGTCCACATGTCCGGTTTGAGGGACAAGACGTCTTCACGGCGGACACTCTTCTCGCGAATCATTCCGATATTTAAGTTCTCAAGCTGTCCTGACCCGTTCACGCGGATGAAATAGCGGATGGAACGGTGTGACGGTGCGATGCGGACGATACCACTCAGTCCGAGTGGCACTTCAATCAAACGATCCTGCCCAGACACCGTATACGTCGCGATGAACAGCGAGGCGTCCGCTGTACCCGTGCGGTCCCCTTTCAAATAGAAACGATACAAGTCATCGTCCATATCACCCGTCTCAAAATCGATGCCACGTTCCGTATCGACGTGTGGCAGCGCGATCTCATCGACGCCATAGTGCGTGTATTGGTTCCCTTCGGCACGGACGACGAGCGCGTCTCCGTCGAAGTGAGCAATCTCACTCTGTGGTTTGAGAGAACGGAGTGACGACGACGTAAGCGGATAACGGAAATCAAAAGCATCAAGTGATACGTTCGCAGCCGTCCCTTCGACTGTCCAAAGCGACAGCTTGCCGAGCATGAGCTCGACGAGGCTGAACGCTCCTGCCCCGTTGACTTCAAGATGAGCCCGGACGATTTGTTCACCCATGCCGAGCGTCACATCGACCTGATCGCCGTCCTGTACCGTCACGTAACGAGTACGTCCACCTTTACGCACGACTTCTAACGTCAACGTTGGCATCAGACCTTCGCGCGATTTGACACGCATCATAGCCGTGAACGTCTTTTGACCTGATTCGACGAGGTCGTTCACCGAGATGATATCTGAACTCGCGTTCGGTCGGTACGTGACGGTGACCGGCTCGTCCCCAGAGAAGACAAGGTCCGTCCCTTCAACGTGTACGTAAGGTGAGCGTGTATACCAGTTCGGTACGAGTTCACGTAGTTGATGCGATTTGTTCGGGCGTTTGTTCAACACTTTACGACCGAGTCGCTTCGACCGTTGTACCCCAAGGTAAGCGGCGCGACGTGCTTTTTTCTGCCAATCCATCCTCATATCCTCCAAATCATCGAGTCTTTCGAGCTCGATTCTTTATTTGCGAATGCGTCGTGCAACCGCCTGTGCCTTCAAAATCGCTTTTCCGGCTTTCGATTGCACAAGACGACGATACTTCTGATTCAACACATCATATTTACGTTTCAAGTCACTGAGCGCTTGCTCTTTCTTCTCGAACGTCTTCACGGTCCATTCAAACGTGTACAGAAGATCTCCATACTTTTGAACGAGTCGTCGATGCTTTTGACGTAATAGACGTTCATCATGTTTCAAATGACGAATCTCTTCTTCCTGCAGTTTGATTCGTTGTTTCAACAATCCGATTTCTTTTTCAAATTCGTTGCTCATGCTCTCACCTCACAAGTATGCGTCAAAGTAGAGACGCTTCAATTCTTCTGTTTGTCCTGATTCATATAAGTCGACGAATTGTTTTACAATCGGCGTCTCTAATTCCATCGGACGATACTGTTCGATGATTTCATAAAGCATACCGGCATTGTCGACAAACTCTTCCGGTTTGCTTCGGCGTAAGAAGACCAAATACCACATCGAGAAGAAGCGTTCGAATCGTGTGGAACGGTATTGATCGAGTACACCTTCCCGGGCGAATGCTTTTGCCCGTGCCGTTTCCCGAATGACACACTTCGTAAAGTACTTCTTCGTGATCGTGTTGACTGTCGAACCGGCGACAGCCGCGTAATAATCATGAATCGTCAAGTCGAGAAGAGCGACGCGTCCTGCGCTGAGGAACATCTCTTGGAAGAAGAGCGAGTCTTGCCCGACCGCACCGATGACCTGTTTCAAATCGTGCTTCTGGATGAAGTCTTTTTTGATGACCATCGTCTGGATACTCTGTACCTTGAAGTTGTGCTCGAGCAAGTACGCTCTCGGGTCTTCGATGACGCGAACACCATCTTTTTCAAGGCCGTCTAGCTCAATCATGGCCTCACGGTTCGCAAGCTTCAACATACTTCCGACTGCGAGGTCAAGCGCGTCATTCTCTTTCATGATACGGAATAGTTCCGCATAGCCGTCGTTGACCGCTTCATTGTCCGGGTCAAGGAAAGCGATGTACGGTGTCGTTGCCAATTCGACGCCTTTGTTTCGCGGGCGCGACGCACTGCCGCTGCCTCCGTCGTTGAATGAGTACGTGTAGACGTTCGGATACTTCCGCACGAGGCGTTCGATATAGCCGATCGTCTCTTGGTCCGTCGAACCGTCGTCGACGAGCCAAATCTCCATGTCTTCAAACATCGAGCTACGGCGAAGACTAGAGAAACATTTGTTGTAGAGATAACGACCGTTGTTATAAATCGGGACGATCATTGAAAGCGCATAGTCGCCCGGTTCGTTCGGGACGAGTACATCATCTGCCGCGAGCAGTTCGAAATGATCGATGGCATAGCCTTGTCCCTCGATACGCTGGTCGTCCCGAAGCGTCTCAAGCGACAGGTGGCTTGCCGCAAACATCGTTAACGCGACGTCATCGTATCCCTCTACGAATTCATGTACAACGTCCTGCCCTTTCGTCACGAAAGCGACGTCCGTGTATTTGAAGGCGTTGACCATATCCTCTACATAATAGTCGAGGTAGTGATAACGGTCGTCAAATACCGTCACGAAGTCGGCTGTGCGTAAATCGACTTCTTGTAAATCTGCTTCTGCGACAAAACGTTTATGCGGATAGGATTGGCGCTCGAACAGCTCACGTGTCGCCGTCACGTCGCCGCGACCGATGACGAGGACGTCACGACGGACTTCGTGGTGAATGCCGAGAACGAATAACATTTCGTTGAAACGATCATAGATCGTATGGTTCGAGAAGATGGTGCGGACACCAGATAGTTGATGCTCGAGACGCTCTTCGTCTGTATCGAACATTTCTAAAATCCCTTGTGCATCCAATGCGCTCGTCGCGATGAATACGTTCGGGAAGTCGTTGTTGACGGCCACGTTGTAGTTCGTCAAGACGAGTTGTCCCCGTGCCTGTGCCTCATAGATGGCTTGCGCACTCATCGTCGGACTGTTTTTCACTTCATTGACGTGAAGAATCCAGTTCGAGGTTTCTTTCAACGCCTCGATCTCCTCTTGGTCCCCATGGACGAGGACATCTTGAAGTGATTTCGGTGCGAACGACACCTTCGATTCATCCGCTTCGCGAATCACATAAAGAGACTTATTCGCATCACGAACACCTTGTGCGAGCGTCTCCAAGTCTTTTGCGAAACGTTGTACCGGGAAACGGTTCGTGACGACGACCGAATCCGACTGAACACGCGTCATCCCGATTGGATTGAAGCGAAGTGGGTCGATTCCCGGACGGATGACAAAAACGCGCTCATGTCCGGCTTCTTCGATATAATCCGTCACACGCTCCTCGTTTGCCGTAAAGATATAGTCACACTGAGCGGCGAGTGAGGAGAAACGATCGTAGTGATTCGTATCGAGAGTAGTTTCAAACACGACACGAACATCAATTTGTTTGGCTTTGCGAATCAAATTCTCCAACCAGTGACGGGAGTGCGAACGCGGTGAGCCCATGTGGTGGAATGCGGTCGTCTCATCTTCCACTAGCGCGGCCGAGATGAGAAGGAAATCAATCTTTTCGATTTCAGCCAGCTCTAAGAAGCCTGTCACATTCTCAAATAAATGGACATGACAAAGCCGCTCTAACTCTTTCGCTCGTTTGACCGGACCGACGAATGCCACTTGTACATCCGCCTTCTCATAAAAATTGCTCCCATTCGATGCGATACGAGTCACATCTTGTTTCGGGAGTCGCGCTCGAGCTGATTCGAGTTCCGTTTTTAAGGTAGCTTGCTGTTCTTCAAACAATTTATCGTCAAGACGCGGGCGTTGTGCCTGTCTCGACAATGAAGGAAGGTCCTCAAGGGTGATCAAGTCATCTCCGTTCAATGCTTCTCTCCGGTCGACCCGTTCTTTTTCTTCTTTCAACCACGCAATGTGCGCTTGCACATCGCGCAGTGTCGCTTTTACATCCATACGTCCGCTCCACCTTTTTTAAGTAATCAGTATTTCTTCATCTTATCGTATCTTAACAGAGTTATATGTCGGTCGCAATTTGATGACAAATGTACACGCCTGAGTTTCCTATAAAAAAGACGGACCCATTCCTGGATCCGTCCGAAAGCAACCAATGATTGTCTTATTCAGCTGCGTTGACGTCGACGATACGTCCTTCAACAGCAGGTGTGACTTCTTCGCCGAGGCTGATCAAGTGATCGCGGAAGTTTTCCCAGTCGATGAGACCGAGGTCATTGACGCGACCGTCTTTGAATGCCGTTTCAAACTCAACATAGTTGTCTCCACCTTGCGCTGTGAAGAAGTTCGTTGCGACTTTGTAGCTCGTCGCGTCTTCGACATCGACAAACTCTGTGCCGTTGTTGTACTGCAAGCTAACGATGCGCTCACCAGCCGGTTTTGAGCTGTCGAACAATACTTTGAATCCAGATACGTGGAGGAATCCACCGTTCTCGATTGGGTAAATGCCAACGCTACGCTCGAAAGCAGCTTTTAATTCGCTACCTTTCAAGTCCATGATGGCAAGCGTGTTTCCGAATGGAAGTGTCGTCAACACTTCACCTGTCGTGACAGGACCTGCATCGATTGATGCACGGATTCCACCACCGTTTTGAACAGCACCGATGACAGCAGAATCATACTCTTTCGCTTTCGTGAGCATACCGTCTGTAATCAAGTTACCGAGGGCTGTTTCATTTTTACGGACACTCGGTGCTGTTTCGTCACCTTTGTCACGTGGGTTATCGAGTGGAGCTGTGAGTGAGACACCGATTGGGTCTTGGCTGATTGTATCCACGACATCTTTGAATGGTGCGAGCAATTCTACCGCATATGGATCTGGTTGAAGTGCCTTCACATCAATCAAACTGCCCGCATGTTTGATGACTTTTCCATCCTTGTCGAACTCGACATCAACCGTTCCGAGGAAATTGCTGTATTGGTCCGCTTGAACGATGACCGTTGGCTCTGTTTTTCCTTCTGTGATGAGGACCGGAGCGCTCAAACGAGTATGCGTGTGGCCACCGACGATGATGTCGATTCCATCTACGTTTTCAGCAAGCAACAAATCGTTATCGAACGCTGGGTTATCGTTATACCCAAGGTGCGAGACTGCTACGATTTGATCGACGCCCATCTCTTTGAACGCGTCGACTGCTTTTTGTGCTTCTGCGATGTAGTTTTGGAATTCAATTGGGCCTGGGCTAGCGATGGATGCCGTCTCTTCTGTTGTCAAACCGAAGAATCCGACCTTCTCGCCATCCACTACTTTGATGACTCCTTCATAAAGACGACCGTTGTACGCTTTTTGCGAAACTTCGTCACGGTAGAGGCTCTTCATGTATTGGTCATTTGCATAGTTGACGTTCGAGCTGACGAACGGGAAGTTCGCATAGCGGACGAAATCAGCAAGTTCTTTATGTCCTTGCTCCGTACCGAGATCGAATTCGTGGTTACCCGGCACCATCAAATCGTATTTCATGTAGTTCATGAGTTTGAGGTCAGCTTGACCTTTGAACTCGTTGAAGTAAAGCGATCCTGAGAAGACGTCCCCTGCGTCGATCAAGAGGCTGTCTGGCTTCTCTGCACGGATTTGCTTGATGGCTGTCGCACGTTTCGGTGCGAGATCGAGCGCGGCGTGCGTGTCGTTCGTGTGCATGATCGAGAGCTTGTATCCTTCTACTGTATAAGGAACTTCAAGTGTGATCGTTTTACCACGGTTTGTATATGTAGCCGTCGCGACGAATTCGCCGACTTCACTCGTGTCGATTTTGCTCCAACGTACTGCTTTTTCATACGTCCCACTTGCGAATTTCACTTGTTGCTTCACGATGCCAAGTGCCGGTTTCCCTTGTTTGAACACGAGTGGCTCGCTCGGTGGTAAAATCGCAATCGGGTGATCGAGGACGCGGACGCGTTTCTCAATGTACTTCCCTTTGCCTTTGACGATTCCCTTAGCTGTTTGGAATGTACCTAATTTCTCCAAGTTGACGCTCGATTTATACCAATGGATCGGCGCGCCCTCATATGTAGCATCGAGCGCAGCATCCAAGTCCCCTGCGTACACATACGCTGATTTCGCTTTGACGACTGGTGCTTTTGACGCAGCTTCCGTGACAACAGCCGGTGCGAGCGATGCAGTCGATACGGCCGCTACAGCGAGTGCCGTGTACAACTTACGAGATGATTTCTTTGTCATGTCCAATTCCCCTTTCAGATTTGCGAAGAGGACACACAAGAGAAAGCGCTTACATCATTCGACTTTTTACTTACCACGATTACCCCAAAGTCGTCCGTTTTTCCCTTATATGTACAAATCGCTCTAGTTCTAACGTAACGGAAACGCGTCCAATAAACAATCACAAATTGAAGATTTTTAAGGTTTTTACAATTTCCACAAAAAACGATTCCCTCATTATGTAAAGGACGACATCACTTCGTGAGAGTGTCGTGACGTTTTGTCCTTTATACGTCACGACTTTCCTCACACGGCACATGAATGACATGCTTTCCCCCGTTTTCAATCCAATACGAGACGATGTACATCCCATCCCGCTCTTCGACCTTCGTATCGACGACACGCTTCCCGGTCCGGTCTAGTCGAATCAGAGTCAAAAAGCGAACTTCGCTACCATGTTCAATCGAAACGACTTGCTGGCGGGGAGTCCACTCCAAATCACGCATGGACACATGGCTCGGTTCAAGTGCCATATAAGCCTCTTCGTTTTTTAAAAGCTGAATGAATTGAATGGCTCGATTCGAGGCATCTTTAAATCGAACGTTGTGTTCTTCTGGTGTACCCGCTACCAGGTCCAAACCGGGCGCCAGATGGAAACGCTGGACAAAGAGATCCGCTTCCGGTGCGACAATCCGATCAAACACGACAAGCGTTCGCGCCTTATCGTACACGACATGCCGAGTATGTATGGCCCCTTTTCCAATCAGGCGGCTCACTCCGGTCGCCATCATCTGTTTCCGCGTCTCTTTCACCTCTAGGATTCCGCTCTCTCCGATTCGCTCGATCGACAAGTCGAGCTCTTCTCCGAGTCGATGTACCGTATTGTGCGCCGCGACACGTAGTGCTTGCGCACGCTCAGGTCCGTCCACATAGCCATACCGACCAGTTTCGACGATGAAATCCCGCCCCAATCCATATAGTTCGAGACTCAAATCGTCGGCATGTTTATGTGCACCCCTATGGTATCCCGCTGTCATCAGAATATAGGTGGCGTCACGAAACGGACGCTTTGCATGGTGCCAATATTCACGCATGACCGCATATTGAGAGCCTAGATTCGCCAGCAGTTCTTCTGGGCATTGTCCTTGTGTCCCTCCGCTCATGGCAAAGGCTAGTTCGGGAAACGTTTCAATCCGAGGAATTAAACGGCTTCCGCGAAGCTGTCCTCCCGTATCCCCCACGATCGGCAAGGTTTGGTTCGGTTTAATGAAATGCAAGAGGCGCTCTGGCATCCGGTCGATGCGTCCAATCCCTTCCGGCAACGTGAATCCATTTAAATCGGCCCAGTCTCTAAATCGACTTAGCGTATGGTACACGTAAACGTGATAGCCGGGCGAGTGCTCCAAGTGGGTCCCGTCCTCCGAAAGGCAAATGTCGAGTTGCTTATTCAACCGCGCACGCGCAATCCTTTTCCAATCCGCACTGCGATCAAACTCCGGAAAGCAGGAAGCAATCGCAAACAGTGCCATATCTTGAAAGAGCCCATGGTTATGGAGCGGACGATAAAAGGTAGGGGTCGCCAGTAATGTCGCATGTTCATATAACAGATGTAACAAGCGGCACGTCACATGGGCATCATGATGGATCGGTGCCTGGCGATACGCTTCAAAGAAACGGAGCATATGGAATACTCGAATCGCCGTCCCGTGCGCATGGTATGCTACACGCCCCCGCGGACCGCCATGCAGCGGATGATGGCTCTGCCAGCTATCGATGATTTGGTGTGCATAGTGCAAGTATCTTTCGTCTTGCGTCACCTCATAGGCATGGGTCAGTTGATTGACCGTCGTCAAATAGTGGAGTTGGAAAAGGAACGAGTTGTTGTTCACAGGTGGTAACATTTTGTTCCAATCGAACGTCCGAACATCACGGACGGCCAATGTATGCGGAAGCGATGGGATATACCATCTTCCGTTCAACGTCTCTTCCGCAAAATGAACCGCCTGTTCATCACGGATTTGTTCATAATGGTACGAAGCGAATGTGCGCTTTTGTTTCATATAGTCACGGACGAGCAGTCGCTCCATCTTGTCCGTCAATTTGATTTTCGAGAGGGGTTCGGTCATGAGGAGCATCACATCCGTCGCGCGGACGAGTGCTTCCCTTCCTTCTCTATGGACAATATAATATCGACCGTATGGACGGATGAGCCGTACCGTCTCGGTCGTCTCGAGCCGACTGTCTGGCACCATTCGTCTTCCCTTCCATTGATAGCACATCGTCCCTGCCGAGATGACGACGTCCCAACCATCGCTCGCTTTCCCCGAGAGCGAACCCCGAAGTTGAGCCACGATCTGTTTTGCATGTGAATGTTCCATTCGTTCCCTCACTTGTCAGTTGTTCTACTTGAAAATTCTACCTTAGCAAATGGTGGGATTCAACAACTACTCTCATCGTCCACGTAAAAAAGCCTGGCAGTCGCCAGGCTTCAATCATTTTGGAACGTCGAGAGTATGGGTCTCGCCGTTGGAAAGTGTATAGGTGAGTTCATACTGATTAGCTTGTTCCTTGACCGCCGTGTCGACAATCGAGGTGTTCGTCCGGTCGATCCGCATGAGTGTGATGTAACGCACGTCCGTACCGTATTCAATGGAGACGACTTGGTCGCGAAGCGTCCACTCCGCATCACGGACCGAGAGATGACTTGGTTGAACGGACATATATGACTCTTCGTCCGTCTCGAGCTGCATCAGTTGAATCGATCGACGCCGGCTGTCTCGGAACGTCACGTTCTGTGCCTCGGTCGTCCCTTTATATAGCTTCAGACCCTCTCCGAGGTGGAAGCGCTGGACGAACATGTCCGGCTTCGGTGAGGTGATGCGGTCGTAGACGACGAGCGTTTTCGCCTTGTCATAGACGAGGGTGCGACGATGCGTAGCCCCTTTCCCGATCAACGCGCTCTCTCCGATGGCGAGGCTTGTCTCTCCACGGTCTTCGGTCTTCACGATACGGCTCCGACCAATCATACCTTTGCTTAAATCCAAGTTTTCCCCGTATCGGTGGACGGTGTTATGGGCCTCGCCTTTAAAGACTTCCTTCCGTTCCGGTCGTGCCGAATAACCAAAGCGACCCGTCTCGATGATGAAGTCACGCGCCAGTCCATAGAAGTCGATGCTCAAGTCATCGGCATGCTTGTGGGCACTACTATGATACCCGGCTGTCATCATCACTTGTGTCGCACCCGAGAAAGCCTCAGGTGGACGCGACCAATATTCGCGCATGAAGCTGTATTGATCCCCGATTTGCTTCGTCAACAGGGTCGGTGCCACGCCCTCTGCCCCTCCGCTCACTGCGAAACTGAGCTCCGGATATTCGTTCGTCTTTGGAATGATGTTCATCCCTTGAAGGTGCCCCGTCGTGTCACCGAAAATCGGAAGCGTCCGATTCGGCTTCAACATGTAGGTGAGCTGATCCGGCATCTTCTCGATATAGCCCGAGCGTGAAGGCAGAACGAACTGGTTAGCCTCGGCCCATTCGATAAAGCGCGACAACGTATGATACACATACACGTGATATCGAGGTGAGTGTTCAAGGTGAACCCCTTCCGGCGAGATGCTATGGGCAATCTGCGCCTGGAGCCGCGTGCTGGCGGTCGATTGCCAAACCTTACTCCGGTCAAACTCAGGGAACGTCTGGGCGATGGCGGTGAGCGCCATGTCTTGGAAGATACCGTGGTTATGTTTCGGTTTGTAGAAGTCGGACGAGGCCAAGATCTCCCCATGCTCATACAATGTTTTCAACATGAGCTCGGTGAAGGCAGGGTCCCGATAGAGTGACGTCTCTTTATATACATCCCAGAAATTCAACAGATGGAACACACGAATCGCCGTTCCTTGGTCATTGTATCCCCACTTGAGTCGTTTGTAGTTATAGGCCGGGTGTGCCTTCGTCCAACTTTTGATTAGTCGTTCGCCATATTTCAGATAGGCGAGGTCACCCGTGTCATTGTACGCTTGCGTCAACTGATTGAGGACCGTCAAGTAGTGGAGCTGGAACGGGAACGAGTTGCTGTCCACGGCCGGGACGTCCTTATGCCAGTTGAACGTGTCGATGTTTGGGACCGACAGATTGTTCGGTTTCGTCGGGATATACCAGTTGCCGGCGAGCGCCCGATCGGCGAACTGTTTCGCCTGTTCTGTCGACAGTCGGTCATACTCATACGGGATATGGGACTCGGTCTGCCCCATGTATGTATGGACGAGCGGACGGTTCGTTTTCGATTGGATGCGTGCTTTCGTCAACGAACGGGCCGGAACGACCTCCGCCTGGCTTTTCTTGATATAGATCCGTTTGCCGCCGGACATGGCAAGGTAATACCAACCGGACGGGCGCACGATGCGGTATTCTTTCGTCGTGTTCGTCTTCTGTAGTGGGACCAGTTTCTTCCCCTTCATTTGGTGCAGCGTGGTCGAGGGAGCGACGCGCACGTTGAAGTCCGAGTTGGCCGAAGCCGTCGTCATCGGTGCGAACAGGAGCATCCCGCTCAACATCCCGATGGATAATCGTCTATACAAAGGTTTCATGATTTTCCTCACATTTCCGGTTTGATTTCACTCTGTAAATTATATCCATTAAACGAATGCTAAACAACTAAAACTTGGATATCATTTACCTCTTGATCAAATCATCACCTGACATCCTCCTATAATGGTTGTTATGCAGATTTCGCACCTCACGAACGTTGAAGTTTCGTCAGTCCAAATCAGACACAGCACGGAAATGCTGTATGGCACAACCCGTATCCCTTATCCATCGGAAGCATCGATTCTCTATAACAACCATTATGCTGTATCCACCTAGGAAACTTGAGACGCGCGCGGGAAAGCAGCCCACCATGCCAGATGCTAACGAACAGATCAAAGAGTGGGAGCCGATGATCTTTTACGTCATCCGACAGCTCCATCTCCATCCGAACGAAGTCGACGATGCCGCCCAAACGGCACGAATCGCCCTATGGCGTGCCCTTCAAGACGGCAAGACGTTAGGAAAAACGTACTGTTTCATCCGTATCCGCGGGGCCATCCTGAACGAACGGGCCAAACAGGCGAAGACGCTCCAACACGAGGTCGCGAGCGAACGACTCCCCGAACAAGTCGACCAGCGCGAAGTGCCCCTCTCGCTTTGGCTAGACGACAAGCGATCCACTTTACCAAATCGCCATTTCACCTTACTCTGCCATATGCTTCACGGGACCGAGGCATCGCTCGGGTACTCGCCGAGTCGACTACGCGCCTATAAGGCCGAACTGCAACGGATGCTCCGTGAGGACAACGAGTAAGAGGAGACAGGAAGATGACCTTACACATGAAAGACGCCGTCGCCCAGCACATCCACTATTTACGCATGACCGGAAAATCGGACAACACGGTCAGCCAGGCGACCTATAAGTTTGCCCGATTCGAAGCCATCATGGGAGAAGGCAGAACGCTCGACGAATTAAAAACGAGGCAAGACGTCATGCCGTATATCGACACGCTCCGTTCGGAAGGCTGTCAACCGGTGACCATCAACAACTACTTGAGCGCTCTTCGCGGCTTATACGATTGGGCCATCGCCGAGCATCTCGTCACCCATAACCCCTTTCATCAGTTACGGGTGAAAGTGACCGAGCGCCATTCAGCGGAGATCCCCTCCCCTAGACAATTGTCCGCTGTCATCGATGCTATCGACGTCCCGTTGTATCGTACGTTTTTAACCGTTCAGCTCCATACGGGTATGCGGATCAACGAGGTCCGGCTGTTAAAACTCGATGCGATCGATTTGCAGGAGCGGTTACTCTATGTCCGAGAATCAAAGAACGGAAAGCCCCGGAGAATCCCGTTGAATGACAAGATTCACTCCGTCCTCTCCACCTATCTCGATGAGGAGAGACGTCCCGTCGACTCGCCCTATGTGTTCCCATCTGCACGAGGCGCCTTGATTTGTAAGACGACCATCAATCGTCACCTGACGACGGCTGCCACAGAAGTGCTCGGCTATCCTGTCACGTCTCATACGCTTCGCCATGCGTTTACGACGCACCTTTATGACAAAGGGGTCATGGAGACGACGTTATCTGAATTACTTGGCCACTCCGAGCCGAAGACGACACGTCGGTACATCCGCGTCCGCGAGAATCATCTTCGCGATGCGGTGGAACGGTTGACGTTGGATTAAAGACCATACGAAGAAGACCGACCTGTGAATTAGATCGGTCTTCTTTGTATAGGAAATCGGTTTCTGCTTGAACGGGACCAGACCACCTCCGATCGACGCGGAATCGTTCTTATCTGTTTACGATATACACTTTCAGTAAGTACACGATGATTCCGATCAATGCTGCAATAGCCAAATACACAATCGGCACCAATAATCCTGGCGCGGTCAGAGAGATCCCGTAAATGACGAGTGCCGTCACAAAAAAAGTAATAAAAACAAACTAACGTGCTTCATTCACATCTTCCCCTTTGGCGTATGACATACAAGTCATTCGATTCACCTCACTTTATCATATTTTTCCAAATGAGGACTCGACATGCATCCGTCGTAATCCTTCATTAATTGTCGGGACAAAATCAAATTGAACCTACCTCCATTTAAAATAAAGATGATATAGAAAATTAAGGGAATAAACGCACCTCATGGTATACTTTGAAAAAGAAGTAAATCCAAATTTATTGAGGTGTATGCATGAAACGAATATTACTCGTCCTCGTCTTAGTAGGGGCTTGGGGCATGACCCCGACAGACTCCGTCCAGGCTGCGACGAACCCTTTCGATATCCGCTCCATCCCAAATGCGACCGTCTATGAAATGAAGAACGGTCGATTGACGAAAGTGGCAGCGTATTCGACAACAAAACGCTACACAGCCGTCAGTACGTCCGGCTGGTACTACATCGCACTGAGTCATACGAAAAAGATCTACATAAAGAAAAGTCAGGCCAAGCTCTTACTCGGTGACCCACTCACCCCTTCGAATTTGAAGTCGAGTGGAACGGCACGACTCGCGCATGAGTATATGAAACAGATGCCACTTCACGCGCCATATGAATATGAAAAATTGACACCTGCGCGCGCCGTCGACTACGCCAACCGTGCGATTCGTGGGGATTGGTCGATCCCGTCCAAACCATATCAATTGTCCGTCCCGAACGTCGATACGTTTAACTGGCACAGGGACATCCCGAGCTCGTCGAGCAATTCCTATCCGTTCCAAATTCATTATTTGACGGTGCTCAATCAATTGACCCAGGCGTATAACGAGACCGGCAATACCGCTTATTTGAAGTACGGGGTACGGGTCGTTAAAAGTTGGACGAAAGCCCATCCGATTGCGAACTACAAACAGTACCGTTGGCCATATAACGACCACGGCACGTCGATTCGGACGTTCCATCTCTTGAATTTTTGGGATGCCTATAAATCTTCTTCACTCTATAAAGATACGGCGTTCACCGGTCTGATGTTGCGGACGCTCCACGACCATGGCACGTTACTCGCGACGTCCAGCTTCTATAAAAATGATCACAATCATGGGATCTTCCAAGACATGGCGCTCACCGCCATCGCGCAGACGTTCCCACAGTTCGACCGGAGCAGAACGTGGAAGACGCTCGCAGATAGCCGCCTCGATAAACAGATCCGGCACAGCATCACGTCGGACGCCGTCCACCTCGAGCATTCACCCGGCTATCAGTCCTATATGTATCACGTGCTCGACCGCTTCCTCATCTGGGCAGAAGCGAACCGTTTCTCACTCCCTTCGAGCATGACACGGGTCGAACAGATGCCGAAGCAACTGACGTATATGATCAAACCGAACGGGACACTCCCGACCTTTGGAGACACGTCCGGTGTCAGACGGAACACCTCGATCATTCCGCATATCGAGGATTTCCCCGAGCTCGTCTTCGCCCTCACCCAAGGGAAGGAAGGGACACGTCCACCGGTCACGGCGAAATGGATCAGCAACCAATACAGCTTCATGCGCGAATACTGGGCATCTCCACCTCGCGCGTTCAATCAGGCGACCCAGGTGATGATGACAGCAGGTTATCATAGCAGTGCCCACAAACATGCCGATGACTTGAGCATCGATCTGTACGGCCTCGGCCGCGACTTCATCATCGAGACGGGGCGCTACGGCTATACGAATCGCCCCGAACGTCAGCGCGTCTTCGGTGTCGATGCCCACAATACCGTCCACCGTGACGGGGCGAATCTCGACCTCCGCTCCACGATGCGTGGGAAGAGCAACATCAAGACCGTACAAAATCTCGGTTCGACCCTTCTTACGATTGGGGAGAGCCAGCTCATCGGGAACGGAGCGACGCATCGACGGACGCTCGTCTACGACAGAGAACAGACACTCATCGTCTACGACCGGATCAGTTCACCCGCAACCACGAAGTTCGTGCAGCGGTTCCATCTCGCCGAAGGTCTGAATCTCCTTCAGAGTTCGATGGCGACCCAGAACGTCGTCTACGGTGATACGAACGGGCGAACGATTCAGCTCATGCAGCTAAACCTTAAAAATTCATCGATGCGCAACAGCACGAGTTTCGTCGCCGTCGAGGATTACGAATGGAAGCCGCGTCCACAAGTCATCTCGTATAATACCGGGAAAGACGTGCGCTACCTCACGCTCATACGACTCGACCAGTCGAAGACGACGATTCGGTCGGCCAGTGTGAAAGTGTCCGGTTCGAGCTACATCGTGACTTATACGCTCTCGAATAAAGAGACGAGACAAATTCGCGTGCCGATTTAACGAGAACTATATTTTACAGTTTCAACACAAGTGTCTGAATCAAATAGACACACCGTCAACAGCGTGATAGATTGTTTGACGAAAAGAAAAATAGGAATATATAGAGGAGATTACATCAGTTGCAGAAGCTCAGTTTTTTAGATGCCCTTCGCGGTTATGCCATCCTCGGGGTCGTGTTGACGCACTCGACACGGTCCCTTCAACAATTGCCCGATTGGTTATACCATATCGGGATACAAGGGTCGCGCGGCGTCCAACTCTTTTTTATCGTCAGCGCCTTCACGTTGTTCTATTCATTGGAGCGCTATACGGTATCGCGCCAGATTCCGCTTCAGGACTTCTACACGAAGCGCTTCTTCCGGATCGCACCGATGTTCTACGCCGCACTGCTCTTCTACTTGAGTTTTGATCTAATCAATCAATTCATCGGGGTTTCGACGGCTTATCCAGACGTGACACTTTCCCTCTTGGTCTCGACGTTGACGTTCACGAACGTCCTGCATCCCGAGTGGTTATTCAGTCTCGTGCCGGGCGGTTGGTCAATCTCGAACGAATTTTTATTTTATGCATGTGTGCCGTTCCTGTTCAAATGGATCAAGACAGCGCGTCAAGGGATTGTGTGGACAACATCGACGCTCGTACTCAGCATCGTCCTGCACCTCCTGACCGAACAGAGTCCGCCATTCATGGACGTGAAGAGTTTCGCCTTTTATTGGTTCCCGAACCAGCTGCCGATCTTCTTGATGGGGGTCACGTTGTATCTCGTGTGGCGCGACCAATCGTGGTCCGTGCGAACGCACTATGCGATGACGTTCGGCTCAATTGCGTTACTAATCATACTCGGAATTACTCCGTATGATGTCTATAGCGCGTTTCCGAAACATGCGCTGTTCGGTCTCGCCTTTTGTCTATTGGCTCTCGGCTTATCCGGTATTCGGGGACGTATCCTCAATCATCCGGTGATGCAGTACATCGGGCATATCAGCTTCAGCCTGTACCTCGTCCACTTTTTCGTCCTCGATTGGGTCAATCATCTCTTCAACGAGACGTGGACCCAGCAATATAGCGTGACGACGTTATGGATGTTGACGTTCCTCGTGACGCTCGTCGTCTCTGGCGTGATTGCATCCGTCACGTATCAGGTTATCGAGCGACCAGGGATTCAGCTTGGACGTTCAATCATAAAGAAACGCCTTTCTCAGAAACAGAAGAACCAAGTCGCATGACAAAAGGAGCTCCAAAAAGAGCTCCTTTTGTCATATATGTTTTAAAATGATTCCTGTAATTCCACAGTAAAGACACCTTCATCATTTTGTATGACAAACATTCACATCATTCTTCAAGCAACTGACTTTTAACTCCAATGGTAAGTAGTGAGGTGCCAAGCGCAACAATGGATAGAAAGTCAGTGTTCACCTGACTAAAACGTTCTTCTATCAAAGATGAATCCACGATGAGGAGCATAAACAAAAGTATCCCAACAAGAGACCAAAAAATAGTGGTGAAACGACTGATCCATTTTTTATGGGATAAGTAGGTCGCCAGTAAATCTCCAATCACAATCATGATGGACAATATGGAGACAATAAAAATAATTTTAGAATCAATTACACCGTTGTCAGAGTTCACGTTGTTTGATGGTAGACCCCACCACCCCATTAAGAAGGTACCAAATGACACAATCAAAACAATCATTCCAACAATTGTTATGATATTTAATTTTCTATAAAAAACAAACAACTCCAACACTAAATAGATTACTAGAATCAACATACTGTAAGAAACGATAATTCCAAGTTTTATAGGAAACGCTGAAATCCAAAATAAGAAACCCCCGATTACCGCCAGAGCAATGAATCTATTTAATTCACTTTTAAAAAACTTAATCTTAATCTACCTCTTTCTGAATTTTCGATACACTGAAAGAGGACACTCCAATCTCGTACTGTGAAATGTCCCACATTCAATTCGATATCGAGTTTTTTATATCACCTGTAATACAATTTGAGCTGCACCCAATACACCCAACCCAATCAAAATCCATCGATTCTGCTTGAATCGGGCTTCATTCTGCTTGGCAAGTGCCTCATTCTCTTCTCTCAGCTGGATGATCGCAGCTTCAGCAGTTGCGTTCACGTCATCGAGCAACTGTTTCCGCATCGCCGCTTCACTAGCTCCTCGTGCGGTCATCTCTTCTGCGATTGCTTCCTCCCAAGTAAGGCGTGACGCATTACTATCGGCAACAGCTTGGAGGAACTCTTGTTTCGTCGTTTCACGTAACTCATTCTGTCGCTGTTCTAATCGATGCATCGTTGCGTCCAGTTCACTGGCTCGCTGGGATAGTTCTTCCTGTCCAGTTTGAAAATGAAGTTGTTGCGCCTCGTTCGCCGCATGGAACGTCTTCGCCTGTTTGGCAAAATCGTCTTTCATTTCATTTAGTGCGAGAAGCCAGCTATCATATACTTGTCCTAGCTTTTCGAAACGTACATCGACATATTCCATTGTCGCCTTTTGCTGTACTTGTAAATCATGCATCCGACTCTCAGCATTGCTCATATGCTTTGCAACTAGCTGTTCGGTTGAGGAAACCGAAGATGCCGACGCACTTTTCAACTGCTCGATCTCTGTCGTGAAATGACCATAGAAGTCACGAAAATACGACCGCACCTGCTCATCTAGCTGCTCGACCCGTTCAACCGAATTTGTGCTATCTGAATGAACGACCTGCTTCAAATTTTGGATAGTCGAAGAAAGATAGAGTTGATCCTCTTCAAGTTTTGCTTTTAAATCATCTACTTCTTGTTGGATCATCAGGATGGTTTGTTTTAACTTCGTATCGAGATCGTTTAAGAATACCTCTTGATTCAATTGTCGCAGGGACGACAATGCTTGCTCATAAAGCGCGTCTTCCACTGTCGTGGCTTGTTTCGTTTCCATTCGGACACCCCAGTGCTTGTATAATTTCCTCGGCATCTTGTCCGAGCGTGTATAAATAAAGTCCAGCGCTGTAACGTTCTTCGGTATTGTCGGACGTTGCTTGTCGCAATAACGCTTGCTGACGTTTCACGAAGTGCTCAATGAAGAAACTTCGGTATTGTTGTGCGTGGTTTATGTCTTCTTGCCAACGTTCTTTCGTCTTCGTCAATCGTTCATGTAGTTGGATCACGCTGTGCTCAGCTTCATTTAGTTCAGCCTTAAGCAAATCCATCTCATGCGTGAAACGAATAACCAAGCGCACTTGATCATTCGAAAACGTTTCGGATATATCCTGCAATTGATCGTAGATATGTTTCACTTCGTGATACACTAACTCACTCAGTCGCGTTGACTCTTCGAGGAGGTGTTTTTTCATCGAATTCATCTGCGTCTCATAGTTCTTTTGGGACAAATAACGGTCTACTTTCGAGCTATCCCATGAAAAAAATTGAATCTCCCCCGGATGTGACACGTGCAATCGAGATGAGTCAACTCGATCGAGTTCGAAATAAATTGTATCTAGTAATCGATTCATGGTTTGTACGCCTTTAGTCAATGACTGATCTAGTACTGTGATTGCTCGAGAGAACGCAGTATTCAACGCCATTTTTGATTTGGCATACTTTGCATGTATTAACTCCGTTTCAATCATGGCTTCTTGGATTTCACGATGATGAATTTGTTCGAACGCCTTTTTGAAGACATCAATCTTTTCAGCCAACTGTATTTCTTGGCTTCCAAAATCCTCAATCCGCTTTTTTCCCTCTTCCTCTAACTTCTGCATTCGTTCCTTCAATCGAACGAGTTCCCGTTCTGCCACGTCTAAATCTTCTGTGATATGGCGAATCTCTTCATCGCTCTGACGCACCACTTCTGCATAGTAACCTGTCAAAAAACTAAAGGACACATGCCGATAATCAGTCTGTTCAATCCGCTCTCGTAACTCATTCAAAATCGACTGGGCCATCTCACGCGTGTCCGGCTCAAGCCGATGCATGCTCGCCCCAATCTCAACCGGATACACTGTCCCGGGCGTTCGACCGAGGATGTCGCCAATTTCACGATGATAGTAGGCACGGAGGTCTGTCTCGTTTGAAATGGACTTGTCCCGCAATCGTCGTTTGACCGATTCCGGAGAGTACGCACGAGTCAAGACGACATAAAAATTATCCGGATAGTCATACCAATGCTGCAAGTGCGTCATGCCGATGTCCCGAAGGAACGTCAGGTCACCTGCACCATTAACGATGAGACAGATATGCGATCGAGGAATCCAATGATTGACACAACGTTCGACGTGACGAAGTTCACGTTCCTCCGCTGACTCAATCCCAGGCAGGTCAAGCAATTCGATGGCAACGTCTGCTTGTTCAAAGTAAGACTTCGGCAAGGCGATGCGCACAGGAGCGAGTGAATCAATTCGTCCCGCCTCGACATCGACTCGAAGTGTGGATAATCGATCTTCTAAGATGTCTGTCGACTGAATCACTTCGGGTTCTTGATTCGGCAAGGTAAGAACGTAATCTTCTGTGGCAGATACACTGTAACTCGTCACAGTTACCGTCGCAGATTGACCAATCTCTCGTTTCCCTCGTAAAAATGACGAGATCTCTTCAATCGCCTCTTCTTTCACCCTAAGTAAGTTCAAGATGAGTGTCGTTTTACCGACCTGTGTCGGTCCATATACCGATAGGACGACTTTCTCTTGGTCCGGCGTCACACCTTCAGCATCATATAGTTGAAATCGGCTCATAAAATCATGCTTGGCGTCAAATGCCCACTCATACCGATTCTTTTCAAATTCAATAAATAGCTCCCGCATTGCGGAACGCCTCTTCCCGGAGTTTGCCACACTCATTCTTCAAGCGATTCACGCGTACTTCAACTTCTTCATACAAACCAGAATTCACATCGTCCTGCCGACGGGCATAGTAGGCATGCACTAATTTGTCACGCATCTCATCCATAACGTTATTGACGAGCGCAATCGTCGACTCGCGTTGATAATCAGCTGTCGCCTTTAGCACTTGTGTCGCATAGTCATGACGCTCGAACTTGAATTTTTCAATCTTTTCCGAACCTCGCTTAATGGCAAGTAGACCAACCACGCCACTGACACCAGCTGCCGCAACGCCTGTTGCCACTCCGGCTGCCACACCTAACGCCTCAAGAGCCCCTACAATAGCTCCAAAACTGTTGAAGTTCCCATCGAGTGCATCGACACCGAAAAAGATAGCCGTTCCGGTCACCATGCGGTTGGCATCAAGCACGAGTCCTGAATACTCTTGATGAAATCCTTCCATGTTTCCGATTTTAGCTTTGAGTGTCTCATATTCTTCGATCCCACCAACAACAAGGTCCGCATCCCCCTCTTTTCCTTTCGTCAAGATCAGATGCTGTACAATCGCTCCAGCAATCACTGGGAGTTGTTGGGTATGTTGTCCCCCAAGTGAGACATCAAGAACAGTCGGATCTAAATAACGATCCACCTCCGTCAATGTCTCACTAAACGCTTCCTGCATCGTGTCCGTGGCTGCGATTTCGAGTTCAGGCTGGTTCGGCACGAGTTCATTTGGTTTCGGCTCCATAAAGCTGAGAGCCGGTTTTGGCACCGCCTGCTCAATTTGCTTCTTCTGAGACACATGCGGCTTATGGAGGCTAAGACGTTTCCTTGTCATTGTCTCAATCGACTCCATCATCAAAATGTCCAATACACGTGGATTTTCAGTCGTATAGACATGTTGGATGGATTCAAGCAACTCGTGCCGCTCATTGAACGTCATATCTTTTTTGAAAGAAGCTCGTGCTTTGTCCCATAACGTATGATTTTCTTGTCTAATAGTTTCCGTCACTTCATCGATACAGCGTTTTACATGTACCTCTAAACGTACTTTTAACGTTTCGTCTAACTCTTGAATATATTTATCACGAGCCGCATCAAATAAACGTTGCATCGTCCGCAACTCGCGCTGATCATTCTTTCGGTCCGATTGTGCGATGAGCACATGCTCAAGTTTCATGAGTTCACGTGTTAACGTCTCACCAATCATCATGAGTTTCTCGTGATGGAGTTGGAGTGAGTCTTGAGTGAATTGGCTGTTCGATTTGAGCAATCGTTCCATTTCTTGAGGGACGTTATCGATGTCCGTATCGGCTAAAATGATTTGTGACTCGTCTGCCATACTGAACTTTTGGAATAGGGTTTGTGAAATCATCGTTCTTTTCTCTTCTGTCAATTCGCTCGCATGCGTGAGGACGAAGCCAGGTGCCTTGTCTTTATATGTCGAAGCGACTTTCTGTAGTAGCATCTCTTGATCCATCTGAGCGAGTCGAGCATGGTTTAAGACCAGAATCATTCCCGTCGAGCATTTGAGGAAAAGATCGAGGAACTTTTGTGAATCCGAGCGAGTGCTCCGTTCGAACCCCGGTAATAAAGCGAGCGTCAAATGACCGAGCACACGATTGTTCGGTAAAATGATCTCGAACCAAAGCATATCGCCGCTTGGATTTTGAATACCGGTATTGAGTTCTTCTTTCGTGATGGGTTCATCCTGCAATTCAAAGCTTCCCGAAGCTGTCTTGACAGTGCGGGTCACTCGATAAGCAATCGTTGTCGCAGTCGCGTCAGACGAAAGAAGGACAGGACGTTTTTCTCCGACTCCGACTTCTGATAACAAGAGGTCATCCGGTAAATCGAGCGTCCGCTTCACAACGAGCGTTTTGCCAGCACTCTGCAAGCCAGCGACACTGACGATATGACGGTTAGAGAATAGGTTTAAGACGTTTAAATCCTTATACACGCCTTCAATCGTCGTCGTGTCGAGGTTTAGTCGATTCGCTTTCGCGATCAACTCGTGCAGTTCATGCAGCATCGTCTGCATCGTGAATTCTTGTTTAAAATCAATCAGGTGGTCCATCTCATCGTCTCCTTATATTGAATCTCGAATAGTGTCGCTCTATCCAAACACTGATTCAATTCCATGTATAACTTCAAAAAGCGCGTCCTCAAAACCACTGAGAGACCCGCTCATCATGTACGTGCTTCCTTGCTCGATGTAGAAATTATTTTCGTTCAGACTCTTTACGAATCGTTCCGATTTTCTTATCGCTTCGCGTGTCTCTTCCATCTGGATTCCGAATTGTTCCCGGAGGAAGACCGTGCTTCTTCTCAAAAGTACCTACCGTACAATCACTTCTTGTTTTACGCGCCATTCTCTCACTCCTCATCCTTCATTACTCGTTTCATTTTAATACATAATCTAACAATCAAAGATGATATTTTTTCTTTTTTATGGAAATGTTTCAAGACAAATCTAACTTCTTAATTACCTTTTACTGAGATGGCTACAAGTATGATTTTTTTATGCTAATTGATAGATAATAAAACAGAATGATAAGTGACCATTTATTAGTCCATTTCTGTATACTTTTTATGACTCCCGACAACACCAAAAAGCCATGTGCATTCGTCCCAAAACAAATACACATAGCTCTTGCGACTATTTTATATTGATTTTTCGAAATACTCCCGATACTCCTCATCCCACTACAAAGATATGTTATTTCAATTCATAACTTATTCGATAGGACTGATTGTAATACTCCGAATCTGCCAAACCGGACAATGGGAACGAGGCCAAGTAGTACTCGCCGGCAGGAATGACGAGGTCCAACGTTCCATAATAGCGTCCTTCATTCGAGAACTCTTCACTGTAACGAATCGCATCACCGTTCGCGTCAAATAGACCGAACGCCCAGTATTCACCTTGCCGATTGTTCATCCATCCTCCAAACACGGATAGCGTCATTCGTTTATCGGTCCGGAAGACGAATGTATCGACATCTTCTAAATCATAAACAGAACCAATTAAATCACCCGAGGCATAAGAGATCACATCTGCATCCGCAAACGCATCATTCAATTCCTGTTCTCGTGTGTCACCTTTGCCTGATACGACGGGTAACTCATATCCTGGTTCGGTCGGCAGTTGTACATTTGCAATCGTATCGCGTCCATATTTCAAATTGCCTAGCTCTTGAATTGGTACCGCATAGTTCATGTTTTGTGAGTCAGGAAGCCCCCACGTGACGACTCCGATGACCTGCCCGTACTCGTTAATGAGAGGACCACCTGAATTGCCATGAGTCACACTGGCATTGAATTGAAGATAAGGTTGGCCGCCAAAGAAGACTTCACGATTACTGAGAATCCCTTGTGTGATCGTATTGTCCACACCTTTCGGGCTCCCGAGGGCATACACGGTTGATCCTGTACTTCCCGCTTTTGCCGTCGACAATATCGGAATAGATTGAAGGGAAGGAACGTCTAAGACTGCCAAATCTAGTGCGTCATCAAAGCGTTTTAACTTAAGCGTCTCAACCTCGGTGCCGTTTGCGAATCGAATGCGAGCGTATCGATTCGCTTCACCTGAGACGACGTGGAAATTCGTGATGACCTCCCCTTTCTTCGTCACGAATCCACTCCCTGTCGAGGTAAGTCGATCGGAAGCATCGTACATCTCAATTGTCGCAACCGATGGATTGACTAACTTAAACGCTTCTTGTGCGTTTAGTTTTTTCGGTTTCACCGTCACACTTACGGTCGACTTCAACTTCGTCTTTTGGACAGTGACCGTGATTGTCACTTTCCCGACGGCCTTCGCTGTAATTTTCCCATTTTTCACAGTTGCTACTTTCGCGTTCGAAGATTTCCATACATACACCGGTTTTTTCACGCCACTCGCTTTCGCCTGTACCGTTTTCGATTGACCGACCTGTAACGCCACACTCTTCGGAGAAACCGTTAAACTTGCCGCGGCTGCTGTGGTAGGTAAGCATGTGCCCAATAACATGAATAGAATGGCAAAAAGAGAAAACTGTGTCACGAACCGTTTCAAATCTCTCGACCTCACTTTCATCTTTAGTCATTTCATGTGAATCTTGTCTATCATCTTGATAGTATCAACTTAGTTCTTTTGTTGTAGTAAACATATGTTATTCAAGTCAATTAGAAATTTAAAATTGAAAAGGAATCGTTCGACATGAACTGACAAATCATCAAAAAATCATCCTTCTTAAAAAGAAAGATGATTCGAACCATTTTTTAAAATACGTTTCGTTACCTTTAAACCTCATTTCGGTACTTTTTCAAACAGACGGAACATGCGTAACTTTCCACTCGTGTCATAATACATCCAGACCGTATGTTTTTGTTTCGTGCGATATGCCGTAATTTTTCCCACAGAGCGTTTCTCCCACGATTTACTTCCGTTAATTGTTTCAAATGTCTTAGATTTCTTGGTCCATGTTTGAATCGGTTTCCCGAAAGCACGTTGTACGCCCCGTTCAGTAATGTTTGGGCGCTTGTAGTTCCAAAATGAGAAGACAATCTCATTCACACGCTTTGAACGGTTCGTCGCAGCATATATCCAACTTCCTTGGAACTTTCCTCGTGTCGCTACCTTTTTGTCTAACAAAAGTTTGCCAGCAGTTCCTCTTACTTTTGCATATAAATCTCCGATACGATAATCCGCGCCTTCAAACGTTCCGTTTTGATCGAGTGCTTTCTTCTGTTCTTTCAACCATTCAAGATCTGTTAGTTGAGGGGCCCGTACGACTTTTATATAAAGTGAGGCAGTGTGATCTTCATAGGTTGCGTTCACTACAACTGGCCCTGATTGTTTCCCGACAAAAAGACCGTTCTCAATCGCTAACCGTTCCTTCGAAGTCGTCGTCCACGTCACCCCTTCCGTGATCGTCTCTTTCTTACCGTCCGCTCGAATTACAATCAGACTCGGTCGGACCTTCGTGTCGGATTCGATTATTTTCAACTCTGGATTGACTGCAATGGAACGAATGCGTTGGTTGAGTGAAGACGTAGCATAGAGTTCAATGCGTTCCCCAATCGAAACAAACCGCGTCGAATCTGGTGTGAAGACGACACGCCCCGGTTGAATCGATGAATAGACTCGCTTGCCCGTCTTAAAGTCATAGAGAGATGTTTCGTTCGAGAAAAACGTTCCGGACGAACTGACCATGATTTCTCCATGGACTCCGATTTCTCGTAAAGTCCCTCTCTCTGTGCTCGGGTTATATTCATATAAACTGCCATCCGCTCTTATCATCACAACAATATTGTCGTCCGTCACATCGAACGATTCGATCGATTCTTCCATGTCGAACGAGGAGGTCATTTTCCCTTCATGAGTGTATAACGACATCATCCTCTTCTCCCCTACAGCGATGAGTTGTTTTGACACACGAAGCGTCTGAGACGATGGGGCAGAGCGCCCATCTCGAACAATAAAGGTTTGCTTTTTCACTTGATCGGTAGCAACATCATACCAAACGAGACCTGATGACTCCGTTAAGATGACGACGACCGAGGATTTCGGCAAAAAGCGGGCTTGTACGGTCTCATCTTTAAAGGATATCGTCATGTGTCCCCATTTTGCTTCATCTAACGTATGATGTTCAATTCCCTCGCTATCGTATGTCACGAGGCCAGATGATTGTTTAGTAATGACCCACTGTTCATCATCACTAACATCTAACACATCAGTAGCTTGTCCTTTTACATCAAGATTCAGGGTCCCGTCCGACAAACGATATGCCCGATATCCCTCTTTCCCACCAATATACATTTGCTCGTTTCCTACGATATAGTTCGTTGGGCGACTCACGTCGATCGAACTTACCGGTTCGATGACGAGGGCTGCCTTTGCTGTTGAAAACGAGAAGAGACTAAACAAGACTATCAGTCCAGTTATGCGTAACCATCGTTTCATATTCCCCACATCCATTCTTTTGGTTTACGTTTTTACCATCTTTCAATTACCCAGCTCATGAATTTGAGAACAAATCATTCTTCTTTCAAAAAAGAGGATCCGACATGATGCCGAACCCTCTCTTCATCTACACTCGTTCACAATTCACTTTACCTATTGATGCATCAAGTAATTCGACACACATGTACTCATTTCGATACCTTCACCGACTTCACAGATGTCCCATACTTATTTTTGCTAGAGATCTTGATGCTCGTCCCAGCCTTTTGCTTGCTGATGGAGAATGAATAGTTCCCTTTCGCATCGGCTGTACGCTTATAGGACTTCTTACCAATCGTCATCGTGACGGTGGCACCCTTCTCAGTTTTGCCACTTACTATTGTGGAACGGGCTGTTACAGAGTTTACTGTCACAACCGGAAGCAGATGACTTGATGTGACTTTTAGCAAGTACTTCCCCGTTTCACTCTGCCACGGACCATCACTAATAGAGAGATAGTACGTACCACGTGTGAGCGTCACGGATTTTTTAGCTCGTCCCGGTGCCTTTGTAGAACCATAGACATAGTCCTCAATCACTTTAATATTATCTACATCGTAAAGCGTAAGAATCGCTTTTTCATCAACATAAGATGTGAAATCAATTCCGACTTTGCTGGTCTTTGGAATCACAATTTTATACACATCGACGGAGTCGTTCCATGACAAAAATCCGGTACGCGATTGATAAAACGGGAATAATTTTGCTTCAACCGATCCGTTATTTGGTTCGGCCTCTTGATTTAATGCAGGAACGAACGCTGATTTGAGTTGGTACATCCCTGTATCCGTACTGTAGGGTCCACCATCTTGAATGGAGATATGATAAGTACCCGCCTCTAAATCAATATAACGAACAAACTTGCCTGGATTTTTCTTCGATCCCGAAATCGATTCGTAGAATGCTTGCTGATTCATGTCATCCGTGAGGGACACGCGTAACGTGTCATCTACATATGTCGATAAATTGAGATGTAATCGTCCTGCTTTCGTCAGTTTGACTTCATAGACGTCCACCTCGTCTTGTACGGAAAGGAATCCTTTCGTTGTCTGTCCGAATTTCAACGGTTGTGCTTCAGCGGTTCCATTGTTCGGTTCGATGTCATCTGTTTTGACTGATGTGAACGAAGTCTTGATGGTGAATTTCCCTTGATTTGTCCGATAAGAATCATCGTAAACGATAAATTGATACTCACCTGCCTCAAGATCCCAAGACATTACTTTCCTTCCTGGTGAAGAGGCACTTCCACTAATCCATGTATTATAGATGGGGTTGTTCATCCCATCTTGGAATACGATGTTCACTGTATCGTCTACCATTGTTGTAAAATCAATTGTCACGTTGCCCGTTTCTGTTACCTGCAACGTGTAAGTTTGTCTATTCTGTTCGGCTGTCAGTTCTCCATGTACCGCACCATTTAACGGTAAAGTACGTTCTTCTGCCGTAACCATCTGAGGTCCTAATGCCACTAGTAAGAAAACCCCTGCCACAATCGTCAACCAGCGTTTCAAATATGAGATCATTTCTTTTTCTCCTTTGAATATCATAGATGTCATGAGTCCATCCATCCCATTCTAAAATTGACTACGCCTTATTGTAGCCAGTCCTCATATCTCAGTGCGCATCGTTTTAAACGATATGGAAAACCGTTTTTTAAATTTGTTTTATTATCGTTCGACAAGATTCGTCACGTTTCCAATATTGCGTATCCTGAACGGAAAGTGATTTCGATCTACAGCATATTGAATTGAAATTATTCCTCGTCCCAGGCTGGCGACGAGGAAATCCTTTCCGATCGAGTCCATCCAAAATTTCTTTCACGAGTGTTTAGCCGTCATTCGACCAATCAATAGTTTGACCTTTATAGCAAATACTCTCTTCATTGATGGGCGTGACGCTGACAATCCCGCCACGCTTTTCAGATTGATTCAGGTTCATCGTTTCTCTTTCTTTGAATATGAAAAAACACCCTGAGCCGCGACGGTCAGAGTGTATCAGAAGAATAATATATATTTGAAAATAAAAACAACGCCCCATCAAATGATGAGACGTCAGTTCAAAAATTATTTTGTTACGTTGATTGTAGCTCCAGAAGCAACCGCATTTCCGTTTGCATCAAGAATGCTTCCTACAACTTTAACAGTAATTGCTTTAGTAGGGTCTACTGGTCCTGCCAATGTAATTACTCCAGCAGCATAGCTATCTACTGTTACTTTCGTGCCATCAACATATACTTCAAAGTCAGCAGCTGCATCTCCAGAAACTGTCTCTGAGTACTCTAATGCGATAGTTGTAGTTGTAGTCAATTTAGCAGACTTCACTACAGGCAAGACGTTCTCTTTCAATACACGAGTTAATGTTTCTGAAACCATAAGGTTACCTGAGAGATCTGCAACGTTCGATACTGTAAAGAGGTAAGAAGCGTTGTCGATGTCAATCGTGTTAGGTTTAGCAACCAATTCAACTGTTTGCTTATCCCCAACAAAGATTGCTTTCTCAAAGATTGCTTGGTTGTTTACAAGGTAATTAGAGAGGCTAAGTGCAGAGTTTCCAACTTCTTCGCTGAACTTAATTGTGAACACACCAGGGTTTGTTGTACTTTGGACAACTGCATTAGCATCAGCTACTTTATCGTTGTTAAGGTCAAGCAATGTAGGTTTGCCAGTATCATTTGTAGCGAATGACGCATTAACTGCATATGCTTTAGAGTTGTTAGCAGCATCCTCAACCATGTTAAGAGCTAATTCAACTGAGTATGTTCCGGCTTCAGAAATGTTAGAACCAAGATCGATTGTAACAACCTTCTTATCAACTGTTGGTGTAATAGCAGATGTTGTAACTCGTACGTTTCCAGGTTTAACCAAAGTGATTGCACCTGCGTTAACGTCAACTTCTTCATCGAAAGTAAGGATTAATTTCGTTCCCGAAGTAGAAGAAGATACTAAAGTAGGAGCAGTTGTATCAGCTACAAATTTAATAAACTGATTGAAAGTTCCATCTTGAATGTTTCCTTCAGTGTCTGTAGCACCTTTGATACCAATGTTGTTTGTTGTAGTTAAGTTTGTAGATGAAACTGTAACATCCCAAACCATTCCAGCGTCATCAACCTTAACTGCATCTCCTAGCACAAGTGCCGAAGGAGCGGCTGGTGTCGGATCAATTGTAGTCTCTACACCATCAACAATGATTTTAGCCGCTGAAAGATCAACAGCTTCAGTGTATGAAACACGAACCGTCTTCTGATCTTTACCAACAAGTGAAGTTACCACAGGCTTAACAGTGTCAACTTTGTTGTTGATGAAGCTTGTTTCAACACGGTTATTTGCGAAGTAGTTTCCTTTCACATCAGTTGCACCGACCATTACAACTTTGAATGAATCACCATCAGCAGGTGAAAGTGCTGCAACGTTAACAGTAACAGACTTCTCGTCAGTTGCTGCAGTGATTGTTGCAGAAGTAGTAACGTCTACTCCATTTTTGTTAAACACGCGGATACCTGACTCAAAGTTGTTTGCTAATGCTTCACTGAACTCAATTGTTGCAGTTTTAGAAGCGTAAGAGTATGAAGTTTTTGCAACTGTTGGTGCAACTTCATCTTTTACATCTACGAGGCTTTCGAACTTAGCAACGTCTGCATTAGTCGCAGTTTTAAGACCATCAAGCGTTACACGGTAAACAGTTCCATGCGCAAGTGCTTTTTTGATTGTAACAGACTTGCCATCAGCTGCCCAAACAAGGTCAGTAGAATCAACGTTTACGTTATCAATCTTAATATCTCCAGCGCTGAATGAGTTTTTGTCAACTTGTTTGTTAAAGTTAACCACGAATCCTTCAAGGTTAATCGCCTTAACTTCCTTAACCATAGGAGCTTCGATTGTGAAGTCTACAACTGCAGATTTCACTTCACCAGAAACGAGTTGGAATGAGTGAGTTCCAGCAGGAAGTTTCTGAGAAACAGTCAACTTGCCATCTTTGACAGTTGCGTCTGTTTTGATTGGTGTAGCTGACATGTCTTTACCTGGGTAAACAACGAGTTCAACTTTTTCACCGTCTTTGAGGTTCTTCACGTCAGCTGTGACTGAGAGAACTTCAGCTGCTTGATCTACTGAAGAAGAAACGTTTGAGATTTCAACTTCTGATTTCACAACTTTGTATTTAACTGTTTTAGTTACAACGCCGAATGCTTTGTTAGAGTAAGTGAATGTTCCTTCGAACTCTCCAGCTTTCTCAGTTGAGAAACCAGCGTATGTGACAACTTTGTTGTATTTCACGCCGTCTGCGAAGAGAACTGGCTGAATACGAAGACCTGATGCAGGAACGCCTTCTTCGAGGACGATTTCTTCAGGTTGGATATCTTGTGCGTGGTTCAAGACGCGAAGTTTTTTCTCAACGCGAATGCCTTGGCCTTTTACAAAACCTTTAGCAGTTTGGAACACGCCAAGTTTGTTCATGTCGACTGACGATTTGTACCAGTAGATCTCGCTACCTTTGTACTCTTTGTCAAGTGCCGCGTCGAGGTCCCCGCCGCGTACGTAGTCCGATGAAAGTTGGACTGTTGTTGATGCTGCGTCTGCTGTGATTGCAGGCGCTACTGCTGATGCTGCTACTGCGAACGCTGCCGCTGCAGTAACGAATTGTTTCTTCTTAGCCATCTGATGTAAATCCTCCCTTAGGTAGATAGGTTTTTCTACCGTCCTCGCCCAACCGATCTCGTTCGGAGTCATGTATCCATAACAATGAATAAAGTACTAATGATTATGTAACCGACTCTTCTTTAGACCGGGCGTTCTCCCCCGGTAGAAGTCTTTGCAAGAATCATCTTGAACAATTTACCAAGACTGTTCTTGGAAAACCTTACATCCATAATATACATAACACTTCCAAGCGACACAAGCGTTTTTTTTCGCAAAAATGGTAACGTTTTTGAATTTTGGAGATTTTAGTTTAATTCATTTTTGGATTTACCTTTTTTGGAAATGTCGAAACACGTCGATTTTTGTTGATTTCATGCGTTTTTAGCGGAAATAATAGTTGAAAACCATTTTTATACCATTAATTACCTTTAGTATTTAATTTACAATGGCGATTCTCAAAGTCCAATGTTTACCTTAGTTATTTCCAAATCATAAAATCATTGACCTGTTTAACAAAACCAAAGTTATCCAAAAGTAACGGGTATGTTCCATTTTAGGCATCTGCGCCTCTCGTTTCAACCTTCTCTCGTGCCGTGAGGACTTTCGACCCATCCGATTACAGACGAATCGTATCCTCATGACGGCCTTTTCTCTGCGAGAACCACTTTTCCATCATTCGAACCTTGTCAGGTCACCTCGTCCGTTGCATTCACTCCATACAAAAAGACGGATATGCCCATCGGCATACCCGTCTCCCGTTGTAACTAGCTTATTTGACGATCGCACGTGTCATTTGTCCGGCACGGCCGTTCAAATCTTCCACGTGGACGTAGATCGATTCTCCTTTACGGAGAGCCCGCGTCTTGACGCTGTACGTGCCGTCCGGACGGATCATCGCCGTCCCGAACAATTGACGCTGCGCATTGCGAACGACAACCGTCATACCCGGTGTCGCTTTACCAGACACCGCTCTCGCGCCAGCACGGAGCGTTGTGACCGCTGGGCTAGCCGGACGTTTGCCCGCCGCCACGATCAACCGTTCCGTCGACTGATACTTGCCGTTCGTGTAAACGACGCGCAAGACTGTCCCTGCAGGTTGTGGTTTCATCTTGAACGATGCGACCGCTTGCTTCGCTGTCCCGCGTCCGACGACTTGATCGCCGTTATATACAGAGACAACCGTGCCAGACTTCACGTTCACTTTGAAGTTTGCTGCATTTTCCGCCACGACCGCACGGTTCGCGTTCAAACGGAGCATCGACTCGGCGCGGTGAAGGTTCACCTTCCCGTAACCGCCTAACACGTCGTAATACGCCACTGGTAACGAGAACTCGACACTCATGTCTTCAAATGCCCATTCGTCTTCCTCATCCACCGGTACTTCCGGCACATCTCCGCCTGAGAAGGCGACCGGGTCAGCCGTCCGTTGCAAGAGCGTACGGATCGACTCGACCGAGAGGGTCGGGTGTTGTGATTTTAAGAGGGCCACGACGCCAGCGACGTGTGGAGTCGCCATGCTCGTGCCGTCCAAATAAACGACATTCCCATCTGGGACAAGGCTTGCGATTTTCGAACCTGGTGCCACGACATCGACGCCGTATCCGAAGTTCGAGTAATCTGCGACGATTCCGAGGGAGTTCGTCGCTCCGACCGAGATTGTATACTTCGAAGAGGCCGGATAAGATACTTCCGGTTCACTTTCGTTCCCCGTCGCTGCAACGACGACGACACCGCGGTCATAGGCATACTTCAACATGTAACCGATCGTACGACTTTCGCCGCCACCGAGACTCATGTTGATGACTTTTGCTCCAGCGTCGACCGCATATTTGATTCCAAGTGCGATTTGATCCGTGTCACCCGTCCCGTCTGCTCCGAGCACTTTAACCGGGAGGATCGATACGTTCGGCACCATCCCGCGCATCGAGACACCGTTGTCTCGTACTGCCCCGATGACACCTGCCACGTGCGTCCCGTGACCGTTCTCATCTCGAGAGCTTCCATCCCCGTTCGGGTCCGTGAAGTCTTTTCCGTTCGCGACATCGACTTTTCCTTTAAAGTCGAGCAGACGATCATCTACACCTGTATCGAGTACGGCTACTTTGATTGAACGACCTGGAAGGCGGAGTGCCTCATAGCCTTCTAATCCGACACCCGCATACTTCATCGGTTGAAGGACTGATTTTTCATTGATTGCCCATTGATACTCATAACTCGAATCTGTCGCAAACGCTTTGTACGTCTGGACTGGCTCGATGAACTCGACGTTCGAATCGGCGTTCAACGTCGCTTTCGCTTTTGCTTGCATCTTCGTGCTTGCCGACTCGACGTCAACGAGCGCGAAATAGTCTCCCGGACGACCGATCGAGATACGCTCTGCCGATACATCCGTCATCGCGTTCATCTTGCCGATCGATGTCGATGGTTGTGATTTGTATTTGACGATATAACGCGGTGTATCCACCGTTTGAAGCTCCATTCCAATCTGTGCGAACACGTCTTCCACCGTCGAGCCAGCGAGGCGTGTCATATCGACCGATGAAGCCAAGTCATTGACATCCGACTTGATTCCGCTCGGTACGCTTGATTTGACCAAGGCGTGCATGCGGTTGATTGCAGCCGCTTCATTTTTCGTGATAGTGTGACTTTCTTTGTTGACGAGTGACGCGATGAGCGGACGTAACGTCTGAAGGTCCGTCAACGCCTCTTCGCGTTTCTGTTTGTCGAACGCCAACTTGCGGACGATGTACGGGGACGACTTGTAGTAAAGTGCCTCCAATTGACGCCCTTCTTTCGATCCACCAAGGATCTCTTCTTGCAGGCGACGAATCATATCAAGCAACCCACCGTCTTCTGGCATCGGGAGCAACGATTCGACCGGACACATCGTTCCGTTTCCTTCTTCATACTTCACTGGGAGTTTCACTGATTTATAACCAAGTGAGACATCTGCTGCTGTCGGTGGAATCACCGCGCCCTCTTCATCGATTGTCTCGAGTGGCATGTATTCCACTTTGATGTAATATGGACCTTCCCATGCGTATGGGAATTGGATTTTTGCGACTGACGTCTCTGCGTCCGGAGAAGCGCTCGCCCGGTAGCGATCGAACGTCTCATCGGCCGCTGCCGTCTCAGCGCTCGGATAGACCGAGATGTTCGTCACGGCAGACGCTTCCATCGCAATCTCCATATGTGTCATAGCTGAAGCTTCTCGCTCCATCTTGAACCAATACGTGTTCACCGGATCTGTCCCTGTCGTGAAGTCGACAGTCTGTCCTGGTGTAAGTAATGTGGCCCCGCTCACATCGGCCGCGCCAGCTGCCATCGTCCGCATTGGGACGAGCGACACGACGAGCGCAAGGACCGATACAAATGCAACGAGGCGTTGCAAAGCTTGTTTCATACCTTTTCCCTCTTTTCTTAAATAGTGAAGCACTTGGCTCCACGTTGTTCTACGTTATTTATCGGTTTATGTTTCAAAAATGTAACAAAAAGATTTCGGAATTATTTCTTCCTGGGTGGCAGATGGCAGCCGCCACTTCATTTATATAGAAGAGAATCGAATCCGTGCATACAAAAGACCGGTGTCTCCACCGGTCCTAAAGAATTAGTATCCTGCGTATTGGAGGGATTGGATGAATGCGCGTTTCTCCGCACCCGATAGGTTGAACTCAAGGTCGTAGTCCGTTCCTTGGACGATGACCGTGATCCGGTTTTCTGGACGGACATACTTGTCGACGAAGCTGATGAGTTTCGCATCTGGTTCGAACAAGTATGACTCTTCGACCGAGCCGTCGTCGAACTCGTCATAATAAACATCATATTCGTCGATGTTTTGCGAATAGGTCGCACGACCGACACGGAGCGTCAACTTCTCAAATCCAGCGACCGAGCCATCCTCCGTGTAACTGCTGAGAAGGAACCCGAGGCCCGACTTCGATGGATGTCCGAAGAAGAGTGGAACGAACGTGTCCGCGTACTTCGTCGTCGCATCTGCATAGAAGACTTCTTTATGAACCGTCAACTTCATACCATCCATGTAGACACGATGGAAGTTGTTGTAGAGCGCGTGCTGTACTGTGATTGTCTTCGATTGGCTGACGTTGCCTGCGCCGTCACGGATGACGAGTGACATCTTCTGCCCCATCGCTTGACGCGGGATCTTCACGATGAACTTCCCAGTCGACATGACCGGTGCCGTGTATGACTTCGTGCCAATCTTGACGACGGCCGTCGCATACGGTTCGGCTTTTCCGAAGACACCGTATGATGCTGCCGTCACGGACTGTGTCAATGTCGCCGTTCTCGGTGCGACGCGGTCTGTGTAGACGCTACGTTTCGAGACGTCGCTCGTCGCGCCTTTCGTCGAAATCGTCTTCGCCGAGAGCCATGAGTAGGCCGGTTGCGGTGCGATGCCACGACGGTAGAGCCCGTTCGCATCGAACTTCCCTTTATACGTGCTGCTGCCGATCGAGAGCTCGACATATTGTCCCGGCTCCCCGACGACGCGTACTTCACGTGACGTCTCCGTCAACGGTTTGATGACTGGTGCGTCTGGACGTGCGTTCGGGTCTTCGGCGACGATGGCACGCGTCGTGTCACTCACGTTGCCGCTCGCGTCGACGAGACGGACGTCGATGACCTTGCCGACCGACTGTGGTGACATCTTGAAGACGGTCTCGCCACCTTCGAGGATTGTACGGACGTATGTCTTGCCGTTGATCAAGATCTCCGCTTTCGCAGCCACTTCACCAGTAATCGTGAGTGTTGTCGACGTGTGGAGTGGTGCCGATAATACCGGTGCGTCAGGAGCAGTCACGTCTTCCGTCGTCTCTGCGTTGACGATTGTCGAAGGCGCGATACCTCCGAATGCGAGTGTGGTAGCTAGGAAAAGTGCTGCATATTTCGGTTGTTTCATAATAAGTAGGGTCCCCCTCAAGAATAATGACAATCGTTTACAAAATTATTATAATCTGTCCTTTTTCAAAAGGGTACATAATTTTTCTAAAATAGGCATATATTTTTCAAATTCACATTTCCTTCATTTTATAAAAAAGACACTCCATCGATTCGGAGTGTCTGAACGCTTATCATCCTTCGTTTATCATCGTCGCTTGTCCGCCTTGCCATAACCAGACGCCATCTTCTTTCATATAAAGATGAAGCATCCAGAAGCGACCTTCGTACGCGTTCGTGCCGAGAATAAATTTCTCCTCGAGCAAGAGTTGGACGACGGCGAGGTCACCGCGTACCGTCTCATCGAACGTGACCGTGTCCTGTGCGATCCATTGAATCGCTGTCGGGTCGACGAACTGGTCTAAGAACGTCTCTTTATCGAACTGACGCCCGCTCGAATCGACATATCGGAACGAGTCGTGCATGAGCGCCCGCATCGCGTCGAGATCGCCGGCCACTTGATGGGCCGATCGGTCGTCAGAAAGTTGTTTCATGTTGAGTGTCTCCATAGTTGTCCCTTCCTTTCCCCGTCCATCATAGCACAGATGGTCGCAAACGAACGAGTGGAATGCTGAGCACGGATTCCTTCAATCATTTCCCTTTTATCGAAATAAGCAACCTTTTTCATCTCCACTATGTATATACTAAAAACTGTAAATTTAATGAATCGAGGTGGAAATGTTGAAACGAATCTTCATTTTGCTCTTTCTCTTTACCTTCTATTGGACACTCACCGCTCAAGCGGTCGGGTCTGAGGCCATGCTTCGTGCCGGCACGACCCTCTATGCCGATCCAGAAGAAACGGTCGTCCTCCTGGTCACAGACCAAGCGGAGCGTGTGGATGTCCATGAGGTGACCGAGACCCATACGTCCGTCACCGTCGCTTCACAAAAAGGATTCGTCCGAAACGACGCCTTATCATACGCTGTCACCCGTTACGTCCATACGGAGACGGATGCACGCGACGCTGCCGGAAATGTAGTCGCAACACTCGCCATCGGGACAGCGGTCGACGTCTTCGACATCGAAGGCGACCTTCTCCTCACGACGGATGGGACATATGTCTCCCGTGACGCTCTCGGAGAGACGGTCCCGGCGGCAGTGACCCGCTACGCAAAAGAGGGAGCGACTCTCTCGTCTTCACCAGATGGTGGAACCATGACTCCGCTTGAAGCCGGTCAAACCTTGAACGGCTTCCTCATCGACGGACAGATGCGTGTCGATCTAAATGGAACTGTCGGATACATCCCGCTCTCGATGACAAATCGAATCCCGTTCAAGACGGACTCGCAATTCGTCTTGACGACATCCTCTTATATGAATGAGGACGGAGAGATCGTCGGGACGATTGTCCGGGGCAAACGAGTAAGTGTATATGGCACAAATGGCTCGATGGCCCGCCTTTATCAAAATGGCATGTACGTGTATATGAAGCGAGACGCACTCGCTGCCAAGATGCCCCGCTACGCTAAAACGGGGAGCCGTTATGCTCAAAAAGAGACATCGATTTATTTAGACACAGACAAGAAGCAAGTCGTCGGTTCACTCAAACGGAGTCAACTCGTCAGCATCTATGGGACAGACGGTCTCTTCACCCGTGTCTATTACAACGGACAATATGTCTTCGTCGAATCCGCATCGCTTGGGATGACGGAGCCACCTTATCTTAAAACCGGACAACGGTACATCACGAAGAACACACCGGTCTATGCTCGGACGATGAAATCATCCAAGACGACCTTGTCCCTGAAGCGGGGTCAGCTCGTCTACATCTATGGCACCCGTGGAAGCTATACCCGCATCTTCACGAAAGGGAACTATTACTTCGTCCCGACGAGCGTGACGAGTACGAAAAAACCACCTCGCTTCGAAGCGACAGGGAAACGATACAGCCGTTATAACGAGGTCGAAGTATACGCCTCGACCTCAATCGCGAAACAAGTCGGTTCATTGAAACGAGGTCAGCTCATCGAGACATATGGGACGAGCGGTTACTACACGCGCATCCGATTAAACGGAGCCTATCGCTATGTCGCGACTGGCTACCTCGCTGTCTCGAAACCGACCGCGAAGCCGAAGGTAGGAACGGTCTTCTATACACAGTTCAACGGGACACCTTACTTCTCGGCTGACGTCGCGTACGGTCGTCCGGCCGGCACTCTGCCCCGTGGGACAAAACTCGTCGGGCTCCGCTCGATTGATGCCGACTTCTGGCACGTCCGTCTTCCGTCCGGGAAACGCGTGTACGTGTTGAACCCCTATATCGCCGAGACGAAACCGAAGGCGATTCAACGGGCGAGCGTCTATACGGCCGCCCACTATGGGACGACGAAGAAGACGCCGTTCTACGCCAACCCGAACGACACCCGTCCGATTGGGTATCTCGATGCCGGACGTCGCATCTACCCGCGTGGAAAGAGTGGCGACTCGTACCTCATCCAATACGACTGGCGTCCCGTCTACGTCAAGACGAAAGACATCCGCATCAAACGAGATGCCTTGTTGAAGAAACGGGACAACTCACAAAAAGAACGCATGATTGCCGTCGCGGTGAAACATCTCGGGACACCGTACACGTGGGGCTCACAGTCTCCGCTGAACGGCGGTTTTGACTGTTCCGGTCTCATCCACTACGCGACGAATCAAGCCGGTAAAATCGGCGGTCGCACCAACGTGTCAGGTTACTGGCATAGCGGCCATTTCAAGAACAAACGGACGGGTATCACGAGTGGCCGTCGCGGGGACATCGTCTTCTTCGCCGGCACGTATAAATCCGGTCCATCGCACATCGGCATCATGCTCGATGATGAGTTCTTCATCCATGCCGGGGGCGAGATGCTTCAAATCAACTCGATCCATGACCCGATGTGGCGCCCGTACTTCCTAGGGTACAAATCGTTATAAGGAGGATGCTCCATGTTTCAATATATCGACCCGTTCTTATGGCAACTCGTGATCGTCCCGTTTCTCACCATCGGTGGTGGTGTCGTGGTCGCCATGATCATGAAACGGGTTTGGGTCGGCCCTGTGGTGACGTTCTTGTTGAACGCCATCATCGAATTGACGTACTTTGCCGTCTATTATGACCACAGTCCGTTCGATGTCAGCCATCTCAGTTCGTGGAATGTCATCTTCCCGCTGATTTCGCTCTTGTTCTCGTTCATCTTCGTCGGATTGTTGAAAACAAAAAAATCTGCCTGATGTGTCGTGATTACTCGTTATAAGGAGGACTCTCCATGTTTCACTATATCGATCCGTTCCTATGGCAACTCGTGATCGTTCCAACGTTTACGATCGGACTAGGGGTCGCCATCGCATTGCACTTGAAGCGCTTGTCTATCGCTCCCTTGATCACGCTCTTCGCCTACTTGGGCATGGAGTGGTTTATGTATCGGGGCATCCTCTTCTTCTTTACGAAGTGGTGGCTCCTTCCCCTTTTGGCATTGGGGATCACGTTCACGTTCATCGGGAAACGTCAGGTGGGGCACGCTTCGGTCAAATGATGCTTGACAATGCATCTTTATCCCGTTAAAGTAACGATAACATTCATACGAACTCGCGATGAGAAAGAAGAGTAGCGCGAAGGGACGTCTTCAGAAAGCCGGTGGTCGATGCGAACCGGTGTCGTGCCTTGCGTGAATGGGCTTTTGAGCGTTCAGACCGACATGTAGGCTCTGACGGGTCCTCCCGTTATCGGGGACAGCGAATGATGGTTCGCGATGAGTGGGAAGACAAGGCGTCTTTCAACGAAGGTGGCAACACGGGGAATCTCCTCGTCCTTCATGTCCAATTGGGCATGCGGGACGAGGAGATTTTTTGTTTGAGCGATTGGAGGTGGGCTGGTGACGTACCACGGATATATGCACCGCGGTCATCGTATACGAACAAGACGTGACCCTCTCGTTCGTGGATGAACTGAACGAACGGATACGTTGTGAACTCTCCGTTCAAACGAGGCTTTGATTTTGTATAAAAATCTTGATAACAAATCGCCTCGAGGAGTGGTCGCACACGGATTTCGGACTTGTCTGCTACCGGCACGGTGAACATCCATAACGGTTCGTCCTCGAATGTGCACGATGTGGCGGCCGTCTTGAAGCGCACCGATTTGTCTCGGATATAACGGAACAAGAGGGTCGGTTTGACGGGCTGTCCATATACATGCCAAACGATCCGGATGGGGTCGCCCTCTTCGAACAACGCATCAAACAATTGCTGGGCATGACGAACGACTGCCTCAAAATATTCAAGATTCAGTTCATAGGATTTGATATCAACGTAAGGTGACAGCGTGTCCTCGAGTTCGATGTGCTCGGTCAACGCTTCACCTGAAAATTGGTCAGGTCGTAAGACTGACATCGGCATATCCCCTTTCTATTACCCATTATAAGGAGGTTCTTTCAATGCAACAACGGATCATCAATGGTGACGAACTCACACCGGTGGCAATCTTCCACCGACTACAAGGTGAACGAAAGGTATTACTCGAAAGTCGCGCGGAAGGCAAGCACGGTCGCTACTCCATCATCGCGGCGAACCCGGTCGAGACGATCCGAGTCGATGGGAACGACGTGACAGATGCAACGGGGACAATCTATGCAGACGACCCGCTCCATGCCTTATCCGAACGCATCATACGTGACGACTTCACTGCCCCATACCCGTTCATAGGCGGTGCCGTCGGCTATATCGGCTATGATTTGCTTCGGGTGTATGAACCGATCCCGAACACGCCGACCGTGACGCGTGATTTGCCGGACGCCCTCTTCCAACGCTATGAGACGGTCGTCTTATACGACCACCTCGAGGAACAGGTCATCTTGATCGATACGAGCGAGACGGATGCGACGATGCGACTCGAGTCCATCCAGGAACAGCTCGAGACTCCGGAGACGCACGCCCTCGAACCGGTCGTCCGGACGAGCGAGCGCATCTTGACGCCGAAGGACGAATTCATCGACCGTGTGCTCCAGGCGAAAGAGGCAATCCTTGCGGGCGAGGTGTTCCAACTCGTCTTGTCGCAACGAATCGACGCGACGTTCACCGGGGACCCGTTCCACTTTTACCGGACGCTGCGGAAACAAAATCCGAGTCCGTACTTGTTCTACATCGACCTCGGGGAAGCGATCGTCCTCGGTGCTTCTCCTGAAAGTCTCGTCCGGGTCGAGAACGGCAAAGTGACGACGAACCCGATCGCCGGGACACGCCCTCGTGGGAAGACCGTCGAGGAAGACATGCGTCACGCGGAGTCACTCCTTCAAGACGAGAAAGAACTCGCCGAGCATCGGATGCTCCTCGACCTCGGACGGAACGATATCGGACGGGTCGCCAAAGTCGGCACGGTCACCATCCCGAAACACATCGAGCTCGAACGATTCAAGAACGTGATGCATCTCGTCTCCGAAGTCGAAGGGGATTTACGTGACGATGTGACCCCGATCGATGCGCTCCGAGCCTGTCTTCCAGCCGGGACCGTCTCCGGAGCTCCAAAGATTCGGGCGATGCAGTTGATTGACGAGCTCGAGACGGTGAAACGAGAAGTCTACGCCGGGGCGGTCGGGTATCTCGACGTCCGGGGCGGATTCGACTTCGCCCTTGCCATCCGGACGATGGTCGTCCAAGGTGACACGGCCCACGTCCAAGCCGGCGCCGGCATCGTCTATGACTCAGACCCGGTATCGGAATATGAAGAAACGCTGCATAAAGCCAAATCCCTTTTGGAGGTGTTCGCATGATTCTCCTCATCGACAACTACGATTCGTTCACGTATAACGTCTATCAAGACGTCGCTCGCTTCAGTGACGTCTGCGTCATCCGGAACGATGAACATGGTATAGAAGAAATCCGTCGCATGAACCCGAGTGGCATCATCCTTTCCCCTGGTCCCGGTGGTCCACAAGACGCGGGTGTCTCGCTCGCGGTCGTGCGACAATTGTCCGGTTACATCCCGATTCTCGGGGTCTGTCTCGGTCATCAGGTCATCGCCGAGGCGTTCGGCGGGATCGTCGGTCGGGCGAACGAGGTGATGCATGGGAAAGTCTCACGGATCAATACGGTGCCAGGCGTCCTTTTCGAAGGATTGTCGATGGACGTCATGCGCTATCACTCGCTCGTCGTACAAGAGACCGAACTGACCGTCACGGCCGAGACGACAGACGGTGTCATCATGGCACTCGAACACCCGACCCATCCGACGTACGGTGTCCAGTTCCATCCCGAGTCGATCGGGACCCCGGATGGACGTGGGATCTTCGAACGATTCGTCAAGTTGTGCACGAAAAAACCGGGGCACGTGTCCCCGGTTTGAGTATCAACCTAAAAAGTCTTCTCGTTGAAAATCATGCTTGTCGATCTTGATGTTGTCACATGCCACCCCGTTCGACCGGAGCACCTGAATCGTTTCACGCAACAGCTCATCACTACCAACGATATAGAACAAGGCGTCCTTGTCGGATGCCATCATCTCCACGCGTTCGTAGTAGTCTTTCCGACTCGGGACGAATTCTGACGTGAAGTGCTCGTTCGATTCGAAGACGTCACCGAACAGATACGCCTTCGACGAATCGACGTTCAACGAATGGAGATGCGGAACACCTTCCCCGTTCGCCAAGTACTCGAGGACGACCGGACGGAATGTCGCGAGTCCGACACCCGCCGATAAGAGGTAGACGTTCTTCCCACTCCGTTCGAGTGGGACGTTCGAATGTGTCTTGAACAAGGCGACCTTATCCCCCGGTACCATGTCACGAAGGATCGATTTGAACGTCGAGCATTCGGTCTTGATTCGGGTCGTGATCCCGATCGCTCCTTCGTGCGGCAATGTCGAGATCGACATATGGCGGACGAGACTTCGGTCCGGCTTGTCCCCAGCGTTGAACCCTTCGAGCGCGAGATGCGTATGCGCCCCTTCCTGCCACGTGAACTCAGGTGGCAAGGCGAGATGGAACGTGTATGTATCCGGTGCCTCGGCCACGACTTTGGTGATTGGTGTCCAGTCAATTTTCATGTGAATTCTCCTTTTCGTTAATACACCGCAATCGGCCCATACGGCCCTTCGATGATTTCCAGTTTCGTCTCAAAAATTTCGGATAAAATCTTCGCGTCCATGATCTCATCGACCGTTCCAAACGCAGCGATCTGTCCGTCTTTCATCGCACAGATGCGATCCGAGTATTTCGCCGCGAAATTGATGTCGTGGAGCACTGTGACGATTGTCCGTCCGAACTCGTCGGCGACGTGGCGTAAATACTCCATCATCTGTACCGAACGAGCGATGTCCAAGTTGTTGAGCGGTTCATCGAGGAGGACGTATTCCGTCTCCTGACAGAGCACCATGGCCACATAGGCACGCTGCCTTTGTCCTCCTGAGAGCTCGTCGAGATAGCGGTTCTCAAGCGCGGTCAAGTCGAGGAAGTCGATATATTTCGAGATGATGGCCTCGTCCTCTTTCGTGAGGCGCCCTTTCGAGTAAGGGAAACGCCCGAATCCGGCGAGTTGTCGGACCGTGAGCCTTGTCACGAAGTGGTTCTCTTGGCGCAGGATGGTGATGATTTTCGCCAAGTCTTTCGACTTCGTGCTCGACACGTCCATGCCGGCGACTTGGATCTGTCCCTCGTCTAAGTTGAGCAATCGTCCAATCATCATGAGCGTCGTCGATTTGCCCGCTCCGTTGGGTCCAATCAATGAAGTGAATCCGGCTTTCGGGATATCGAGCGTGAGCGGTCCAATGTGGACATCGTCTGTATACGATTTTTTGACTTGTTCGATTTGAATCATAGCGACCTCTTCCTTAGAATGACGGCCAAGAAGATGAGTCCGCCGAACAGTTCGATGATGACGGAGACGACACTTGGCGTCTGGAATATGTGATACATAAAGAAATATGCACTCGTCAGGACGAAGAACCCTAGGGCGAACGCCATCGGAAAGACGTACTTATGGTCATACGTCGAGGCGACCTGATAGCTGAGCGTCGCGACTAAGAATCCGAAGAACGTGAGCGGTCCGATGAGCGCAGTCGAGACGGACATGAGGAGTGAGATCAGGACGAGCGTGTAAATGACGCTCCTCCGATGGTTCACCCCGAACGTCGTCGCGACGTCCTTACCGAGTGCGACGATATTCAATCGATTCGAGAACAGGAACAAGAGTGTCCCGGCGATGACGACGATCGGGATGACGATGGGAAAGTACGCCACGTCGGCATTCGTCACCGAACCGAACAGTCGTGCCTGCAGGATATCGAACTCGGACGGGGCGAGCATACGGCGCATGAACGATGACACCGAGTTCAGACCCGTCCCGATGATGATCCCGATGAGCAGCATGAGCTGCAGGTTGGCGTATTTCCCTGACAAGAGCCATCCGTAAAGGAGGAGACTCATCGTCACCATGAGGCCGACCTGTGTCAAAAAGGCGCTTGTCCCCGAGAAGCCGATCAACGCCCCGGCCCCGAAGAAGAACACCATGCTCGTCTGAATCGTCGAATAGAGCGCGTCAAATCCAAGCAGCGATGGCGTGATGATGCGGTTGTTCGTCACGGAGTGGAATGCGACCGTCGCAAGACTTTGACAGAGTGCCGCAATCAACATCGTGACGATGGCGACGATTCGCCGTTCCACGACCGGCACGAATGACGGAGAGTCCATCGGGACCGGATTGTTATAAAGGAGAAGCCCGAGCGCACACAACAGTCCGCCGAGAATGAAGGCACTTAAGAAGAGCCAATAGCGTCTGCTCGCCCGTTTCGATTGAAACGCTGAAGCATGACGTTCTTCTCTCAATTCCCCGATTGATACTTCGACACCGTCTCGTTCCATGACCGTACTCATCGAACCCCTCCCTTCTTCCGTTGTCGCATCAAGATCATGATGAAGACGATTGCCCCGACCGTCCCGAGAATCAGTGAGACCGGGAGTTCGAACGGCATGATGATTGTCCGTGAAATCAAGTCACTGACGAGAATCGCACCCATCCCGACAAGACAGACCCATGGAAGGTTGCTGCGCAAATCATCCCCGCGGAACATCGAGACGAGGTTCGGGACGATGAGTCCAAGGAACGGTAAATTCCCGATGACCGTCGCCACGACACCGACCGATAAGGCGATGAGCCCCGTCGCCATCATCATGAGCTGGTTATAGTTCACGCCGAGACTCGTCGCGATGTCTTCACCTAACCCCGCGAGCGTCAAGCGATTCGCCAGTAAGAAGATGAGTACCGTCACGACGATGATGACCCATAGATACTCGTAGCGCCCGATTTGCACCGAGGCGAACGAACCGACGAACCAGCCCTCGATCGCCTGGCTTGCTCGGAAGAATAGACCGAGGAACGTCGAGATGGCGGAGATGACCGCCCCTAACATGAGCCCGATGATTGGCACGATGAGCGATGAACGAAGTTTGACCGAACGTAAGAACCAGAAGAAGACCATCGTCCCGATAAACGAGAAGACGATCGCCCCGGTCATCCGCATCATGAGGCTCGGTGCCGGTACAAGTAAGTAAACGGTGAGCAGTCCGAGTCCCGCCCATTCGAGCGTCCCCGTCGTCGTCGGTTCGACGAGTCGGTTTTGCGTGATGAGCTGCATGACGAGCCCCGCCATCGCCATCGCCGCACCCGTCAGCATGAGGGCGACCGTCCGTGGGACTCGGGTGATCCAAAACATATCGAAGCCGTCTGTCCGTGACAGATCGTACACCCCGGTAAAGAGCGACAGCACCGCCAAACCGAGGACGATGATCACGGTGAACACGAACGACTTCGTCCACAATCTAGAAAAGGAGGGCTGAGACATCGTCTCAACCCTGGCTGTCAATGGTTTTTGCATGACGGAACCTTACTTCGCGAGCGCTTCCGTGACACTGTTGAAGAATTCCGCGTACGTTTGAATCGATTCGTTCAAGTACGTGTCTTTCGGTGCATAGACGATTTGCTCTTTCGACACAGCCGTCGTCTTTTGAAGCGCCGGTGCGTTGTCGATTACGTCTTCTGCTGGTACTGCGCCTTCTGCGTCACCGAGTGGTGCGTCACGGTCGAGAACGAACAACCAGTCTGGGTTGCTTTCTGCGATGGCTTCGACGGATACTTCGTCACCTTCGTGGTCACCTGTCTTCTTCTCGACTTCAAGGGCCGGGACCCATCCGAAGATGTCGTACATCGGTCCGAACACGCGTCCCGTTACCGGTGCTGAGAACCCGATGTCTCCACCCGATACGATGACCGACATGATTGTATCTTTTCCGTTGTATGCCGCTTTCGCGTCTTCGATCGACTTGTCGAGGTCAGCGACGATGGCTTCAGCTTCTGTGTTTTTGTCAAAGATTTTTCCGAGTGTGAGCGTCGTGTCTGTCAATCCTTTGACTAAAATCTCACCCGGTGTACCTGAGTCTTCTGGGATCTCGATGTTCAAATCGATGACCGCTGCTTCTGGAACCAACTTTTTAATGTCCTCGTAGTAATCTGCGAAACGTTGACCGACGATGACGACGTCCGGGTCAACTCCTGCAATCGCCTCTAAGTTCGGCTCGAAGTGCATGCCGACGTCCACGATGTCTTTGTCTGATGCATATGGCGACTCTGCTGGAAGGAGTCCGATTGGTGCCGCCACCAAGTCGATGTCCCATGCTGCCAATGTTTCAAACGTCCGGTTATCAAGGGCGACGACCTTCTCCGGGTTGACCGGTACCTCGATTGCGCCATGTGCGTCTGTAATTTCGACCGTCTCTGTCTTTGTTGCGCCGTCGACGTTTTCTTCTTTCTTCGTCTCACTCGTTCCGCCACATGCGGCGAGTACGAAGACGAGCAACGTCAACATGAGTGAAATCTTGAATTTCCCCACTTCATCCATCTCCTCTGTATGTAAGTTTCAATGATCCTCGCACCAAAAAACGAGCCACGTTGGTTATGTATGTCTATTCTCGTGTTCTCGTTATTATTGATAATGATTATCATTGTCGTTTTCATCAAGTAGCATAACAAACAAAATGTGGATACGCAATGTCAATTTGACAAGATTCGGATAGGAAAATTTTTCTTTCTATAGATGCACGCACAAAAAAAGAAAGTGGGAAATCCACTTTCTCAAACGAAGTAATAGATTATGCCATCCGTAAAATAATCGAGAGCCTCAAGTAACGTGAAAAAGATAGAGACGATCAAATAGATGATTCGTTCATCGCGTTCCAAGCGTCTCCAAATAAACAATAAGATAATCAATCCGATTGGTCCGAAAATCAGACAACCAATCAAAAATGGGACTGTCTGCGCCACAAAAGGTAATTTTTTCTCGTTCTCAGTCATTCAACTCATGCCTCCGAGATCCCGTTCGCCAACAGCAATAAGAAAATCCAAATCGACAACGGGATCATCAATCCGATTGTCGCAAGAAGTGTGTACATTTTTATGATTCGATCCTTCATGAACAGTCCCCAAATCAACGTGGCGAACAAGGCGATGTCAATCGCGAGATAAACCCAAATGACCGTCATCAATTCGAGATTCGGGAATACCCGACCGTTCAAGGTGAAGAAGGTGATCACCGTCAATAGGAAGAGACCGAGCGTGGCGTAGAGTGATGCGTATCGCCTCTTCATACGAGCATCGCCCGCTTCCGTTTGACCATCTCGAGGCAACGGCGGACACACGTATCGACATAGCCATCCAATTGATTAGGGAGGAACATCGTGTATGTCCCCTCCTCCGTCATCGCCGCGTCCCGCTCGACTTTCTCGACCAGTTCAACGAGCTCTGGATTTCCTTTCAAGCGTTCAAAATCGAACGTCCCGAGGCGTTCCGACAGCCGAGCATTGTACGCATCAAAGTCCGCATAATAGGCCGCCTGTTTTGACGGGTCCTGGGTGATGAGCTCTTTCAACCAACCTTTATAGAATCCCTGCAACCAGATCTCATCCGCGACGAGATGCGCGTAATAGCCGAGTCGATACGAGAAGTCTTCCTCCTTGCTGTCAATCCAATATTGGGACAAATCCAAGCGACGAGATAAATCATCATGGCGTCCTGCGTAGTAATGGGATGCCTCTTTTTCTGTCGTTGCATCCGGTGCGAGACTTCCAAGCAAAAATGCGACCTCATCCACCTCCGACAACGCTGGTAACATCTCATTCGCGATGACGAGATGCATCAAATGTGAACCCATGTCACGCCCCCCTTTTCCCTGATTATTCCATCAACGTTCTATCTCGACAACCCCTCGCAAATTTTGATAGACTAACTTTACTGAACGGTCAGTAAAGTAAAGAGAGGTGTGATGGGATGAGTAAAAAACAATTGTTGCTACAGACTGCCGCCCAGATGATTCGAGAAGACGGGATCAGTCAGTTGTCGCTCGAACGATTGGCGACGAAAGCAGGAATCACGAAAGCCGGGGTCCTCTATCATTTCGACAATAAGGCCAACTTATTGCGACAGATGAACGAATTCGCCATCGAGACGTTCGAGAAACGAATCACCGCCCATCTATCGGACGGTACATATTCGTTTACCCGTGCCTATGCACTGGCGACATTGGATGATGTCGATCACGGAGATATGGACCTCGTCGCCGTCTTTATCTCCTCGCAAGAAGATGCGACGAGCGAGTCGATTTGGAGTGACGTGTCGACCGGTTGGGACGAGCGTTTCGCTGTCGACGGGCCGGACCAGGATGCGATTTTAAAACTTCGCCTTCTCTGTGACGGCTTTTGGTTCGCTGTCTTGTATGGGTATAGCGAATCGTTCAAGGACCGTGCGGCGACACTCATTCGGGAAGCATGTGACGAGTTGCTTCAAGGAGGGTTGTAATATGGGATTCATCTATTTGATCGGGGCCATCGCCTCGGAACTGTTCGGGTCGAGCATGTTGAAAGTGAACGCCACCTCGACGAGCCGTCTCCCAATTCTCGGGGTCGCCTTCGGTTATGGGACGGCGTTTTATCTCTTATCACTTGCCCTCTTCACCATCCCGCTCAGCTTCGCGTATGCGTTTTGGAGCGGGGTCGGGACGGCACTCACGGCAGTGATCGGGTTCGTCGTCTTTCGGGAACAAATCAGTCGTCAAAAAATTGCAGGGATTGGGCTCGTCATCATCGGGCTCGTCTTGATGAAAGTGTGAGGTGAATCGGAATGCAAGCCTATCTTTTACTCTTCTTTTCTATCGGATTTGAGGTACTCGGGACATCGATGTTGAAACTGTCGGATGGATTCACAAATCTCGTTCCGAGCGCCATTCTGTTGGTTAGTTTCGCTGCGTCGTTCACCCTCATGGGCATCGTGTTGAAGACGATTCCGCTCAGTATCGCCTATAGCATCTGGGCCGGACTCGGGACCGTGGCGACAGGACTCATCGGGGTGTTTGTTTACGGGGAAGTTCTTTCGGCGTTGAACGGAATCGGTCTCTTGTTGATCGTCCTCGGCGTCATCGTGATGAATCAACGAAGAGAGGAAGTCGTGACATGAACGAGTTGGCAAATCACCTTCAAACACTAGAAGAAGCGTTATTGACGACGGAGGTCAGGCAGTCGACGGAGCGATTGCGTGAACTGTTGACCGACGACTTCTTTGAAATCGGTAGCTCGGGACGGTTGCTGTATCAAGATTGGGATCAGACGACACTCCAGCTTGACCCGATTGAGGCTGTGTTATCCGAATTCACGCTACATCCGTTGACGGAAGGTCACGTTTTGGTGACGTACCGTCTCGTTCAACCGGTATTGAATCGCGAAACACGCCGTAGCTCGATTTGGGTATTCGTGGACGGACGTTGGAAGATGCGATTCCATCAAGGCACGGTCGTTCCGCCAGAGGCAACTTGATTGCCGAACGTCCTCGCCATCCGCTACTCTGAAGTGGAATCCAAGCGTGACGAAAGGGGCAGTTTCTTTATGAAAATTTTACTCGTTGGGGCAAGCGGTACGGTCGGTCAGGCCGTCGCAAAAGAGTTGGAGAAAACACATACGATCATCCGGGCTGGACGTAACGGGGCGGACGTGCAAGTCGACCTCACTTCCGAAGACAGCATTCGCCACATGTATGAAACGGTCGGTCGGGTCGACGCGGTCATCAGTACGGCGGGTAGCACGCATTTCGGTCCGCTTTCCGAGATGACGCCGGCAGATAATCAGAAGAGTATCGACAGCAAGATTAAAGGACAAGTCAACCTCGTCCTTCTCGGACTCGATTATGTGAACGATGTTGGTAGCTTCACACTGACGAGTGGAATCTTGATGGACGACCCCATCAAAGAAGGCGCATCGGCGGCACTAGCGAACGGGGCCATCAAAGGATTTGTGACCGGTGCGGCGATTGAGATGCCACGGGGCATCCGCATCAACAACGTCAGTCCGAACGTCCTCGTCGAAGCACTCGATGCGTATGGTCCTTATTTCCGTGGTTACGCGGCGGTACCGGGTGAACGGGTTGCCCTCGCTTATGTGAAGAGCGTCGAAGGCGCGCAGACTGGACAGACGTACGAAGTGTATTAACCTCGAAGCATCTCTTCAAGAGGTGCTTTTTTCGTACCTTGCACTTTATTTTGTCTCCCTCGTCCGGAAGATTCCGCTATACTCGGGGCATCTTATGCCCGAGAAAGGTTGAAGTTTCATGAAAGACAAAACGTTTCGCGCCCTTTATCATATCCCTCCTTCTTTCGTCGAACACCCACTCCAAAAGCGCGTCCTTCAGGCGATTGGTCGTCCTCAGGAATCGATGGTCGAGGTCATCTTCCGCGTCGGTGGGTTCGGCACGTATGATGTGAGTACGATCACCTTTTTTGAGAGGGGCACCGTCCTTCGTCACATCGAGCGGTCCGACCGATCCATCACCGAGCCCTTTGAATTCGAATACTATGAGGGCGAGGAAGCGAAACAGATGCGTGTCGCGTTTCATCTGCTTGGAACGAATTGGTGGCCAACCGTCTTCGAAGAACTGGAAGGTGTTCGCACGCTAGATGGTACGCAGTGGAGCCTCAGCGTATACACGAACGGGACACTCATTCACGAGCATCATGGCAGTAACGCCTACCCGTCCGAATGGGAGCAAGTGACTCGCCTTTTTGGTATTTCTTGAAGAACGACAAAGGGAGCATCCGCTTTGGATGCTCCCTTTCGTCAGAGCTCTTGAATCATCTCGACCCGATTGCCGAACGGGTCTCTGAACTCGAACCGCTCGAATCCTGGAATCGGGATGCCTTCGGAGTAAGAAATCTCATTCTCTTGAAGCGCTTCCTTCCAATGAGCTAAATCCGTCACAGCGTACGCGATATGCGCTTTCGTCTTCTGTCGTTCCACATCGTCCTCTGCCCCGACATGAACGGAACGGTCGCCGACCTGAAGCCAAAATCCACCTCGTCCCTTCAATGAATCCGGCTTCTCGATTTCACGTAGACCGAGAAAATCGCAGTAAAATGCCTTCGCCTCTTGCTCCGCTCCAGTTGGAATCGTGATCTGGACGTGATGAATCCCTGTGATCATGCCTCATTTCCCCTTCCGATAGGTCAGTCCGATATACTGCATCTTCTCGTTGAACAAACGTGGGTACGCCAGATAGCCGACGAGCGTCGCCGAGATCGAGGCAGTCGTCAAAATCAAGAACAGGATCAAGAGTTGATACAAGACCGCTTCCATCGGGTCGGCTCCTCCGATGATGAGTCCGCTCATCATTCCCGGTAGCTGGACGAGTCCCATCGTCTTTTGGGCCTCGACGGTCGGGATCATACTCGTCCGAATCGCATTCTTCAAGCTGCGGTCGATGGCCACTTTCGGCGTTCCGCCAAGCGAGAGAATGAGTTCGATGACATCGTCACTCCGCTCGACCTCATCTTTGAACTTATTCAAGAACAGGAGTGACAACACCATGCTGTTCCCAATGACCATCCCGCTGATCGGAATGACTTTTTCCGGCTCAAATGGGATGATACCAAGCCCGAGCATGAGTCCCATCGTCAGCGCTTCGATCGTCACGAGCGTCAAGACGATGATCCACATGATACCCGGAATGCCGTCCCCTTTCCGTCGGATGTTTTGTGTCGCGGCGACAATCATGAGTAGGATCATCAACAGCATGAAAATCGGACTGTCGCTCTCAAAGACGAACGTCAGGATATAGCCGATGATCAGCAGTTGAATGATGGAGCGGACGGTCGCAATGATAATATCACGCTCGAGTCCAAGTCGTAGGACGAGTGTCAAGGCGAGCGGGATGACGACGAAGATGAGCGCCGTCGCGAGTTCAATATATGACATCAATCTTCCCCCCTGACGAATCGTTGGATGACGGGATTGTCCGACTCATCGATGAACGATGCGTCCCCGTAAGCAAGTAGTTCCCCGTCCTTCAAGAACCACATGTCGTCACTCACCCGCCGTGCCTGGTCGAGGTCATGGGTGATCCAAATGACGGTCACACCATATGATTGTTGCAGTTTTCGAATGAGTCGCTCGATCTCTTTCACCGTCCGGTAATCAAGGCTCGCCGTGATCTCATCGAGTAAGAGCACGTCCGGTTTATTGACGAGCGTCCGGGCGATGGCGACCCGACTCCGTTCCCCACCCGATAGTGATTTGACGGGTTGGTCGAGGAGCGCCTCATTTAAGTCGACGCGATGGAGCAATTCGGCAGCCCGGTCGCGGTCAAGTGTCTCGTCGAAGATGGCTTTCGGGAGATTCAAGTTGTCGTACACCGTCCCTTGAATCATCGGCGCACTTTGAAACGCCATCCCGATTTTCTTTCGTAGTTCGAGGATGTCCATCTCCGCGATGTCTTCCCCCTTGAAAAGAATCGTGCCCGTGTCTGGTGACAGCAATCCGTTGATATGCTTCAGACACGTCGTCTTGCCGGCACCGCTCGGTCCGACGAACGTCGTGATTCGTCCTTCCCGGAACGTCCCGGACACATGGTGCAGGATGTCTTGATGACTCACATCTTTGAATTCAATGATTGACATGCTTCTCTCGCCTCCTATGTATAGTGTACAAAAAAGAGTGGATGAGGTGGTCCAGAATGCAGTCTGGAATCGGCTGTTGCGAATATAAGAGATTCGTACTCAGTTTTGTTGAACATAGTCATTCACACTCAAAATGACCATGTTTCTTTTTGTTACAGGTTAAACGAACAAAGCGCCCGACCGTTTCCATACGAAACAGTCGGGCGCTTTTATTAGTTATAATCCCGTTCAATGACGAAGCTCGTCTTGTCCCCGCGGAAGTAGGAGCGTGAGTATTCAATCGCCCGTCCCGACTCATCCTCTGTCACCGTCTCGATATGGAAGCACGGTGATCCGAGTGGACAGTCGAGGAGCGCACTCACCTTCTCATCAGCTAAGGCAATCTCCAATGCCTCCGTCGTCTTCGCGACATGAACGTCATGGACCTCCGCTAGTGTCCGGAAGAGTGAATGCTCCGCCTGTTCTTTCGTGATCCCCGGTGCGATCTGCCACGGGATGAACGAGACCTCATACTGCGTCGGTTCCCCGTCCGCATGACGGATTCGCTCAATCTTTTGAATCGGGGCGTTGTCTTCCGCTTCAAACACCGATGCGATTTGACCGGAAGCCGAGATGACCGAGATGTCGATCAAGGCGACTTGCCCACGTTTCCCTTGAACGGCAAGCTGGGCCGCATAGTTGTTCGGCGTGTACGACAACGTCTGTTGTACTTTCTTCCCGGCGACGAACGTCCCGCGACCTTGTTGACGGACCAGATAGCCTTCCGTCGTCAACTGGTTGAGGGCGCCACGCACCGTCGTCCGGCTCACATCGAACTCCTCGCAAAGCGCGTATTCGGTCGGAAATTTTTCCCCTTCTTTATAGTGCCCACTCTTGATGCGGGACAACAATTCATCCTTGATTGCGGTTTGGAGCGTCGATTGCGACATGTCTCCATCTCCTTTACGTTGGGTTGGTTCCTTTATTGTGATACAGCAAGCATACAAATGCAAATACAAAAACTTATTTGTATTATTTGTATTTTTTATATTGCCGAAAGTTGTATCATTTGTTATATTTGTTACGACAAAAAGAAATCGCTTTCAAAAGGAGGAGTTGGCACCATGGCAGTCAAGGTCGTCATCATCGGCGGTGGGTCCAGTTACACCCCGGAAATCATCGAAGGATTGATTGATCGACAAGCAACGTTCCCCGTTCGGGAGATTGTGCTCGTCGATATCGAAGAAGGGAGGGAGAAACTAGAGATTGTCGGTCGTCTCGCTCAGCGGATGATTGAAAAAGCAAACGCCGAGATCACACTCAGTTGGACGCTCGATCGAAGAGCCGCACTCGTCGGCGCAGATTTTGTATCCACACAGATTCGGGTCGGTGGACTCAAGGCACGCGCGCTCGATGAACGCATCCCGCTCAAGCACGGCTTCATCGGGCAAGAGACGAACGGCGCAGGCGGATTATTCAAAGCATTCCGTACCATCCCGGTCTTGATCGACTTGGCAAATGAAGTCGCCGAGATTTGTCCGGATGCCTGGCTCGTCAACTTCACCAATCCGGCGGGCATCGTCACCGAGGCCGTACTCAAGCACTCATCTCATAAGAAGGTCATCGGTGTATGCAACATCCCGTTCAACATGCGAAACTCGGTCGCTGAGATCCTCGAGACACCTGTCGAACGAGTCGCGATTGAATTTATCGGATTGAACCACTTCGTCTTCGGTCGTCACGTATGGGTCGACGGCGTGGACCGGACGAGTGACGTCCTCGCCTCGCTCAACTCAGGCAACGATTACTCGCCGGCGAACATCGTCGGTCTCGGTTGGAGCGAATCGTTCCTATCGTCACTCGGCATGTTACCGAACCCGTATCACCAGTATTACTTCCAGACGAAAGATGTGTTGAAGAAAGATCTTGAGGCGTACGCACAAAATGGCACCCGTGCCGAAGTCGTGCAACAAGTCGAGGCACAGTTGTTCGAGAAATACAAAGACGTCGATCTCGCCGTCAAACCGGAAGAGCTTGAAAAACGTGGAGGCGCCTACTATTCAGACGCCGCCTGCAACTTGATGGACTCGATTCACAACGACCGCGGTGACATCCAGACGGTCAACACGCTCAATAACGGCACGATTCGAGATTTACCAGACGACGCGGTCATCGAAGTGAACGCCGTCATCACGAAGTCGGGACCTCGCCCAATCTCTATCGGCGCGTTACCGCTACCAATCCGTGGGCTCATCACGAACTTAAAAACGTTTGAACAGCTCGCCATCCAAGCGGCTGTATCCGGCACGTACGAGGACGCCTACCTTGCCTGCCTCATGAACCCGCTCATCCAGGACGAGAAACGGATCGACCCGCTTCTTAAAGAGCTGTTCACAGCGCACGAGGCGTACCTACCCCAATTTAAGAAGGAGGTTTACTCATGAACAAGTTTATTGAAATCGCGGGACGTATCGGGTCCCAAAGGCACTTAGTCGCCATCCGTGACGGATTCGTTTCCGTCATGCCACTCATCATCGTCGGGTCGCTCGCGGTCCTCATCAACAACTTCCCAGCCATCAACATCGGTGGTCTCTCACTCGACTTCGTCGGATCGATGAACAGTATGTTCGGCGAAGGTAATTGGCAAGGGCTTGGCGGTAGCATTTGGAATGCGTCCTTCGCGATACTCGGGCTCCTGATCGCCTTCTCGATCGGGTATAACTTGGCCCGTTCATACGGGATTGACGGGCTCGCGGCGGGGATCTTGTCGCTCGCCTCGTATATCATGCTCGTACCTGTCACTGCTGACTGGGGTCTCAACTTCGCATGGCTCGGCGCACAAGGTCTCTTCGTCGCCATCATCGTATCGATTGTCGTTACAGAAATGTTCCGCTACCTCATCAATACGAAACTGACGATCAAGATGCCAGAAGGTGTACCAGGCGGGGTCACACGTTCATTCCAAGCGCTCATCCCATCAATGATCATCTTGACGGTTGTCGCAGGATTCCAGCTCTTCATGACGCTCGTCGTCGAACTCAGTGTATTTGAAGTCATCTTTAAAGCGATCCAACAACCGCTCCAAGGATTCGGCGACTCACTCCCGGCTGCCTTGCTCATCGCCTTCTTGAACCACATCCTTTGGTTCTTCGGGCTTCACGGGACGAACATCATCGGCTCGGTCATCGAACCGGTCTATCTCCCGCTCATCGAGCAAAACTTGGCTGCCTTCCAAGCTGGAACGTCAGCGTTTGATGTACCGTACACGGTCACAAAACCGTTCTTGGATGCGTTCGTCTTCATGGGTGGATCGGGTACGACGTTCGCGCTCTTACTCGCGATCTTCATCGTCGTCCGCAAACAACGGAATCACCCGTATCACCAAGTGGCAAAACTGTCGACACCAGCCAGTCTCTTTAACATCAACGAACCGGTCATCTTCGGTCTTCCAATCGTATTGAACCCGATCATGCTCGTACCGTTCATCTTAGTGCCGGTCACGCTCACCATCGTCTCTTATATCGCGCTCTCGACAGGCATGGTTCCGAAGACAGTCGCCATCGTCCCATGGACAACACCACCAATCATCAGTGGCTATTTGGTAACGGGCGGTAGCGTTCGCGGCGTCTTGCTCCAAATCGTCAACTTGTCGATTGCGACAGCGATGTATATTCCATTCGTCATTGCAGGAGCGAAGGCGATGACAGCCGAAATCAATAAAAACAAAGCTGCTACTGAGGAAGGAGAAAAGATTTCGTGAAAACCGAAACCATCCAAGAACTCTCGTTTATGATTATCTTACATGCCGGAAATGCACGCTCCTCTGCATTCGAGGCTATCGCTGCCGCGAAACGCGGTGAAGCGGACGAAGCGGCGGCAAAGTTGAAAGAAGCCGACGCGGCCTTCTTGGACGCACACAAGCTACAAACGGAGCTGTTACAAGAAGAGGCACGGGGGACGACGAGCGACATGAGCGTCCTCCTCGTCCACGCACAAGACCATCTTATGACGGCGATGACCGTGAAAGAACTCGCCGTCGAAATGATTGACATGATCACCCGTTTGAATCGATTGGAGGAAACGACATGAACATCTTACTCGTCTGCTCGGCAGGAATGTCGACATCAATCTTAGTGGAAAAAATGCGGAAGGAAGCTGCCGCACGCGGACTCGACGCATCCATTGACGCGATTCCGGAGTCGCGCTTGAAAGAACAGTCGAACGTCGACGTCATCTTGATCGGACCACAAGTCCGCTACCTCGAAGGCAAAATCAAGTCGTCCGTCGACGTCCCGGTCGCGGTCATCGATAACATGGCGTATGGGATGATGAAAGGCGATCTGGTCCTCGACCAGGCACTCGGTCTCGTCAATGCTTAAAACGTTCGTCCTCGTCAACGCCGATGACTTCGGCTTGACGACGGGTGTGAACGCCGGCACACTCGACAGTCACGTGAATGGAATCGTCAATTCGGCGACGATGATCATGAACGGGTATGCCGTCGAGGAAGCGGTCCGACTCGCGAAACAACATCCGTCGCTCCGTGTCGGGGTCCATCTCGTCTTGTCTTGGGGCAAACCGCTCGCCGACACGAGTTCTCCCCTCACGAAAGAAGATGGCACGTTCCGCTACACGAGCCGCTTCATGACTGAAGACTCGCCTGACCCGGAACTCGTCTATCTGGAGTGGAAAGCCCAAATCGAGGCATTCCTTGCGACAGGACTTCCACTCGACCATCTCGACAGCCACCATCACATTCACGGTTGGTCGGTTCTGCATGACGTCATCATTCGTCTCGCTGAAGAATATGACACGACGTTTCGGGCCTTAACGACGCTCGGGTCACGCCGAGACTTGTGGGTGACCGAACGGTTCAGTGATCAGTTCTATGCGGACGGTGTCTCCCATGCGACGCTCGACGCCATCGAACCAGGACGATCCATCGAAGTGATGGTCCATCCGGCCGACATCGATGATCGTCTTCCGAACGTCACCTCATACCTTGTACCACGCCTCCTCGAAAAACAGGTGTTGGTCGACTATGAACGCCCCGAATGGTGGGCATGAGAAAAGCGAGTTCCCATGTGGGGACTCGCTTTTTCATAGGTCAAATGCTTGTTGAATCTGTGCCGCTGTCTCTTCCGGACTTAAGTTCGTGTTATCGATCCGAAGATAATGCTCGACGTCTAATTCCCCCGGACGTGAGTTCAATCGGTACATCGTCGCCGTCTGCTTCAGTTCCGCTTCGGACCAAGCGATGTCACGTTTCGACGGTTTATGGGTGAGGCGGTTCTCCGTCGTATTGCGCGCAAGGCGTTCCTCTATCTCGGCCTCGAGCTCGACATAGTAGATGTCCGCCCCGTGTGACTCGAACAAGCCCGTCACCTTCTTCACGTAATCCCAGTCCTCCTGCATGTCAAACGCCCAGACGAACGTGAAAATCATGCCGGGTAAATCACTCTTGGCGACCGCCTCGAACAGTTCTTGACGAAAGTGTTGGACGAGTCGCTTCCCTTCCGGCGTCCCGTAATTGAAGAACGGTCCGACGAGGTCGATCGTCATATGGTTATGGAATAATTTCAGTCCGGTTTTGTCAGCGAGCGCCTGTCCGACCGTCATCTTGCCGACGGCTTGTGGACCAAATAAGATGATGAATTTCATTGGATTTCCCCCTATATCTTTTGAAGATTTTATCATGTGACTTAAAATGTGTGACCCCTCCAAAATATTTGTTTACCTCTTTCCAAATGAAGGAATAAGCATAGCATCGAACTTTTTAGAAAGAAGGTGCCCCCGTGACTTGTCCCCACTGCGGAAAGAAGACACGATCGAAAACGGTCTGCCCGACGTGTGGCCGCCGCTCACGTCGCACGATTTGGTTATTTGCCACTCCATTCGCTATCGCACTCATTACCTTTGTCACCTTCATTGGAAACGCCTATTTCAAGGACATGCTACGTTCGACCGACTCGCTCGCCGATCAGGTCAACTTGCCGATTAGGGAAGATACGGTCTCCGCTGACGAAGCGACACCGGTCGACTTCGCCGCCTTACAGGACAGCCTCTTCACCGTCAGTTACGGAACGGGATTTTTGGTGAGCTCACGCGATGTCGTCACCGCCGCCTCGAATGTGGCCGGGTTGACGAATATCATCATGTACCATGACGGTGAGGCCGTCTCCGGCACCGTCGTCGGTCGGACGAAGCTCATTGCTGTCATTCGAATCGAAGAGACGGAGAACACACCATACACACTCACGCAAGCGATCGCCGCAGAGGACGAGACGTTGACCACATTGACGATGCAAGAACGCATCAACGGTACGGTCACATTCGCCGAGAACGGCTATAGCCGAAACTTTGAATTGCCACGTCATGCGTATGGCAGTCCACTTCTTTCAGCATCCGGGCGAGTCGTCGCCATCCATTTGCGTGGGATCGCCTTGCCGACCGCATTATTTGAACAAGACATCCGTACGTTCATCGCAAAAGATACACCGGCACCACCCCCTATCGAACTCGCACCGGTTGAACCGATCAAACCGGATTTGACAGAAGAACCGGTCGTCGTTCCGGAAACGCCTTCTATTCCTGAGGCACAACCTGAAATCCCACCTGTCACTGAACCGGAGGCACCGGTCGAGGAAGAAGTCGAAGAGGAGGTTGTGGAAGAGCCCGAACCGACGACACCTGAAGTGACGCCAGAAGAACCTGCGGAACCGCCGAGTGAACCGGAGGAACCGACGGATCCACCGGAAACGGAAGAGCCGATTGAAGACGATCCTCCGGTGACTGAGCCGGAGGAACCGAGCGAACCGGAAGAACCAGCGGAGCCAGAAGAACCGACGACGCTCGAACCAGGCGGGGATGAGGACTCCATCGTCGAAGACGATCCGGACCCTGAAGAAAACATAAATGAAGAAGAAAACGACACAAGCACTCCATCCGAATGATGGAGTGCTTGTTATTCGTCACGTGTGAAACGTCGTTGGAGATTGCCGAGCACCGCTCCTAGTCCGAGCAGTAGAATCGACAGCGCCCAGAACGGGAGCGCGTCTTGCAATAACCAGACGACGAGGGCACTGAAGCCGACGACAGCTCCAAGCCATAGAAAGTTCCGTTGTCCCATGTCATTCACCTCGTCCTCATCATAACACATCGACCCGACGTGCCGTCGCTTGCGGTGGCAAGGAGCGCGTCAACCGTTCATTATGCTCGACTCGAACCTGTTGTCCGATGAGAAGCTGTGTCTCATCCAAAAGAGGTCTCGGTACATGAAACACGATACCATCAAACGGTTCTGCCTCCCGCGTCGGCGTGACGCGGATTTTCTCATCCATCACCTCTGCGACATATCCAGTGAACGTCGCCATGCCGTTCCCCTCCTTTCCGGTCCTTACTTTCCATTTCCCGTTTTTGCAAAAGATGCTACTCGACTGTGACAAGAACAAGTATAATAGAGCGACACTAGTACTTGTGAGGAGGACACCCTATGACACAAACGATCGATTTACACACCCCAGAGTTCCAGCGCACGTTCCTTGAGATGATGCTCCTCGCAGAATTAACGGAAGCTTATAACGCTGAAGCCATCAATGACATGGCGACACGGGGCGAGACCGCGTTCCCGGACGACCCATTCTTCCCGGCGATGCGTGCTTATCCATATATTCGAGAAGGTGACACCGATTCGGCCAAACCGTGGCTCGAGAAAGCGAGTTCGCTCGGTGACCACTACATTCTTCATATGTTAAAAGGATTTGTCAGTGAAGACACCGGGTTCACGTTCGAGGCTGAACAACACTTTCTCCGTGGCGTCGAACGCTATCCGGATGTCCCAATCATGCATCGCGCCCTTGCCGTCCACTACTTCGACCGCAAATTCCATGGCGAGGCCGGTCTTCATATCATGAACTATGTCCGGCTTGCCGGATTTGGTCCGGACACCGTCCCGATGTTGCTCGAATTTTTTCAAGTGTATGACGACATTCCGCTCGATATGGTCGATGAACTGATGAAGACGGCGAGTGGTTACTTAACATTAAACCCGCATGATCCGCATGCCCATTCCTTATACGCGTCTATGTGTAGCCATCGTTTCGCTGCACTGACGGCCGAGTTGAAGGACGATGACCCGCTTACCGATGAGATGATTTGGATGCTCCTTGAAGTCGAGAATCACGGGATGTGGAGTGCGACCTATGACCGCAGTGAAGAGCGGATGTTCCGCCATATGTTCGCCGAATACGTCGACAACGTCATTCTTCCGAACACGTCACAGTTTTATGTATGGCGCCTTCGGTTACGTTACTTGACACGTCGCCTGACACACCGCTTCACGGGTGGCTACTCTGTACCGACATCCTAAAAAAACATCACGCCAACAGGGCGTGATGTTTTTGTTTATCCGGCATACGGTTTAATCGGTCCACGCAGGCTGAACGAGTAGTCCTCCGGATCGACAATTCCGACGACTTCGTCGCCTTCAAGTAACTCCCATAGGAATTCTGCCATCTCGCGCGCCGTGTGATACTTCGCGACGTTCTCACTGTAGTCGAATCCTTCCGTATCGCGAGCCCGGTCGGCAAAGCTCGTCTCCGTTGCGGCCGGTGCGAGTACTTTCGCCCGAAGTTTGGCCCCACTCTGCTTCAACTCTTGTGCGAGTCCTTCCGTATATGCACTCACGAAGAACTTCGTCGCACAATACGTGACCGAGTTCGGGACGATTCGATATCCCCCGACAGACGACACGTTCAACAGCTGTGCCCCTTCGATATCATGATAATCTCGAACGTATAGACTCGATAAGACGGTGAGCGCCTCGATATTCAAACGAATCATGTTCTCGATTTTACCGAGGTCGACGTCCTTGATGAGATCTGCATCCCCGAATCCCGCATTGTTGATCCACGTCTCGATGTCGAGGTCCGCAAGCGATTCATATAATCCGTACACGTTCTCGCTATATGATAGGTCGGTCGATTTGATGATGACGTCACTGTCCGACGAGATCGATTTGATTTCATCACGCAACGATTCGAGCTCTTCTTTTCGTCTTGCGACGAGCACGAGCGACTTTCCCTTTTCAGCGAGCAACTTCGCTGTCTCATACCCGATACCTGAACTGGCTCCTGTAATGACCGTATACTTCATATTATCCACTCCTTTTTGTCGTTTACCTTGTTGTTCATTCCCCACTTTCTTCATCGCAAATCGTTTCGATGTGAACGAAAAAGCCCTGACTCCAAGGAGACAGGGCTTTCAACTTATGTCGTGAATCGACCAATCAGTGTCTGCAGGTCACTCGTCATATTGCCGAGTGATTCGGCGACACCGTTCAATTCTTGAATCATCGCGAGTTGGGCGTCAGCCGTCTCACCGACCGTACGCATCGTGTCGGCCATCCCTTCACTGTCTTGTGACATTTGAAGAGAGGACGTCGCAACTTGTTTCGTCGTCTCCGCAATCTCATGCGAGGCGATGCGGATATGTGACGTATTATCGACTGATGTCTCGAGCTGACTGACAATCTGTTCGAATGCGCGTGTCGCTCGTTCGAGCAACAACGTGTTCGTCTCGACGCGTTTCGCACTGACGACGTGTTGGTCGAGAACAGCGTTCGACTGTGTCTGAATCGACTCGATCAACCCGGCGATCTGTGTCGCCGACTGTTTCGACTGCTCGGCAAGTTTACGCACTTCTTCTGCAACGACGGCGAACCCTTTTCCTTGCTCACCGGCACGTGCCGCTTCGATGGCCGCGTTCAATGCCAACAAGTTCGTCTGGTCGGTGATCGATTGAATGACCTCGGTGATAAGGGCGATCTCGTCAGACTGTTGCTTCAATGCCGAAATCGATTCTCCCGTCAGACGTGTCTCCCGCTCCAGTGCGAGCACCTCGTCTTTCGCCTGAGCCATCGTCGCACCACCTTCTTCGGCGAGCTTCAAACTCTGTGACACGTCATCGTCAATCGAGCCGATCGAGCCAGCGATACGACCGATGCCTTCATCGGCAGCAGCCACCGCTTGAGATGTTCCAGTCGCTTCTTTCGCCTGCGCGACCGTTTCTTCCACGACTCGGTCGATGAGACGTGTCGTTTCCTCCGTCTGTGACGCCATCTCTTCCGTACTCGCATACAGTTCTTCCGATTGTGCTGTGATTTCCTGTGCGTTTTGGGTGACGCGGTCAATGAGTTCACGCAAATTACCCTTCATGCGGTTGAATCCGGTCATCAATTGTCCGATTTCATCTTGCGTGAGCGCCTGAAGGTCATCGCGGGTCAAATCACCTTCCGCGACTACTTCTACCTCTTTCGCTAGGAATCGCAACGGGGTCGTGACCATATGACTAATGGCATATCCGGCACCAAACATCAGTATCAGACTGACAACTGCGATGACGACTGAGTACCAAAAGGCACGCTCACCTGCCTCCTGCAATTCGGCTTGCATCGCAATTAACTGCTCTTCTGTTTCGGCTTGTAACGTCTCACCTGTCGATGAGATGGATTTGGTCACGTCCGGCATGAGACGGAATACTAATCGATCGATTGCTTCTTGATCTTTTGAGTCTATCGCCGCGATGGCTTGTGTCGCCAACTCATCATATCCTGTCGCGTATCCGAGTAACGATTCATATTCCTTTCGTTCGGTCTTATTGTCCGCGAGTTCAATCAACGATTCGATGGCGGCTTTCTTCTCTTCTCCGCCCCGGCTGATTTGTTGTTTGCGCTCCTCATCCTGTAGGAGCACATACCCGCGGACACCATACGCTTGACGGACCATCCCGAGCGCCAAGTCGTCTGCCGCTTTCATCTTCATGACATCGTTTGAAATCATGTGTTCATATTGACTCGTCATCCGGTCGAGCGTCCACAGATTGTATCCCATTCCAACGATTGTCAAAATTAGAATCAAACCGATACTCGTCATGATTTTTCTTGATAACGTCCATTCGTTCAACATCTTTTTCACGTACTACGAGGAGTAATCTCCTCTTCCACCTCTTTTTCTCTCTATTTTTATGTATTGCCTTTTCTTTATCGGACACAACAGCCTAATTTGTACCAACAATTTGAAATTCATTTATGTATTGACCTATCTTTTTATTTTTTTGTACTGGGCACAAAAAAAGAACCAGACATCTGCCTGGTTCTGAGTCTTGCTTATAGCTTGAATTGCGCCACGCGATTCGAGAGTTCGGTCGCCCGTTTTTCTGTTTCGCCCATCTTCGCCTGAACGTCGTTGAAACGCTCGACTGAGAGTTGAACTTTCTCTGAAATCGACTGCGTTCCGTCCGCGCCTTCTGTCACGGTCGTCGCCACTTCTTGAATGACACCGAGAATGTTGTCCGTCATATGGCGAAGTTGAAGCGCGTTACCTTCGAACGTCTTCGCTGTCTCTCCGAACACTGTCGCATCCTGTTCATATTGCGTTGCCGACTCTTCGAGACGGTCGTAGTCGGCCATGACTTTCGTATTGAGGAACGTCAACATATCTTCCGAACTCGTGTTGAGTCGTTCGACCGAATCGATGACCGTGTTTGACACGTCACGAATCTCGTTGACCGTCTGACGTGAGTTTTCCGCCAATTTGCGAATTTCTGATGCAACGACCGCAAAGCCGCGACCTGCCTCACCAGCACGTGCCGCTTCAATCGAAGCGTTCAAAGCGAGTAAGTTTGTCTGGTCAGCAATCGCAAGAATAGCTGTCGTCAAGACACGAATCTCTTCAACCGACTGTGCTCCTTTGATGGCTTCTGCGAGTTCGACCTGTTTCTTCTCGATAATCGACACTGCTTCTGTTTTCGAAACAACGGCTTGCTCCCGCATCTCGTGCGCTCGAGCTTCGACACGATTTGCCGTTTCGGCACTCTCATTGGATAAGTCGACGATTGAATCGATCGAACTTCCCATTTCTGTCGTCGAGGCACTCATTTCTTGCGAAGAGGCTGCCGTTTCTTCCATACCAGCCGTCAATTCTTCGACCGTTCCAGACGTCTCTTCCATATAGTGACTGAGTCGCGTCACTTCAGCAGATACGTCTTTTGAAGACGAGAGAACGACTTTCGCTGTCTCGTCGACATCAATCATGATCTCACGTAGTGTCGCGAGGAATGTGTTGAATGAACGACTGACTTGTGCAATCTCATCATTCGACGTGACCGGAATCGTCATCGTCAAATCGCCACCTTGTGTCGCGAGTTCATCAAAGCGCGTCTGAAGTGTGCGCATCGGTCGGATAATCGAGCGCAACAGGCTGAGCCCGAGGAATAAGAGAATCGCTACAGCCCCGATGGTCACGGCAATCAATGCCATAAGAGACTGCATGAATTCACTTTCCATGTTCTGTCCGACACGTTGTGAGCCTTCCGAGTTGTAGTCGACAAGGTCCGCTAGTTTTTGTGTGAAGTTGTCATATGTAGACTTGGACTGCGCATCATAGTATGAGCGCGCCATCCCTGTGTTACCGGTCGAGCTGAACGTCAACATGTTGTCCGAGACGCGTTGATACATCTCCCATTGACGCGAGAAATTCTGGAATAGTTCTTTGTCTTCCGCACCTGAAGCCGTTTTTTCATACTTTGGTGCAATCGTATTGATTTCTTCACGAATCTCTTTCATCCGTGTCATGAGCTCTTCTTTTTTGGTCGCATCCTCTGTCACGATGTGATCGAGTTCGAGCGTTCGATAGTTTGCGGCGAGTGTGTTGAGTTCATGAGCATAATCGAGCCCTTTGTTCCAGTTATTGACGATATCATCCGCTTGACGATTCGCGTCACTCATTGAAAACAGTGCGTAACCACCGACGCCAAAGACCATGACGAGCGATATGATGACGAGCCCCCATAATTTTTGACGAATCGTCAAATTCTTTCCAACGTTCGCTCCGAAAGATGTCGTGCGTTCACGCTTCTCTCCGCGCTTCCATTTGAGTGTCGGTTTCCACGTCCATGTCGGTTTTCGTTTGATCCGGCTCAGTGCCTTAGACCATGTTGATTTCCATGCCATCTATGTATTCCCCTCTCAATCATGCAGTGTTTTCTATACTATCGACAATTTTCAGAAAATAATGAAGAGGATTGACCAAACTTAAAAAAGGTGACTCAAACTGCAAGAGTCACCTTCTGACTATTCAATACACAGATTTCGTTGTTTGATTCGTTCGATTCGCAGGCGTCACGACTTTGAATGTCAGTTTCGACCCACGTCGCTGCGTTCCGATATAGACGTTGGTCGTCGTCGAGCCGATGGACTTTTTGGCGACTAACTTACTGCCGTTGTAGACATATAGCGTGCCATACGGGACGTTCGTTCGCACCGCTACTGATTTTGTCGTCGAACGGATGGTCCCTGTGCTGATTGTCGGACGAATCCCCGACTTAACCACAACTGATTTCGCGTCACGATGAATACCCGACTTCGCCTCGAAATAGAGTTTCGTTCCAGCACGAGGACGGCTGAACGTGAGCGTGTAGGACCCATTTGCATTCGATTTTGTTGTCGCGATGACTTTCGAGCCATTCTTTAACGTCACGGTCGCGTTCGGTAGTGTCTTCCCGACCCGTTTCGTCTGTTCGTCCGTCAACGTCACCGATGGGATTGTCGCACTTGGTAGCCTATACGTTAGCGTCTTTCGTTTCGATCCGTATGAAGATTCGATGATGACTGTTGTTCCCGGTTTTGCCGAAATATGATATCGATTCGTCCCGACAACGCGAGTATAGAGTACGACTCCGTTTGAGATGAAATTGATATCCGTATTTGGATCGTGTGCCAACGTGAACGTCGCGGATGAAGACGTGAGGAGAACATCTTTCACCGTCAATACTTTTGGTGTGTCACTCGTCACTTTTTTCTCTAGCGTTTGGGTAAGTTCTGGACGAAAACTCGCAACAAGTTTAATTGTCTGGCCTTCGCGTAGCGGTTCTTTCAAGTTGATGACGTTGAGACCTTTCGTCAGGCGTTTCGCCGATTCGGATCTACCGTTACGAGAAACAGCGAGAACCGGGTCTAACTTGTCGTTAAATACGGTAATCGTCGTGTCACCTGTTTTTGGTGGTTTTGTCCACGTAAAAGATGGCATCGGATAGTCTTTCGTAACGTAGACCATCTCGTAAGGACGTTCTTGTCCAAGGACACGGAAAAAGATCCGGTATGACCAGGGTTGGTCAGAACTGTATGTCGTCAATTGCGCCACACCGTGTTCATCCGCCTGAACTTCTTTCACTTCAAATGCTGTTTTCGAATTTAATTGTCTTACTTCCACTTTTGCGTGAGGTTCTGTCTGGATAGAGACCCCTTCCATTCGAGTGTCTGTCAGAACTTTTGTTGGATTGTTGATTACCGGCTGTCCAAGCATAAATCTCTTTTTGACAGACGCTTCTGTTGCTTGACGGTAATCCCATGCATCAGAAACATATAGCTCGATTGTTTGATTTCCTTCGATGATTCCATTCGAGAGCTTGAAGCGACCAGTCTCGTCTGCTTGAACGGGACTCGAACACGTAGCAAACGATGCTTTTTCACACGAAAGATATACGGTCGCATTCGGTGCCGTCATTCCGCTAATCTCCCCGACTGCTCCGTATTCGAACGAGGTGTCGACTTGAAGCGGAAGTTGTTTGACTGGTTTGAACGACTTCCAATGGTCCAGCATGGCAAAGCTGACCTTAGCGGAGAACGATTGATCAAATGATGGAATCGTATAGCCTTCCGCGAACGATTGTGCCGACTCGACTTGTGTCACATCCGTCGGCAATTCAGCAACAGGCACCTTATGCTCGATCCCATCAACGGTTGTGATGGTCGCCATGAGTTGATATGCATGATTCAGCCACGTATGCCCCTCCTCCGAGTTGCCAGTAGCTTTCAACCACGTGTACATTTCTTTCGGTTTTTGCCCGAAACGTTCGATTGACAACAACCACTGGTCGTCTTGCACGAAATACCCATTCTCGATTAAATCGAACTCGCTATTCGTGTTGCGCGTGCGCAAGCTCGTCTCCGTGATGCGACCTTCCGCCAAATCAATCGTGACCATCGAATCATCAAACGTCACACCATAGTAAATCCCATCGTGATAGACCAATGACGTGAGATCGTAGTGGACCTGCCCGTTCAAATTGAGCGTTTGAATCGTTCGGGTTGCGAAATCGTAGACGTATAAATGATTGGATCCTTTCATAAAGAGTCGATCGGTCTTCGACTCAAAATCGATGGACAACGATTCATTCGGATACGTCGTTTTTCCTAATTCTTCTCCCGTGTCGAGTGAGAAGTGTGTGATCGACTTGTCGGACGTGTTGAATGCAATCAATTCATCAAGATTCGTCCCTAATATCAGACTTTGTCCCGAAATGAGCGGGTAAGTCCTTTTGACCGTTCCTTTCATATCCGTCAACGCCCACTCGCCTTTGTACGAATCACGCCAGAGCATCACGTCTCGACTGGCATCATACGATACGAGGTACGCCCGATGTGGTGATTCCAAGGAGTCGATTCGAGACGTCGTTCCGTCTCGTTGGATACGGATGAGAGGTTGGTCATATTGCGGAACGGCAATCCATTCCTGTCTGTCTAAACTCGCAATCCACGAGCGAACACCTCCGTAGCTCCCTTCGTCACCAGATGAATGCGTCGTTAAGTCCCCGGGATAGTCAATGATAACGGTGGACTGATTATTCGGGTCATGCAGGCGCGTCTTCCCGTTCAGATAGTCTAGATAAAATGGTGACTGCGGGATGACTTTAATTGATTGTTCAAGTTTCGTCCCGGTTTCGATGACAGAAGCAGCCAACGCCTCCTGCTTTGGCAACATAAGCAACATCATCATCAGCATGATGGCATATAGATATCGTTTCAACTTTTTACAAACCCTTCCTTATTTTATTTATTTTTTGCTTCTTTTAATATAATTGTTAATTATGATTTTTGAAAGATAATTATGTAAATAAAAAGAAGCATCGCCATGGCGATGCTTCTTGACCTTACTTTTCACTCAATACGGTCTGCGTACCTTCAATCATCTTGATTTCGGTCCACTCCATCACGTTCTTTGCGAGCGGATCGTTGGCGACCATGAAGTCAGCAAGCGCTTCTACTTTTTGGGCTTCGACCGGTTGTTTCACGTTATTCAAGCGGAAGCGTACGACCTTGTGGAATGCATCTAAAAATGAGATTTCAAGTTTCGTGTCAGTCATGGGTTATTCTCCTCCTTAAGATGTGGGTTAGACTAAATCGTATTCACGGACGATGCCGAGGTCTGCTCCCTCTTGAATGACGAGATCAATCAAGAGACGACCGAACGCATCAATCGTATCTGCCGTCAGGTCGGCACGAATCGGACCGAACCGTTGTGCTTTTTTCGTCGGTTTTGCTGTTTGTACGTCATGATGCGTCGTCAAAACGAACGTTGCTTTCTTCTCTGTTAAGACAGCCATGGGGGATGGCTCCTTTCAATAGGGGATTAGGTTTCTGATGCGGTCGAGGTATCCATTCGTTCGAGCAGCTGGATCATACGATCGAGCTTCGTCTCAATCCGATGAAGCAAATAGAGCGAGACAACGATAGGGAACCCCAAATTTGAGATGAGTTCGGGCCAACTCATGTGACCACCTGCTCATCGTGCCGAGGATTGGCAGCGGGACGAGTGAGGTTCTTCATAAGTCCTCCCTGTTAATACACTAGAAATTCTTGGGCCACGACGTAGTTGGCGGATTCCACATCAATCAGTGCCTTGATCAAGTCACCAAACTGTTTCATCCGCGCTTCATCCATCCGACTTCCAAGCGGTCCATAGCGGACGAGTTGCTTTTTCTCTTTGCCGTCGAGTTGTCGCCGGGTGTCCAAATAAAGCATCGTCGCCGTTTCTCGATATGCTGCCATCTGTCTCACCTCCTTCGTCCTTATTAACCGCTTACAAAGTCGAAGTGCTCATTCTATTTTTCTATAACAATAAGTGACGATAGTCCTAAACTATCTGAATATTTATTCATTTTTCAATTTCTGTCTACTTTTCTTGAGTTTTCATATTAAGTAGGGTATCTTAATCTTCGGCAGACAGCATTCAAAAATACGTCAAAAGTACCATGATTTATTCCCCACATTTGAAAAAACTGTAAGTTAAATTCTTGTAAATGGGGTACGATACGTAGGAGGGCATTTTTTTGAATTTCACTAGTCAGTCTTGAAGAAGGAGACATACACGATGAACAGCCTAGACCTCGCAAGCTTTGCCTCAATTCCTTCCGCTCAACACGACTTCGACCAAGCCGACCTGACGTTTTCAGCGACCGAATGGGATACATACCGACCGGAACAGGGAAAACTAATTTCGTATAAAGAGCAGCATCTAATGGTCTATCCGCTCAAAGAATTGAGTCGCGCCTTTAGCGTGGCCGGCATCCCACGCAGCCAACAGCAATTGATCAAATGGGAAACAGATGGCGTCTTGCCACCGACCCCATTTACGTTCGGCCGGAAGCGATTCTATACGGAAAATCAGATTCGTACCATCGTCGACATCGCACTGGAATGCGGATTGCGTCCACGAACACATGTGAAGAAAACAAACTTCTCTGAATTGGCGCATCATGAACTAACGTACATACTCAAACTTGAACTCCATGCCTAGGAAACTCCTCTCGTCTGAGTAGGCAAAAAAAAATCATTCGTCATGATGTTCGTGACGAATGATTTTTTTTTACAACTTCTCAATGACTGGACGAGGAAGCTCTTCCCGTTTCACTTCGTCGTACGAAGTCACGGTATCTTCATCTTTGACATAAAGACGTAAGAACGCCCCCTCCCGAAGTTCTTTCCCGGCGGTAAAGGTGACTTCTTTCTGGTCACCTTCCTCCGTGAACGCGGATTGTGTATAAATGTAACGCTTCATCACATCGCCGTTCTCGAGCGTCGTCTCTTCTACATCCGTCGCTCCTCCGATTTCAACGAAAAGGTTATCCTTCCCAATCCGATTCCAATCCACCTGCGTTAATCCAACGACCAATACAATCGCAACAATTGCAATTCCAATCCATTTTTTCATATTTTTCTCTCCTTATCGAATCGCCGTCATGAAGCGGCGAACTGTGATGCCATAATAGACCGCATAAATGGTCGTATAGACGCCCATCCACGCGAGAACCGGTATCGTGAAATTCATGCTCAACAAGTTTGAAAACGCGATGAGCGCCACGGTCGCATGAAGAATCCCGAGCGCGAACGGGGCGAGAAATACGACGATGATCTGTTGGCGCACCGTCCGGCGCACGTCCCGATCGGATATCCCGATTTTCTGTAATATCGCATACTTCGCCCGGTCATCCTCTGCCTCCGTCATCGTCTTGAAGAAAATGACGCTACCTGTTGCAACGAGAAAGACGAGCCCAAGGAATGTCCCGACAAAGAGGAGCGCCCCGTTCATTGCCATCGTCTCGGCGTACACGTCCGGTGCACTCGAGAACGATTCAAGCCCGAGTCCCGCTAGACGCTCAGACTGTTCGCGCTGATCTTTGAACGACTCCGTGAGGGCAACGTGATACGTCTCGCTCGGCTCCGTCATCGTTTTGAACATGTCGTCGGCGACGACGAGGAACGACCCGCCGAACGTCATCACGTTGAGCGGTGATTCTTCAAGACGCGTCGACACGTCAACCGTCTGTCCTGACAGTTCGACCGATTCAAGATTCTCCGAGTAACGTTCGTCATAGAACGGGTCGACCCATACGACCTCATCCTGTCTGAACGGTGCCGGCTCTGCCACGCCGAGACCTTGCAGAAGATGGCGATATGTCGATTCATCGATGACCCCGAGCTCACGCTCTCCGTATTGCGCTTCCGTCCGAATCGTCTTTTGTTCGACACTTGATTCGAACGTCGCTCCGTTCACCTCGACCGCATCCCCTTTCCAGGCATACGTGTATGGTGTATAAGAGGCGACATTCTCTTCCGCGTAGTAGTAGACGCTAAAGATGGCACCTCCTGCCGTAATTGCTGTCGCGCTGATGATGCTGATCAACGTGAGCGTCTTCGCGTTCCCGCGAATGCGATAGAGGAGCTGTGACGTCGTCAACAAATTGAGTCGTTTCCACGACCAACGTTCGTTCCCTTTCAACCATGTCAATGCGAAAATCAAGACACTGTGAAAAAGAAGCGCAGACCCGATGACACTCAATCCGATAATGAGAAGCGGCATCGCGAGTCCGAGCATTCGCCATAGCGATGACGTCATCAAATCTTGGAGCGCGAGCCAGTACGCCGCTCCAATCGTGAGCACACCTGTGAGTGCGACCCATCCTTTCGCCGTCGGAACTCCTTCCCCACTCTTATCCGCATGGAACAAGTCAATCAACTTGAAGCGATAGATGACGCGGTACCCTTGGAATGATGTGAAAAGGAAAATAGCAAGAAAGACAAGGAACGTCTCGATGAATGCCGACGCAGAGAAAGCGAATCCGATGTTCAAGTCACTGTCCATCAATCGCATCAACAGTTGCAAAAGCGCATTCGACCCGAACAGGCCGAGCACGATTCCAACGACCAAGGACACCGCTCCAATGACGATATTCTCAAACAAGAGCAAGAGTCCAATCTGTTTCTTTCGGACCCCGAGTAATGAGTAGAGCCCGACCTCTCGCTTACGTCCTCTCAAAAAGAAGGCGTTCGAGTAGGCGATAAACAAAGCGACGAACAACATGAGGATGAACGTCGACGTGCTCATCAACCCGCTGATCTTTTGCGATGTTTCCGCAAGCGCACTGATTTCATGACTGTGCTTGAGTGTCGCGAACGTGAAGTAGATGACGATGGAAAAGATGGTCGTCCCGACATAGAGTGCGTATCGCGACAGATTCCGTACGACGTTTTTCTTAGCGAGCTCAAATAGCGTCATCGACCGCACCGCCTTTCGCGAGCTCCTCGAGGATTGATTGGTAGAATGCGTCTCGTGAGGCGTTGCCGCGAATGAGCTCTTTCTTCAACTGTCCGTCTTGAATATAGAGGACTCGGCGGCAAAAACTTGCGGCGAAGGCGTCATGCGTCACCATCATGATGGTCGTCTCCGCTTCATTCAACCGAGCGAGGGTATCTAAGAGATCGGTCGCCGACTTCGAGTCGAGCGCACCAGTCGGCTCATCGGCAAAGATGAGTTTCGGGTCCGAGATGAGCGCCCGACAAACAGCCGTCCGTTGTTTCTGTCCGCCTGAGATTTGATACGGGTACTGCTCGAGGATTCCTTCGAGTCCGAATCGTTTCGCTAACCGTTCGACCTTTGCGCGTGTCTCATGAACCGGCGTCTTCGAGACGGCGAGCGGGAGCAACATGTTTTCCCGGACCGTCAATGAATCGAGCAAGTTATAGTCCTGAAAGATGAATCCAAGATGGTCACGTCGGAAATCGGCAAGAGCCTCCTCATTCATCGCCGCAATGTCATCGCCTTCGACTAAAATCTCACCCGACGTCGGTGTATCGATTGTCGCGAGGACGTTGAGCAACGTCGATTTCCCAGCCCCGGACGGCCCCATGATTCCAACGAACTCGCCATGTTCAATGGTGAAGGAGACGTCATCGAGCGCTCGAAACGTCGCGTCCCCTTTCCCGTATGTCTTTTGAATCGCTTTTACTTGTAATAATGTTTCCATGTTCAGCACCTCTTTCTGTCCCTTACATTACGCCCTCTGTCTTAACTCCAACTCACGCGTACCTTACAAAATCCTTACGTGATATGCTTAGAAAGAGGTGATGACGATGGAACAGCCACGGATTCTCATCGTGGATGATGAACAAGATTTATGTATATTGATTCAACGCGCGCTTGAAAAAGAAGGATTTCATGAGATTCGGACCGCTCACACATTGAAAGACGGATTTGATGTCTTCGAGACGTTCCGCCCTCACTTGGCGATCTTAGACGTTATGTTACCGGACGGTGAAGGCTATCAGCTCTGCCAACAGATGCGAGCGCAGTCCAACATCCCGATCCTCTTTCTCTCTGCCAAATCGGAAGAGGTCGATAAACTGCTCGGTCTCGCCATCGGTGGAGATGACTACATCACGAAGCCGTTCAGTCCAAAAGAAGTGGCATTCCGTGTAAAGGCTCAGCTCCGACGGGTTTCAATGATGGAAGCACCAATGCCTGAGACGACGACCGTCGGCCCCTTTCAAATGAATGAAGACGAGACAGAAGTGTATGTGAACGGGGAACGATTGGAGTTGACGGCTAAAGAAGTCGGTCTTCTCGCCTGCTTTTTACGCAACCCGAACCGGATTCTCAGCAAGGAGACGCTCTTCACGCAAGTGTGGGGTGAGTCATTCTTCGGATCCGACAACACGGTCATGGTACACATCCGACGTCTCCGTGAAAAAGTCGAACCGAATCCATCTGATCCGACATATATCAAGACGGTCAAGGGACTTGGCTATCGGCTGACGGTATAAGGAGCGATCATGATGAAATGGAAACTGACCGGTCGCTATTTGTTGTCGATTCTCCTTATTGTCGCGCTCGTCGTCTTCTTGAACATTACAATCTTATTCGGCCTCCTTATCAATGATCGAACGGGACTTGATGATGTCGAGAGCAACGCCGGGGAGACCTTCACCCGAAACTTCAGCACCTATGTATCGCTTGAGGACGGTGAACCCGTTGTGTCAGAAGCCGGGCGGGAAGCTCTTCGCCAAACGGGTGCATTCGTCCGCTTTTTAGATGAGACGGGACGTGTCGTCAGCGAGGTCGATGCCCCGAGTGGATTACCAGACGCCTATTCTCCAATCGAATTGATTCAAATGTATAAATATATGGATGATGACCTCCGACTCTACTTCATCGGGGAGTATGAATCGTACAGTTATCTCATCGGTGTGCCGGAGGCAAATGAGCGTCGGGTGCTCTTTATGTTAGACGAACAGGCAGTCCTTTCGTATATCACGAAGGCGTTCTTCTGGATTCTAGTTGTCGATTTACTTGTCGCCGCCTTGATCGGTTTATTGTTCAGTTCACGATTGACGCGCCCTGTATATCGCTTGACCGAACGGATTCAACAGCTGAAGCAACGTGATTTTTCGACTACCGAACCGAAGCAGTCAGGGATTTACCGTCCTGTTTTCTATGATTTGAATGCCGTCTCACAGACACTTAAAACGTATGAACGTCAGCGCGAAGAACTCGAAGAACGTCGAAAAGAGTGGATGAGCAACGTATCGCACGACCTGAAGACCCCGCTCGCCTCCATCCAAGGCTACGCCGAACTACTTGATGATGATTCGTTAGATGACACCGAGCACAGACAATACGTACATGTGATTGAACGACAGGCTAAGTATATGAAGGAACTGCTCGACGATTTCAATTTGACGATGCGTCTGCAACACGGCGATTTCCCACTTACGCTCGAAGAGACAAACCTCGAGCCGTTCGTTCGTGAGCTCGTCATCGACGTGTTGAACGATTCTCGCTTTGGGGAGCGTCACATCGAGTTTGAGGCTACTCAAGCAGCGACCGTCTCGCTCGATCGTCACTTTATGAAGCGAGCCTTGCTCAACTTCTTGTATAATGCTCTTCTCCATAATGACGATTCGGTGCACGTGACGGTCCACATCGAGGGTGACGTCGTGACGATTGGAGATGATGGAAATGGGATTGCAGAATCCGAATTGCCCTATATCTTTGAACGCTATTACCGAGGCACGAATACAGACGACGCACGCGGGAGTGGTCTCGGCATGGCCATCTCACGGGACATCATCGAAGCCCACGGCGGGAAAATAGAAGTCGACAGTGCACCGGGACACGGCACCACAATTCGAATCACATTCATGCCATAGCAAAAGGGACGCTCAGGCGTCCTTTGCAGACTATAGACAAAAAAGCACCTACTTCATTTCAACGCGAATAAAGTAGATGCTTTTCTTTTTATATTTAAAAAGGCAGAAACGACAGGATGCCAGTTTCTTTAAAAATGAAGAATATGATAACCGTAGAAACCGTTAAAATGATTCGACGTTCTGTTATCTTAAAAAATATTGAATAAAGCACAACCGCAGTCACAAGATTAAATCCACTTTGAATATCGATACCAAAGTAGTGAATACGTACTTGAGCTGCTTCAGTATTAAATAAGAGATCTGGAAGAAAATAGTAGCCTTGTTTGAATAGAAAGGCAGTAGGTATTGAACCTAAAATAGCTGCGCCTATCCCTCTTTTACCGGCATTCCAAATGATTAACGCATAGACAGAGGATAGGACTGCGATAGTTAGCCATATTCCAAATAGTTGATAAGGTAAGAATCCTAAGTTCAAATAGAACATTAGGTAATAAGCTAAAACTGTGGAAACAAGCAAAATAATCGAATGAATGGAAGCGTTTAATCGTGACTTGCTAAACACAGCTACTAATGTCACTAGGAATAGCCAAAACTCAAGTGTAGTATCAAAATCAATCAAAGGGGAACTACTCGCATATTGATCTAAGCATCCCAAGAAAATTCCCAATAACCCTAACAAGATATAATTCTTGAATTGGCTAAAAAAAGTAATTTCATGAGTTGACTGTTGTGGCGTTGAGCTATTCATATGTATTTGAGTCCCCAATCTAAACTTTAGGTAAGTTATAAGAGTGAAAGATATTGATATATACAATTCTAAAAGGGACGCTCAGGCGTCCCTTTTCTGTGTCGTATAGTCAACAATCCATTCTTCAAGTTCTTCAAGCGGTAACGGTCTAGAGAAATAATATCCTTGCATCTCGTCACAGCCGAGTTCGCGTAACGCGTTCCACTGCTCAGGCGTCTCGACGCCTTCGCACACCGTCTTCAAGTTCAAGCCACGTGCCAGATCGACAATCGATTCGACGATGACGTTGCCGGTCGGGTCATTCTCAGTCACTTGAATGAACTGGCGATCGATTTTGATCTCATGAATCGGATAGTGCTTCAAGTAGACGAACGCCGAGAACCCTGTCCCGAAGTCGTCAATCGAGATGGAAAAACCTTCTTCTCGGAATGCAACAAAACGATCGATGACGTGCTTCTGGTTCTCCATCCCGACGCTTTCCGTGATTTCTAAGGTCAAATAACTCGTACTGACCCCTTCTTCCCGTGCGATTTGGGCAAACTTTTCGACGACCCCTTCGGATAAGAAGTGACGCGCCGATAAATTGAGGGCGAGTTCATACCGGTCTCCCCGTTCATGCCAACGTTTGAGTTGGCGACAAGCCGTCACGAACGCCCATTCCTCTAAGTCGATGATGACACCCGTTGATTCGGCAAGCGGAATGAAGTCGAGCGGCGGCACGAGACCTCGCTCTGGGTGATTCCAGCGCATCAACCCTTCAAACCCTTTCAGTTTACCTGAGGAAGCATTCACTTTCGGTTGGAAATACAGTTCAAACTGACCTGATATCACACCAGTACGTAAATTCATCTCTAACAAGAGTCTCTCAGATGCTTCTTGCGCCATGGCCTCTTCAAAAAACTTGATGACCCCACGTTTCTCATCTGATTGACCTGCAACGACACGTGTTGTATGAATCATATCCAAAGTAGATCGACTTTCATGTTCAATGGAGATGAATGCGCTCGTCGTCAGTACAACGTCTAATTCATTGACTCGATATGGCGCACGCGTCACTTGCTCGCATAAATGTTCTGCAAACGAACGTATTTTCCTCCGTTCCCCATAAGGTACCCAAATGACAAATCCCGATTGCGAGGTACGTGCCATCCTAGATTCATCGATTACTGCTCGTAGTCGTTTCGCCATTTCTTTCACGATCAAATTCGATGTTTCGGTTCCAATCGCATCCTCAATAGACCGAAAATCATCTGCTCGAATATATAAAACTGCTCCTAAAAACCCTCTCGCTTGTTGACGTAATTGATCGACTTCCTCGACAAATGCATATTTGTTCATCAAACCTGTCAGTTCGTCCGTGTAGGCTAACTGATGAATCCGTTCATCCACAAGCTGCCGGTCAAGCCGGAAGTACAGGATGGCAATAAAATCCGCAAGTGTACTCACAATCAATTCCTCAAGATAGTTCCACTTCCGAGGCAGAAACGTCTCGCAACAAATCACACCTGTGGCACGATTGTTTGCATAAATCGGAGCATCTAGCATGGAGTACACACGCTTTCCTTCTACGAAGTACTCTTTGTACAAGTCCTTCACCCATGGATGACTGCGAACATCCTCAAACGAAAGGATTCGCTCTGTTTGAAGCGCATCAAAATAGTCAGGCGCGAGTTCACGATGGACCGTCAACTTCGGATGATGTGTCCCTGATTCGTGAGAATAAGCGACTTGACATGAAATAGATCGATGCGATGTATCAAAATGCCAGATCGAGACTGTATCGACTGCCAACATATCGGCGACAATCTCACACATATACAGAATTGCCTCCTGCACCGTTTCTCCCGTTACAATCGGCATCCGTACGAGCGCGAACAGTTTCTCTTGATGTTTACGATATACTCGGTTTGAAAAGTTGTTCTCGATCATCAGTCTGCTACCTCACCCATTTAAATTTGACCTAATGATAGCATGAATCATCCGATACAGCGTTTTCCAAAATTCAACAGAGAGTCAATGCTTGCTTCGTTTTTAAATAAACAGAATTTGAATTTATTCCCATTTATAAATTATTGACCTCCTTTTTAAGAAAGTGGTGTGAATTGACCCTTTGTCCCATTGATTGTCCTTTTCCTCTCACCGTACAATGAACTTGTATTGTTTCACTTGTTGAATTGTTTCGTTCTCACTCTTTGAAAGGATGTGACGCTATGAATCCAAAGTCTGGTCTCACCTATTCATTCGCGGCACTTGCAGCGGTCAGCGTGCTTGCCCACGCAGACGAAGCAGCAGCGGCGAGCACACATACGGTGCGTTCGGGTGATACGTTATGGTCGATCAGTCGGTCCTATGATGTGTCCGTTGCGACGATTAAATCGTTGAACGGTCTCTCTTCCGATAGCATTCGCATCGGTCAAAAACTAAAGCTCACAGGCAGTCCCTCTGCTGCGACTGGTGGTTCCTCGTTAACCACGGCGAGTACGAACCGCGTCACGACGACACACGCATTGAACATGCGCGTCGCGGGCGGAACATGGCATCGCGTCCTCTTGACGATTCCAAAAGGTACGACGCTCACGTCGATTCAATCAAACGGTTCATGGACAAAAGTCAGTTACGGCGGACAGACCGGATGGGTGCATAACGACTATTTGCAAAAGGCATCTATGTCTAGCAGTACCGACAAACCAACAACGGTCACACCGAGCTCGGCTACAGCTCAAACGAAAGCCAACTTGAATCTGCGTTCGTCGAAGTCTACGAAGACGACCGTATTGCTCACGATTCCAAAAGGCAAGACCGTGACCGTCTTATCTGTCGAAGGGTCATGGTCGAAAGTGAAGTACGGGTCGAAAACAGGATATGTCGCCAATACATATTTAACGACATCAGGAGCGGCGACACCGACAACACCGAGTACAGGACAATCGATCAATCAACAATTCACTACGACGGCAAACTTGAACGTTCGACAAGGTGCAGGAGTCGGTTATCCGCTCGTCACGACCATCCCGAACGGAACCGTCGTCAAAGCGACGAAACAGTCGGGCAGCTGGTACTATGTCACGTATAATGGGAAGTCCGGATACGTGAGCGCCGGTTACTTGAAGCAGACGTCCACGACACCGAGCAACCCGGCTCCGAACGAAGGCGATGCCGGTGCTGGTAATGCGGCTGTCGATTATATCGTCAACACACCGTCCTTGAACGTACGTTCGAGCGCATCGACGAGCGCGACCATCATCGGGAGTGTCAAAGCAGGACAGACGTTGCGCGTCGTCCAGTCGTCAAAAGGCTGGCTTCAAATCTATTACGGGAATACGGTAGGATTTGTCGCCTCGGCTTATGTGAAAACTGTCCCGAAAGGTTCGGCAGACGGCCCGTCTTGGGTTGAAGGTTCTTATGATTCGAATTCATATTATACGTACTATCCGACATCGATTCGGTCACAGGCGAACGAGTCGAGTAGCACGGTCGGCTCGACACTTCGGGGAGAACTCTTGAACGTGATCGGAGAGACATCGACCCACTATCGTCTCGCATCAGGATTCGTCGCAAAATCAGCCGTCACTGAAATCAAAGGGCAAAGTGCCCAAGCTACTAGGCTTTCGACCATCGATGTGGCAAAACGCTTCGTCGGCACACCGTACGTATGGGCATCATCAAGCCCGGCAAATGGTGGATTCGATTGCTCAGGACTCATCTATTATGTATTCAATCAATCCGGCGTCAGCATCCCACGGACAAACGTGGCTAATTATTGGGGTGGTGCTTATTTCGGACCACAATTACCCAAGTCATTCGTCCCGCAGGCCGGTGACCTCGTCTTCTTCGAAAACACATATACCGCTGGGCCATCGCACATGGGTATCATGATCAATTCCGATACGTTCATCCATGCCGGTTCATCCGGATTAGGATACAACCAAATCAGTAAAGAACCGTATTGGCAGTCACGCTTAATCGGTTATAAACGACCGTGACTTTCGTCACGCAAAAAAACCCGACAAAAGTCGGGTTTTTCTTTCGTTTTGCAGGATTTTTATCGCCTGACCCGAATTCGGAAGTATGATGAAGGAAAAAAGGAGGTGCCGGATGGGCCAACCCCGTTTTGCAAAAATTCCATACCGTACCTACACGATGGTGCTCGCGATTGCTTGTCTCATCGGTGTCCTGTTGTTTGGACTTGGCACGAGTTTTTATTGGCATGAAAAACAAGAAGCCATCGACCAGACGATTACGAATTTGAATCAAGCGGCAGACCTAGCTGGTGTCGAAGCATACGTGTCTCTGTTCGAGGCGGCGACCCGGTATGAGGAGCAGTCGAATCAGACGACATCCTTCCTCTCCACACCGTACAAAGAACGGGCACTCCAATACAATGAGCGTTTATTGAACGACTTTGAGGACGGTGTGAACGAACGGGAACGGGAGACACTCCAGACGTTTTCAAATGAGTTGAATCAAATTCTCGAGGCAGAACAGTTCGAAGCGGTCCCAACGGATGTCATCAGTTCCATCAATCGACGATGGCTATATCAAGCACTCGAGCAAACGAATCAATCGAATGCGGCATACGAACTGACTGATGCCATCATGCGAATGCAATCGATTCTTATGCGGAATCGCGAAGCCCTCTTCCGTAACCCGATTGATGCGGATCAACTCACAAACACCGTGGACATGATTGTCGGCGAAGCGACACTTGTTCAAACCATCATCGAATCGAATGAGACACTGCAATCGAAAGCGGTCATCGACGTAGCAGAAAGCGGGCAGTCCTTTGCGAATATGGCGAATCGCGAGGTGTCTCTAGAAGCTCGTTACGTCAATTCAACGAATGTCTACGAGGACGCCTATGGTGCCCTTCGTTCCATCCGTTCGAGTTCTGAGACGATGCTTCAAGAAGAAAGTAAGCATTATCAAGTCTTAGCCACCACTTCATTCGTGGTGACGTTGCTCTTATCTCTCGGACTCTTATTCCTGCTCTACTATACACGCAATCGTTACAATCACGATTTGGCGCATCTCAAGGCACGCGCACTCGCCATCGACCCGAGCCTAGAACCTGTCGAAGCGATGTTTCCGAAAACACATGATTTTCGAGGGATCGAGGACGAGTTACGCGAGATTGCCACGAGTGTCCATTCGACTGTTCATGAACTTGAAAATCGTTCGCAAGATCTCGTGCGCTATCACGAACGTTGGTCGTCCCTCTTCTCTGAAACGGGACTCGCCATCGCACTGATGGATGACTCGTATAATTTAATTGAGCGCAACGAGATGTTCCGGCAGTTTTTCGGTGACCGGAACTTATATGAGATTAATCAATTGTTCACCGAGACGGGTCGCCGCTTGTTCGAGCAAGCGCTCGAAGGTGTGACTGAACATGGGACGAGTGCCCAGTTCATCATTCATCTGAAAGGGGAACATCTCCGTTATCTGAATGTGAAACTGACGCCGCTCAAGCGAGAGGAAAAGTTGACGTATTACCTCATCGTCGAAGATGAGACAGACCGGGTCGAACGGGAACGGAAGGTCGACCGTCTCGTCCGTTTCGACTTGGCGACCAATCTCTATAACGAATACGGTTTTATTCGCAAGTGGGAAAAGCAAGAGATTGACGGTGCATTTGTCCTTATCCGGATTCATGACTATCATCATCTCGTTGATTGGTACGACCCTGCGTATGCTGATCTGCTCATGATTGAGTTTGCGCGAGCCGTCGAGTCCCGTCTTTCGAAATATGCCCAACATCTCTTCGGTCGATACCGAGACGACACGTTTATGCTGTATGTCAAAGGCTTCTCGTACGAGGATGAGCACGAGCTGTTGGAGCTCTTCCCGACAGAAGTGACAATCAACCATAAACGTCAAAATGTGCATATTCAAATCGGGGCAACTGAGACGGAATCGACTTACAACGATTGTCTGTTCAAGGCGATGAAGGCGTTACAGCACGCCAAAGAGACACGTACCCCTTCGGTTTGGTATGACTCGGAAATTTTAGCCCAGATGCAACTCGCCGCACTGATTGAACAAGCGCTTCCGGACGCCATCCGAAAAGGAGAATTAACGGTCGCGTATCAACCGCAAGTCGAATTGAAAACCGGTCGCGTCGTCGGCGCGGAAGTGCTCGCTCGTTGGACACATCCTGACATCGGAGTCATCCCACCGAACGAGTTCATTCGCATCGCGGAACGTTCCGATCAAATCTTATGGCTCTCACATAATATTCTCGATCAGACGATTGCCCAGCTCGTCGCATGGCAAGGAACTTCATTTGAAGACATCTCCTTGTCGTTCAACTTGTCGGCCCATTCGGTCGACCCTTCCATCGTGGCGAAGCTCCGGGATTCGATTGAGGTATACCCGTGGCTACCTGACCGATTGAAGATTGAATTGACGGAGTCCTCGGATATCATGTCGTATGCGAGTGAACTCGAACGATTAGAAGACATCTCCGACCTCGGCTATTGCCTATCAATCGACGACTTCGGGACCGGATACGCCTCATTCGAAGCGATTTGGCACCTACCGATTCAAGAAGTGAAAATTGATCGGATGTATGTGAGTGGAAAGGCGAAAGAAAGTACTTCCTTCTTACGTGCCGTCTCTCGCTTTGCGAACGAGCAACAGCTGACCGCTCTCGCCGAAGGGATTGAGACCGAAAGCGACCTGTCACGCATGCTTCGTGAAGGGGTCGAACTCGGACAGGGCTTCTACTTCTCACCCGCCCTGGATGCGGCTTCATTCGAATCATGGGTCAACAAAAAGGGACACTCGCGTTGAGTGTCCCTTTTTTCAGCGTGAACGAATGTCCTCATATAACTGCCTCGTTTCTTTAAACGAAGACTGATTGAGATAGATTGTTTTTTCTGACCAATCGAGTCGGATCACCGGTTCGACATCGCGGTCGATAAAGAGGAGTACATCCTCCCCTGTTTCCGTCCGAAAATGTCCGGTCAGACGCGTTCCCGTATCTGCTCCGTTCGTTCGACGCGCGATATCCGGCAATGTCGTCCATGTCACGTCTGCCACTTCATCAAACGGGACCTCACGACCATAACTGCCTTCAATCACAATCGTTTCATCCGTCACGGTCACCTCAGTCGGTTGACTGAACCAAAACATGAGCGCCGGCACACCGACGAGTAAGACGACAGAGACAATGATGATCGGAATGAGACGTTTTTTCCCATCTGGTCTCAAGCGCCCCGCTCCATCGTAGATGTTACCGTCATAGCGTTGCATCCGCCAGAGCATCCCGACAATGAATACCATCAGGACGAGAAAGAACGGTTCGAGCGGGACGTTCCAACTAGACAGTTCGATAAGTGCAATGATGAGAAAAAGTGCACCAATCCCGTAACACATCCAGGCAATCAGTCGCGCCACTTTTTTGATGTCGACCCGCTCCTGTTTTTCTTTCGACATCGTATTATATCCAGAGATCAAGTGATACCAACCGAGCCTGTCAACCGCGAAGCCTAACCCGATGACGATTCCTGCTGCTAGAATGAGAATCCACATATGCCTCGCCTCCTCTCCTTTTTATACGTCATGACTGCTACAAAAGATTCACGTCTCGCAAAAACAGGACCGCCTATATGAGCGGTCCTGAACAGTTTTAGTTTGAAGTCGGTGTGTTCGACGGACGTTGCATCCGTCCGATTCCTTCGTATGACACATCGCCCGGATCGCGTGCAAACTTCCATGCGTTTCGTGCATCGATCAATCGACGCTGGCGCATGCCGTTGAAAGCATCCGGTGCCAAGTTCACGATCTCATCCCATTCTGTGACGAGAATGGCATAATCGGCTCCCTTCAGCGCCTCTTCGACCGTCGTCGCTTGTGGATAGTCCCACGTCGCAATCGGATCATACCCGATGACGTCCACGTTACGGGCCACCATGTGGTGAGCGAGTAGAATCGATGGGGCATCTCGCATATCGTCTGTTCCTGGTTTGAATGCCAAACCAAGGATAGCCACGCGCATGTTCGGTTCAACGTTCAATTTTGAGAGCACGTACTCGATTTGCGTCTCATTCACTTTCGTCGCCGCCCGGATGACACGTAGGTCGATCTCGTTTTCACTCGCGACGTGTAGGAGTGCGTTCATGTCTTTCGGGAAGCACGAACCTCCGTACCCGATGCCCGCGTTCAAGAACGAACGCCCAATTCGCGGATCGAGTCCCATCCCGTCCGCAATCGTCGAAATGTCAGCGCCAGCTTGATCGGCTAGACGCGACAAGTCGTTCATGAAGCTGATTTTCGTGGCCAAAAAGGCGTTCGAGGCGTATTTGATGAGTTCTGCATTGATCGGTGTCGTACAGATGAGCGGAACGCCAAGGCGTCCGTAGATTCCTGCCAACTCTTCTGCGACTTCGAGGTTTACACACCCGATGACGACACGGTGTGGTTTCATGACATCTGCGAGCGCGCGTCCTTCTTGTAAAAATTCCGGTACGATCGCAAACGTATGAGAGGGATACATGATGTTCAGTAAGTCTGTCGTGCCGGGCGGGACCGAGCTACGAATGACGATTTTATGCTTCGTGTTTAGTTCCGACAAGACTGCTTCGATATAAGATAAGTCACAGCTTCCATCCGACTTGCTCGGTGTCCCGACCGCAAGAATCAAATAGTCGACCTGCTCCGTATCCGCGATTCGGCTTGTCAGGGTGATCTGGTCGGCGTGCTCTTGCAACACCTCTGCCATGCCTGGTTCATGGAATGGCGGGTGTCCACTCATGAGAAGACGTAGCTTCTCTTCGTCCGCTTCAACCCCGATAACGTGATGACCGGCTTTTGCCAAACCACAAAGTGTAGCCAATCCAACGTATCCTAAACCAATAATTCCAAATTTCACATCAGTTCCTCCTTCAATCATCTTTTATAAGCGTACCGAAACACGCCGAAGAAGTGAAGCTTCTAACACTCTCTCGATGTTCTTTGCTATAATGAGTCAAAATGATGGGTGAAAGGACAAACCGCATGGGCTTAATCGCTTTCTTCTTAGTGACATTGTTCGTTTATTTTTGGCTTCCGGTCCGGGGGGGACTGAAAACCTTTTTGCTAGTCTTGATTATGGTGAGCGGATGGCTCTCCATTTTTGAACTCGTCTCGATTCTCGAAGCCCGTCCATGGGTCATCGCGCCAATTCTGATCATCGTTGGATCGGTGATTTGGAAAGTACAACGCGACCGGAAACAAGAGCTCAAGAAAAGTGTTTGACCTCGGTCAGGCGCTTTTTCTTTTTGTCGTATTCGATAAAGCTTATCAGATTCCTGCATTCATCAAAAAATCCTCGTACGATGGACGAGGATCAGCTTCGGTTTGTATTTAACTTTCTTATTCTAAAATACGAGAGAGATGCGTTTCATAATATACTCTCCATGACGAGCACATCATCGATTCGGTCGAGCTCGCTGAAGCCGTGTCGCATGTAGAAGGCAATCGCCCGTTCGTTCGTTGCCTCGACGTGCAAGTGAATCTTTCGTTTGTTCGTCTGGATCGCTTCTTCGCATAATGCTTCCAGTAAGGCGTGCCCACTACCGGACGGCGCTTCCGGCAACACGCAAATATGGCTGATGAAGACGATGTCCGTATCCATGTAAGCTGCGATTAGCCCGACGAGACGCCCGTCGTTCCAGATTTCATACGACGTCGCCCGTTCGTGCAGCTTCAAAGCGTATGGCTCTAACTCTACCCGCTCCGACAGCTTGGTCGGGAACAGATGATCACACGCTTCAAGATGCGCCATATAATCAGAAACCGTCCCTTGGTCGCGAGTCATCATACATCCTCCAAAATCGCGACACCAAATCCATGTCGCCCAAACTCGTTCCCGTTATAAAGGAGGTAGTGCCGACCGTCCCACTCGAAGACGTGCGGGTAACATTCCATGTCCGCATCCCATCCGTCGGAACTTCGTTCGAATCCGAGTGCCGAATCATCACGCGTCCAGTCCAACAGATTTTCCGAATAGGCGTAACCTAATCGATATCCGCGTAACGGGTCGGTCCGAAAGCCAAAGGTGTCTCGAAAACAAAAAATCATATGGTAGCGTCCGTCCGCTTCGAACACGGTCGGAAGCGCCTGACTCTCGTCCGCGATTGTATCCGAAACGATTCTTCCGTGACGCTTGAACGTCTGTCCATCTTCTGACGTGGCGAGCGCAATCTTATAGGTCCTTTCCTGGACGCCATCCGGACCCTCTTTCCATGTCGTCCCGTAAATGTAATACATATAGTATTGTTCCCGTGTGACCACAAAGGGGTCGCCGACGAGAAACGGTTCCTCGATGCTCGCCGATAATATCGGTCCGTCGCCGAGCCGTTCGAACGTCTCTCCCTCGTTCCGACTGACAGTGAGACCAATCCCCGTTTCGACCGACACAGAGTCTCGACGGCTCCAGCCACTCGTATAGCCATAAAGCCCATCACGCGTCCGCGTGACGTGGAATGGGAAGATCCCGTGTTCGTCGAATGTCCCCCGTTTTCCAAGTGGGATAACCTCATCTATGGACACGTCGATAATGTTGAAATCACGTGTCATGTCCACATATCGGACGTGGCTCTTGAACATGTCACCGTCCGGTTCGCGAGTCGAGAAATAGATGCGCACAAAATCCTCGAAGACGAGCGCCTGAGGGGACTGGGCGAACGAGGAGTACTTCCCGAAAAATCCGTACGGCGCCGGGTCGAAGATGTGTCCGAGTTTCTTCCACTTCATCTCGCTCCCTCCTTGCGCTCCGCGATGCCGAATCCTTCTCGTCCGACTTCATTCCCCAAATAGAGTAAATACCGTTTCCCGTTCAATGTGAACGTATGGGGGTAAGCGACCATCTCGTCATCGAATCCTGATTCGTTCCGCGAGAACTTCATCACGTCATCGTCACGCGTCCAATGGAGGAAATCCGGAGAAGAGGCATATCCGATTCGATAAGTCCGCTCTGGATTCTTCCGATAATCGGTCGCGTCCCGGTAACAGAAAAACATATGATAGCGCCCATCCTCATAAAAGACGTCTGGACTAGCCTGCGCTTCATTGGGAAGTACGCTTTCGATCAAATCGCGTCCCGCCTTCACCCAAGTGACCCCGTCCTTCGACGTGGCCAGCCGAATCTTATACACCGGTTCAGGACGTTCGCCATCCATGACCCACTCTCGTCCGGCGATATAGAACAAGACCCACGTGTCATGGAAACGCCGAATCTTCGGACCGCTCAAGATGAACGGTTCATCGAGTGTATACGATAGGATCGGTCCTGGACCGACACGCTCAAACGAACGTCCGCCGTCTCGACTGATGGCTTTTCCGATATTCACATTAAACGGAACGGACACCGTACGCGTCCAGCCCCCATAATAGGCGTGCACCTCATCCCCAACCTCAATCGCTGAGAACGGATAGACACCAAACTCGTCGAACGTCCCACGTGCACCGAGCTCCAGTATCGGTCGTTCACTCACTCGAAGAATCGAGAAATCCTCTTTTGCGACATCCACATACCCGCTGTGACTGACGTATCGTCCATCGATCGGTTTCGGTCGACAACTGAAGTAGATTCGTAAATAGGTATCGCGTTCCAACACACAAGGTCCTTGTGCGAACGCATCCATCCAGTCGAGTGATGCGTCTCGTTGAGGGCTGAAGAAAAGACGTCGATTGGTCCATTCAAATGATGTATTCAACGTGTTCGTCCCCTTTCCCCTAATTGTTGCGGCATCTATCTCGCCCCATTAGACGAGCGTATAGGCATCGAGTAGTTCACGCATTTTCGTCTTCGAATTGAACATCAAGACATCGATGATGGACAAGTTGGGCGTGAACGGATGACCAAATTGAGCATATTCCACAGCATTCATTTGGATAAAATCAAGCGGCACTCCGGATTCCGCGAAACGCTGTTTGTCATAAAGTTCCTGTCCTCCAATCGCATTGATGTAATGCGATGTACGCAAATGATGACAAATCTCGAGTACCAATTGTTCACACTTCAGCGACTTGTCGTAGTCGAGCGAAGAGGCGACCAATAACTCCGTATCCATCTCGAGATAGTCACGCACTTCCGTCAATAACGTTTCTAGATAAGTGGCGACATTGCGTTCCTCATTTTGAATGATTCGTTCAACCATCGGCATGACGTCGGCATAACTTGGTGCGCGTTGATACGCATGGTGCAATAAGCGCAGTTGATAAGTCTCATGAACTGGATCGAGAATCCGCTCATGCTCACGGATCGTACGATGTTGTGTCATATGATCGATTTTCAGATGGATCGGTTTGATGTGTCCCTCGACCAAAATACGGTTTCGATGAATCCATCCTCGTTTCGCAAATTGCACATGGTCCAAAATAACGAACTGGTCCACCGCGTTCATCAATTGAATATAGCCGAGGTATGGGAAGTAGTACGGCTGCATGATTCCTAATTTCATTTGAGCCGCCTCCTTTAACCGAGCTGGAGCGAGCGCATGCGAATCAACCACTCCATCAAGATTGGATGTCGCACCATCAAGTAGGGACGTAGCCGCTCTCTACCGACAAATCGCTCCACATATTGATCATACCGAGGTGACTTCAGCGCTTGAAAATCTCGTCGAAGTCGATGCAACCCGACCTCGAACGATAAGCGAGAGATTTCGATTTCTTGATGAAATCTGCCATTCGTATAGGAATCGAACGCATCCATCATTCGGATGAACGCCTCGATCCGCTCGATGTCGCGCTCCCTGTTTCGTTGACGCCACTTCGTGGTGACCGACCCGGACACACCGAATCGATATACGCTCATCACCTCAGGCATGTAGTAGGCGTAACCTTGGCTTGCGACGTGAAGTTTGAGCGCGCCGTCGAAGGCAGGCGTATCGCCGATCCAATCTAACAGATGGTCTGTCAGTCCATTTCGGTACAGCATGGACATCGTTGGAATGAAGCCGAGTAGCTGTAACTCCCCGGCATGATAGGTCCGCGGTTCCGTCGAGGCATACTTTCTGTTTTCAGGCATCCACGGGATGACGCGCCATCCGGTATGGAGTGTGTCGTCCGTTTCGACATACGCATCATGAAAACAGAGCGTACAGTCCGGATGGGCTTCCATATAGTCGACTTGTTTCTGCAACTTTTGCGGGTCGGTCCAGTAGTCATCCCCGTCACAAAGCGCGATGTACTTGCCACGCGCCCTCTCTTCGTTCAACAGATTCACCAACACACCTTGAGAATATTGGTTTTCCGTTTGATAGATGACCCGAATGAGGTTTGGGTGCTGTTCTTCATACTTACGCACGATGTCTGCCGTCCGATCCGTTGAGGCATCCTCATGAATGAGGATTTCAAATTCAAAATCTGTTTCCTGCATCAAAAATCCTTCAATCGTTTTGGCGATGTATGGTTCGTGGTTATATGTGATGCAGTCGATGCTGACCATCACCATGTCGATCCCCCCTTCCCCGGGATGATAGAACGGTGCAAATTCAGGAAGAATACATGTCTTGATAATAGGTTTTGTACGCTCCCGAGACAATGCGCTCAACCCATTCCGGATGTGACCGATACCATTCAATCGTCTCTTTGATTCCTTGTTCAAAACGATAGCGCGGCATCCACCCTAATTCGTCTTTCATTTTCGTCGCGTCAATGGCATAACGACGGTCATGACCAGGGCGATCCGTCACGAATTGGATGCGATCATCGGGTAAGTCAAACGCCTGTAAAATCGTTCGGACGAGCTCGAGGTTCGTCTTCTCGTTATGTCCGCCGATGTTATAGACTTCCCCGACCTGTCCCTGCTGCCGAACGAGATCAATCGCTTCACAGTGATCTTGTACATGTAACCAATCTCGGATATGTCCTCCGTCCCCATATACTGGGAGTAGTTGATCAGTCATACAATGGTGCACCATGAGCGGAATCAGTTTCTCGGGGAATTGATACGGACCATAATTGTTGCTGCAACGGGTGATCTTAATCGGTAATCCGTAAGTCTCATGATAGGAACGAACGAGCAAATCGGACCCGGCCTTCGAGGCGGAATAGGGGCTGTTCGGGGCGAGGGGTGTCTCTTCAGTAAAGAATCCCGTCTCCCCGAGCGACCCGTATACCTCATCCGTCGAGACATGGACGAAACAGACATTGTCTCGGTATTCTCGACTGTATTTGTCGTCCGGATATCGTTTCCAATGCCGCATGGCCACGTCGAGCAACACTTGTGTACCAAGGATATTCGTCGAGAGGAACAACTCCGGCTCAAGAATACTTCGGTCGACATGCGATTCCGCTGCAAAATGCACGACTTCGTCAATCTCAAAGAGAGAGAACAGTTCATCAATCGCCGGACGGTCGCGGATGTCTACTTTCCGAAACACGTAGAGCGAGTCGTGCTCGAACGCCTGGACATTCTCTAAATTGCCGGCATAGGTCAAAGCGTCGACGTTAAGGATTCGTGACGTTGGATGTTTGTCCCGAAAGTGTTTTATGAAATTTGAACCGATGAACCCGGCTCCGCCAGTCACTAGGATCGTATGCATTGGTCTGTTCTCCTTCCTCTAGAAGCGATATCAAATACTGTCCGTAATCGGTCATCTTGAGCGTTTGACCGATGTCGGCCAATTGCTCTCGTGTGATGAACCCACGACGCCACGCAATCTCCTCCAGACATGCGATGTAATAGCCTTGCCGTTCCTGTACCGTCTGTACGAAAATGGAGGCTTTGATCATCCCCTCAGGCGTCCCGGTATCGAGCCATGCCATCCCGCGACCGAACAAGACGACGTTCAACTCGCCTCGTTCCAAATACATCTGATTGATTGACGTGATCTCAAGCTCACCGCGTGGGGACGGCTTCACTTGTTTCGCGAACTCGACGACCTGATTGTCATAAAAGTAGAGACCCGGTACCGCATAATTGGATTTCGGGACCGCCGGTTTCTCTTCGATGGACAAGACACGACGGTCCGCATCAAACTCGACGACACCGAATGCCCGTGGGTCTTTGACCGGATACCCGAACACCGTCGCGCCTGACTGCCGCTCTTTCGCATCCTGTAAAAAGCGCGTCAAGTTCGGGCCATAGAAGACGTTATCCCCTAAGATGAGGCAAACCGAGTCGTCCCCGATGAACGATTCTCCTAATATGAAAGCATCCGCGAGACCGACCGGACGCTCTTGTACTTGGTACGTAATCGAGATTCCGAGTTGATGCCCGTCACCGAACAGTCGCTCATACCCGGAGATGTCTTTCGGGGTCGAGATCAATAAAACCTCCTTGATGCCGGCGAGCATCAACACCGACATCGGATAATAGATGAGGGGCTTGTCGTAGATCGGCAATAGCTGTTTCGAGACTGCTTTCGTCATCGGGTAGAGACGCGTCCCGTTCCCACCCGCTAGAATGATCCCTTTCATCGTTCATTCCCTCCTTCAAGGATTACGTCACAAATGCGGTCGACCATCTCCATTGTCATGTCCGGATACAGAGGTAACGTGATCACCCGATCCGAGACGTACGTGGCGTTCGGTACGGATGCGTCGAATGCGTAGCAGGAAAAATCGGTCACGAGCGGATAGAAGTACTTCCGGGCGAGAATCCCATGCTGCGCTAAGTATGCCATCATGTCATCGCGTGCCTCTCTCCCTGGCGTGACGAGAACCGGATAGTACGCATAGTTGGACTCGGTTCGTTCATTCCGGAGGTTCAAGCGAAGAAACGAAGCGTCCCTTAAACGGGTGTCGTATCGCTCGACCAGACGTTTCCGCTTTTCAATGTCGGTATCAATCCGTGGGAGGTTGCACCGTCCCATCGCCGCCTGAAACTCATTCATCTTGGCGTTGCCCCCAACCGATTCGACGGATTCTGGTCCGGTGATCCCAAAGTTGACGGCTTGATGAATCGCCTCGATGTAACGGGTATCCCGGAACGTGAGCACCCCACCTTCAATCGTATGAAACACTTTCGTCGCATGAAAGCTGAACATCGTCATATCGCCGAACGTCGAGACATCGCGCCCGTCGTGCCGGACACCGAACGCGTGCGCCGCATCGTAGAGGACGTGGAGCCCATGGTGTTTCGCGACTTGTTCAATCGCCTCCACGTCACATACGTTCCCATACACATGAACGGGGAGGATGGCCGTCGTCCGTTCCGTGATCAGCGCCTCGATTTTGTCGACGTCAATCGTATAGTCGACGGGGTTGATGTCACAGAAGACAGGGGTGATTTGTTTTCGGATGAGCGCATGCGTCGTCGAGGCGAACGTGAACGGCGTCGTGATGACCTCACCCGTCAATCCGAGCACGTCAATCGCCGTTTCGAGGGCCAGATGACCGTTCGTCAATAAAGAGACGTGCGGGACGTGGAGACGCTGCTCTAACTCTTCTTCTAATGCCCGCACATGCTCGCCACGGTTGCTCAAGTGACGCGATTCCCAAAGGGGACGAATCATCTCGACATACGTATCAAAATCCGGCATACTCGGTCGCGTGACGGGAATGACGGCATCTGCTTCTACATTTGAACCATTCATGGTGAGATCACCCCTTTCCTTTCGCTTAAGCGAATGCTCGGTTTCGTACTTTGATCAGCCACTCCGTTAAATGCGGCTGCTTGATCATCAGGTAAGGTCGGATTCGATCGATTCCGACGAATCGATCGAGATACGCGTCATACCGAGTGGAACGTAACACATCATACTCTCCTTTCAATCGGTGAAGCCCCACTTCAAAAGAGATTCGTGATAACTCTAAATCCTGATGGTATTTCCCATCGGTATAGGCATCAAATAAGTTGATAAAATGAATGAAGTCCTCATGTCGCTTCACGTCACGTTCGACATTCCCCTCGTTCCACATGGTCGTCGCCGACCCTTCCACCTCGTAGCGATAGACACTCATCACTTCCGGCATGTAGTAGGCGTATCCCCTGCTCGTGATATACAAGCGAATCGATGCATCTCGCGCCGGCGTCTCCTCGAGCCATCGCGGGGCGTCACGGAAATCGTTCACATACAACATGGACATCGTCGGAACGAACCCGAGTAACTGTAATTCTCCGGCATCATACGTCCGGGGCACGGATGAAGCAAGCTTTCGATTTTCCGGCATCCATGGAATGACGTGCCAATTCGTGTGGAGCTTCCCACCTGTCTCGACGTACGCATCGTGGAAACAAAGCGTACAGTCCGGATGGGCTTCCATATAGTCGACTTGTTTTTGCAGTTTGTACGGGTCGGTCCAGTAATCATCGCCCTCACAAACCGCGATGTATTTGCCGCGTGCCCGCTCCTCGTTCAACCGGGCGATGAACACGCCTTTTGAATATTGATTCTCCGTCTGATAGATGACGTTGAATTTTTCAGGATATTTCTGAACGTATTCCCGGATGATGTCTGCCGTCCGATCCGTCGAGGCGTCATCATGGATCAGAATCTCGACCTCGAAGTTCGTGCGCTGTGACAAAAAGCCTTCAATCGCCTGAGCGATGTACTTCTCGTGATTGTATGTGATGCAGTTGATGCTCACCATGACCATGATGAATCCCTCCTTTATGAGACTTCCGCGTCCTGTGCGACAGTGGCTGGATAGGTGTCCGGTTGACTCGCGTCGAACGGCTCGTTCACCCACATCACCGTCACTAAATCTTTCACGCCCGTGTTTTCAATATGATGGACGTAACCTGGCGGAATCTCGATAACTTCAAGCTGTTCTTCACTGACATGGAACGAGATGATCTGATTTTGGTCCATCAACCGGAGCCGAATCACGCCCTCACCGCTAACGACGATGAATTGCTCATGTTTCGACTCATGCCAGTGCTCCCCTTTTGTGATTCCGGGTTTGGCCACGTTGACGGAGACTTGACCACGGTCAGGCGTCTTGAACAGTTCTGTGAACGATCCCCGCACGTCCTGATGCATCAAGAGAGGCGTGACCATCCGTTCTTTCGGCAAGTAACTTAAGTACGTGCTGTACAGCTTTTTCGTAAAAGGATCCGATACATCCGGTACCCCTCTAGCCATTCGGACCGCTTCGAACGATTCAATCATTCGGGCAAGGTCGAATAATGTGATCTGGTGTGTCGGGACATCTGAATCGGTGCTTTCTGTTTTATGCAACGCCCCTACAAACGATGCGACGACGTCATCGACATGGGCGAGCGTCAACACGTGATTGGGATGTGTGACCGTGATGTCCTCTCCTCGTGCAATCTGATAACAAAACGTCGTGACCGCACTGTTATAGAATGGTCTCCCCCATTTGCCGAACAGGTTCGGGAGCCGATATATGTGAACCGGTGCCCCGCTCCGTTGACCGTACAGCCGCAAAATGTCCTCCGCTTCTCGTTTACTGTTTCCGTAAGGATTGTCTTGAGTCGCTTGAATCGATGAGGCGAAAAAGACGGGGACCGGATTATAGGACAGCAATTCGGTGGCGATCGCCTCGGTCAAGTCGACGTTTCCCGTCGTGAATTCTTCGACTCGTTCGGGACGGTTCACTCCGGCCACATGATAGACGGCGTCCGCTCGACGCAGATAGCTGCTTCGTTCCACGGATGAGGTCGAACGGGTGATCGGGAGGACGAGATGCCCAGCCCGCTCCAAGGCGTGGACGAGGTGTCTGCCTAAAAAACCGTTCGCACCGGTGACGACGATGTCCATGATTCTCCCTCCGTTTCTTCGGTCGACTTGATGTGTAAGGTCAGCCATCGCTCGGGATGTTCGACGAGTCGAAGCATCGTCTCGACGTCTTCAAACTCTAGAATCAAACTACCGAGTGCTTGATTTGCCCCTTCGAAGCGCGGTACCACATCTCCGACGTTGTAATAGATGTTCGCTTGTCGAATCGTATATGCGTCCTCATCGAAATGGACACCCATGAATCGCCCCGTTTCTTGACTGCCGATGATGAAATAGGCGGACGGTACGGTCACTGGTTTCATCTCGATCGTCACCGGTATCCCGAGTGCGACATCAATCGTCGCCTGGACCAAGTCGACGCCTGTCGCTTGTTCGATGATTTGTGGGATGTAATTCCCTCCGTTCCGTGGACCGATATCCATCAGATAGACGTCTTCTCCTTTGACGAAGATGTCGAAGTTGAACGCGCCTTGCTTGAAGCCGACTTTAGTCAACATGCGTTGCAACGTCTCATGGACTCGCTCAAGCACGTGAGGCGGATGGACACTCGGGAAACTCGCACTGATCGGGGCGAACGGGTTGACTCCGTTCACATTGAAGTGTCCGTTTCCGAAACAACGAAACACCAACTCCCCGTCGACGACAAATCCATCACCCGCTAATTGATAGCCGTCTCGGGTAATGAACTCCTCCACGACTACTTCCTGATTGAATGACATCGTAAATGCCACTCGAAGATGGCGACGAAGCTGCTCAATCCCGTTCCCCCGACTCCATTTGTTGACCCCTTTACTCCCAGAGGCGTCGGCCGGTTTGATGATGTACTCGCCCGCTCGATTCCGTAACGTTTCGACGGCTATTTCTAGTTCGGTAAACGCAAAGGCTTCCGGGACGGCAAAGCCATGTCGCTGTAGGAATGTTCGAAACTTCGCTTTATTCGTCAACGTTTCGACCGTTTCTAGCGAGTTCGTCACTAAACCGAGCGCTTCTCCGACATAGGCGGCCGTTCGCGCCGCCGGGTCGGAGGCATAAGCGACAATCCCATCGATGCCTTCTTCTCTCGCGATGGCGAGGACTGCTTCCCGATCAAGCGTGCTCGTACAGTAATAGCGATCGGCCACGAGTCGACCTGGATTATCCGGTAGATAGTCACAGAGAACGGTGAATATCCCTTGTTGTTTCGCTTTTTGGATGATGGGAACTTGATGCATCGCGCCCCCGAGCAACATCAGCTTCAGCATGGTGAGAATCTCCTTTGCGATAAAGTGGTTGGAGTAAATCGGCGTAGATGGCAGCAGTACTGGCGTTCAGTCGCGGTGTCACGAGTTCTTTCGATTGTTGTCCGTGAGCTTTCAATTTTTCAGGATGTTCCAGATACCGCTTAAGCTCGGTCACGAGTGACGCCACCGTCGGTTCGCATTTGTAACAGTTAATGCCTTCGTGCAGATGTCTCTCAACGTTGTTGACGTCATGGCTGACAACAATCCCCATCCCGGACGCGCAGGCTTCAATGATGCTGATGTTCCCGTTCGAATAGGTCGCCGGTAATACGAGGATGTCCGAACTCCGGTAAACGAGATTCAATCCTTCCCACGACTCGATTTCGTCAAGGAACGTGACGTCCTTCAACTGCTCGTCCTCGATATATCGCCGACACGCATCTGCGAGGTGTCCGTCGCGATTGAGCGACATGGAAAGGTTCGGATATTCTTCTTTCAAGATTCGATACGCCTCCAAGGCGACGAGCGGTTGATAACGTTCAATTAAGCGATTGGCAAACAACAGATGAATCGGGTCATTTGGTCCTTTCTGACGCAATGGGTGCGACATATGCGTCTCGATATCAATCGGATAGGGCGCCGAGACGACTCGTTCGGAAGGGAAGCCTAGTTCCTTGATAAATTGATCGCGTGCGACGTTTCCCATTCCGAAAATCAAATCGGTCCGCTTGAACAGTCGATGAATCCGTGTGGTCTTGTGCAAGCCGTTTTCTCTTGTCAATAACGTCGATTCGCCGCTCGTCTCACCTCGAACGTTTCGGATTGGCTCGCTCATGACGACGACGCGCACCCCGAACAGTTTGACAATTTTTAAGAGAATTGCGTGAAACGGGGTAAAGCCGGCTAGTAGCAAGATATGCGGTCGAAACCGGATGAGTTGGACAAACACATCGAGTGACAGATAGTTCGTCTTTTTCGAGAAATAGGAGCCTCTCAAGACGCGACAGCGTTTACCAAGTGGGATGACCCACCAATCAGGACGTTGATCCGTGATTTGTCTATAAAACCAAAACTCAGTATCAAAATATTTATGGAGCGCGTCAGCGAATTTCACTTGATACGGGGAAGCCATATTGGATAAGAAGACGATTCGTTCTCTGGTCATCACACTCACCCGATTCGTTTCGCGGAAGCGGGAATCGTCCATTTCGCGAGTTCTTCCTGGATGTAAGGTAACGTCAACAAGAGTTCCTTCACTTCCTCCACATCGAGCTGTCTCGTATTGTTCGAGTTGTACTCGCCTTGAGCAGTCAACTCCTGGCTGCCTTCACTGAAGTACTTCTCGTAGTTCAAGTCACGATTGTCGGCCGGGACGCGGAAGAATCCACCCATGTCCTCGGAGACGACTTTCTCTTCCCGGGTCATCAACGTCTCGAACGCTTTCTCACCGTGGCGGGTCCCGATGACTTTGATGGGGAGATCGACCCCGAACAGTTGTTTCACGGCTTCCGCGAGCACACCGATTGTCGAGGCAGGTGATTTTTGGACCATGATGTCACCGGCATGCGCATGATGGAATGCGAAGACGACGAGTTCGACCGCATCGGCCAAGCTCATCAAGAAACGCGTCATGAGCGGATCGGTCACGGTGAGCGGCTCCCCTTTTTTGATTTGCTCCACGAATAATGGGATGACCGACCCACGCGAGGCCATCACGTTCCCGTAACGGGTCCCGCAGATGAGCGTCCGGTCTGGTCCGACCGCACGGGCCTTGGCGACGAAAACTTTTTCCATCATCGCTTTGGAGATTCCCATCGCATTGATTGGGTAGGCCGCCTTATCCGTCGAAAGACAGATGACCTTCTCCACACCCGCTTCGATGGCGGCATTCAAGACATTTTCCGTACCGAGAATATTCGTCTTCACCGCTTCGATTGGGAAAAACTCACACGAGGGAACTTGTTTTAGTGCCGCTGCATGGAAAACGTAATCGACCCCATACATGGCATTTTTGACACTGTTCGGGTCCCGTACATCGCCAATGTAGAATTTTAACTTGTCATGATGATAGCGATTGCGAATGTCTTCTTGTTTCTTCTCATCCCGTGAAAAGATGCGAATCTCTTTGATGTTCGTATCGAGGAATCGCTCCATCACGGCATTGCCGAACGATCCCGTCCCACCCGTGATGAGCAATGTTTTATTGGAAAACATAAGAAGGCTCCTTTCGTAGCTGTCTAGTCTCAGATGTAGGAAGAGCGGTATGTCATCATTTACCCGGTTGGTCTCACTTAAATTGGTAACTTAATGGAAACCGTTATCATTTTTTCGCAACATGCATCATCTTCTTTTCTTCAGACGTCGGGCTCGGTGGTGGCGCCCCTTCCACGATTCCTTCCCGGAGCAAAACGTTCCTGACGGTCAAGGCGATACAGCGCAGATCGAACCATAAGCTCATCTGGCGAACGTATTCCCCGTCGAGTTTCGCCTTCATCTCAATCGGAAGCTCATCGCGCCCCTTCACTTGTGCCCATCCGGTCAGCCCCGGCAGCGCTTCTGTCGCGCCTACCTGTCGACGGGCCTCGACCAAGTCGTCTTGGTTCCACAGTGCGGGTCTCGGTCCGACGATGGCCATCTCGCCTTTTAAAATGTTTACGAGCTGTGGCAATTCATCGAGACTCGTCTTGCGAAGAAACGCCCCGACGCGCGTGATGTGTTTCGTGGAGTCGTTAAACAGATGTGTCGGGACATCGTTCGGGGTGTCTTGATGCATCGTCCGGAACTTATACATCCAAAAACGTGTCTCCCGTAACCCGATGCGCTCCTGTTTGAAAAAGACGGGACCCCTCGAATCGATTTTGATCAAGAGGGCGATGAGGAGCAGAAACGGTGCGAGAAGAAGGAGCGCGACTCCGCTGAGCGTCCCGTCAAAAACTCGTTTGAACGTCATATAGTCCATGGCTCACACCTCTTTCTTCTCGGTCGACACCGGATGTTGCTTCCACACTTCTCGCATCACATAGTCCGTGTAGGACAGCAAGATGCGGAGCACTTTATCGGAGACGTTCGGCATGGCATAATCGTTCACGAGTCGCATCGGACCTTCCGTCTCTTCTAAGATTCGAAGCGCCTGAAGCACCCGTTCCCGCTTCAATCCGACCATCATCGCTGCCCCTTCCTCCATCGCCTCCGGACGCTCATGCGCTTGTCGGATATTCAATCCTTTGATTCCAAGAATCGAGCTTTCTTCACTGATCGTACCGCTGTCCGACAACACGGCCTTCGCATGGAGTTGCAGGTGGACGTAGTCACTGAAGCCGAGCGGCTTGAGGGTACGAATGTTTGGATGGAGACGCACCCCACTCTCACGAATGCGTTTTGCCGTCCGGGGATGGGTGCTGACGATGAGGGGGAGCTGGTACGTGGTCGCGACCGCATTGAGCGTGTCGACGAGATCGAAAAAGTTCTCGTCATCACTGATGTTTTCATCGCGATGGGCCGATACGACGAAATAGGCATCTCGCTCCAAGTCGAGCCGTTCGAGCACGTCTGACCGCTCGATCTTCTCCCGTTGACGATGGAGCACCTCGTACATCGGGCTCCCCGTCTTGATGATGCGGTCCGCCGGTAACCCTTCACGAAGCAGATACTCGCGTGCGATGTCACTATAGGTCAGATTGATGTCGGCGATATGGTCGACGATGCGACGATTCGTCTCCTCCGGGACCCGTTCATCAAAACAGCGATTCCCCGCCTCCATATGGAAGATGGGAATGTGATGACGTTTTGCGGCGATGGCTGCGAGACAGCTGTTCGTGTCCCCGAGTAGCAAGACCGCGTCCGGACGCTCGGATGTGAGCACGGGATTGATGGCGATGAGGATATTGCCGATCGTCGCCATCGGACCATCCGCCGAGGCGTCTAACACATAATCCGGTGTCCGCAGGCCAAAGTCTTCAAAGAAAATCTGATTCAATTCATAATCATAGTTTTGTCCCGTATGAACGAGCACATGATCGATTGCCTCGGAGGCTTCGAGACGTGCCATCACGGCGGACAATCGAATGATTTCGGGTCTAGTACCAACAATCGTCATGACCTTGAGTCGTTTCATCTTGTTCCCTCCTAGGATGTGTGGTGAATGGATAGGATGCGTAGTTTCAATTGAGCGAACACTTGGCGGAACATGGCTTTCTCCGTTTCATCAAATGCGAGTCCCCACATGATGATGGCGTATATGCTGATGAGCACGATTCCCTTCAAGCCGAAGCCGAACCAGTTCGAGGACGGGAAGAAGAACTGGATTCCCCAGCCGATGAGCGTGTACAGGAGAATACCGGGCAAGAGTTTCAGATGGCATTTGCGGAAAAAGCCAAGAATGTCGAGACCGAGGACCCGATGATAAATCACGTTCATATAGAAGACGAGACCGACGATGTTGCCGATGCAAATGGCGATGGCCGCACCAATCGGACCAAAGTGTGGAATCAACAGTGGCGAGAGCGTCATACTGATGGCGGCCACGATAAGGGCTGCGAACGCCCGATACTTCACCTTGTTTTCGGCAATGAGTGTCGTGTTGCCGATGTCTTGCGTCAACGTGATCACACTCGGTGCAATCAAGAGAAGCGCGATCACGTAGGAGTCGGTGAAGTCTGGTCCGACCCATAGGTGCATGAACTCTCGACCGAGGATGAAGAACGAAGCGAGAATGAGTCCGACGATATACAGTTGAATTCGACCGATGCGGACGAAGAGGTACCCGATGGCCTCACGATCGTTTCGGGACAACATCCGACTGACCTTCGGAAGGAACAAATAGCCGAGTGAAGCCGCAATGGTCCAGACGTATCCTTCGATGACCATCCCGACGGAAAAGAGGGCAATCGACGCACTGCCTGCTAGAATCCCTAGCAGGCTCGGGGTGATGTTCAACACGAAGCGTTGGGCAACGAGCGTGATCGTGCTCCAGGATGTGAAACTAAAGATGTCCCGATATATTCCTTTCTCTCGATTCTGAAAGTTGGCGCGGACGAGAGTCTTGCGCCGAATGAAGACGTATTCAACGAGTAAGACGATTGTGCCGACCAGCGCATTAACGATGACAAGGGCATACAACCCATAGCCGAGAAGAAGTGCGGTGACCATCAAAGCGACCGTCCCGACCTTCTCAGCAAGATGTAAGGCACTCGAGAAGAGGAATTGTTCATGGGATACGAGAATGCCAGAGAATGGCTTCGTCGGGAACGAGACGACGATGAACAGTCCCGCGATGACATAGAGCACTTTCAACTGTTCGAGTTCGGTCGCTGTCAAACTCGAGTAAATCGAGTCCAAGAAGAAGTAGACGACGGTGAGGATGAGGAAGAGGACGAGTGAGATGGCGATGAACAGTTTATAGGCGATGCCTAAAAATCGTCCTGCCCGCTCGTGGTCCCCCTCCGCCATATACTTGCTCATGAATCGTGAGACGGCCGCATCGAGCCCGAAGTCCATCGCGAACATACTGATGAGAGAGATGGTCAGCATATACAACCCGTAACTCGCCTGCCCGATTTCATGAATCATCCACGGCGTATAGATGAGACCGGATAAGATGCCGAAAAAGATCTGTGTGTAGGACATGACCGCTCCAATCTTGATTTTGCGGTTACTGGCTGCCTCGTCTAGCGTCATGCGTGTCGACATATGCTTCACCTCCTCGTTTTACCAAAAGAACGAATACACCGGCGCTTCGCGAATAAACAAGAGACCGAGCAACATAACTGCCGAGTAATAGACGACGAGTCGTTCCCGCCGCTCGAACGTGCCGACAATCTCTGGAATCATCAACAATAGGAAGAGTGAAAAGTATTGGACGAGCCGCATCATGGACGGGTTTAAGAATGTCAACGGCAAGAGACAGGCGGCGAGTAACAACGCATTGAAGAAATGGATGGCGGATGGATTGTTCGCTAAAATTTGATCTTTTCGCCATAGTGCCATGAAGAGAACAGAGAGCAACATCAGACTGAAGTTGACCGCCCCGGCCCCTTCCATGGCGCTGTAGGTTTCATAGCCAGACACTTGAACGAGCAGATCGAAGAACGAATTCCGGAAGACGAACAATCCGATGACGACCCCGAACATGGTCATCAAATACGCTTTGGTCAGTTGCTTGTTCGCTAAAAAGTAGAACGGGACGAAGATGAGCGAGGATTTATGAATCGTCATGGCGATGCATACGAGCAGAAGGAACCAGCCCAACTTCCGCGCCCGCACGAAATGGTATCCGACGAGCACGACGAGCGCGGTCGCCACCGTTTGGCGTAAGCCGGTGACGGCGAAGAATTCGTAGAAGAGGACCGAAAAGAGCAGGAAACTGATGAGCGGTTCGCTCGAGTATTTGTAGATGAAATAGCCGAGTGGGATCATGAAAATCATCGCGATGAGCACGAGATACACTTGATAGTCCGTAATCACATACTGGATGAGACGTTGGAACAGGTAGAAACCCGGGTCCTCGCTCTCAGTGAAGACGATTTCAAAGAAGCGGTCGGTGAACGCACCGAGCGGTAACGTTTGCGACTGAAGGAAGAGTGCCTTGTACTGCGCGGTATCTGCCCCGACGGTGACGTCTCGGAAGCCTGACAAGACGATCCATTGAATCGTGGCGAAAGATACGAACCAAGCACGGCGACTCGGAATCTCGTGACGGATCAACAACAGTCCCCAACCGACCAACAGCGCCATATTGACTAAATAGATCGTCATCTCAACCCCTCCTTTCTAACGATAAATCAGATTGGTCATCCCTCGATATAGAGACAGCAGGTTTGAAAACAGGATACCGTTCCAGCGAAGCCACCGATATTCCAGCGGTCCAAAGTAACGATTCACATCATGTGTCGTTAAGTACTGTTCCCGTACGTCCGCCGCATTTTCTTTAAACGTGTGCTTCAGAATGATGGCGGTCAATTCCTCTCCGTTATCACGCACCTCGACGTCCTGGAGTAGCCGCTTCAGATAGCGATTCGATTCCATCGTGGCTCGATATGCGATTTTTTTCGTCTGTTGCTCGCCGTGAATCCGTGAATAGACGAGCGGCTCACGCATCACGTAAAAGTCGAACCCATCGAGCGCCAACTCGACCCAGCAGATCCAGTCTTGAATGAAGCGGTCCTCTAACGAAAAACGCCGATGTTCGAACGCTCGTCGCGGAATCAAGAGCGCGCATCCGTTCAAAGTCGAGGACAACAGCAAGTGACGGAACATGTCCTGACTCGAATAGAATCCGCTCACTTTCCGTTGCACCCGTCGGATTGCCTCCCCATTTTCGTCAATGAACGCCGTCCCTGTGACGACGATTGTCTGGTTCATCGGGAGATGTTGCTCGTGCAATGCGGCGAGCTGTCGTTCGATCTTTGTCGGTTCGTACACGTCATCGTGACTGAGCCAGGAGAAATAGTCTCCGTTCATTTCTTCAATCCCACGATTCAACGCACTCGAGACGCCCCCATTTTCCTTTTCCACGTAGCGAATTTTCTTGCCGTAACTTGTCGCAATCGCCGCCGTTTTCCCGTCATCAGTCGAGCCGTCGTTGACGACGATCACTTCAATCGAAGGATGCGTCTGGGCTAAGGCGCTGTCGATACATGTCCGTAAATAATCGCTCCCGTTATAGACGGGGATGATGATGGATACGAGTGGTGTCATAAAGCGTTCCTCACTTTCTCGGTTTGCAGCTCCTCATACACGTGCAGGTAGTCCTCCGCCCGGTCGAATAAGTCGAACCGTTGACGCGCTTCGTTCGCACAAGCGATTCGTGAGATCGAGGCGTGATGGAGACGATCGAGTCCGTCCATTACATCTTCGACCGATCGCGTGGCGACGACGACACCGGTCCGTTCTGTCACAAGTTCCGGACTGGCCGTGGAATTGAGGACGAGAACTGGCGTGCCACAGGCGAGTGCCTCTGCCGTCACGTTTCCAAATGATTCTTCCTCTGACAGGTTCAACAAGACGTCTGCCGCGGCATAGTAAGAAGCCAATTCGCTCGGGTCATGTGTCTCCTGAACGTGAAGCACATTCGCCGGCAGGTCATGTTGTTCAGGCATCTGTCCGACTAAGACGATTTGGTCGGACGGTCTGGCCGTGGCCAACTCCATGAAGGCAGACAATCCTTTCGCCTCCGTCCAATGGCTCGCCACACCGAGAAGAATGTGTTGTCCCGTCAACCCGAGGCGTGCCCGAAGTGGGGCTACCTCTTTCGGTGTGAACGTCTCCAAATCGACCCAGTTGTAGATGCGACGAATGATGGAGGCGTGTTGCAGAATCGAGAAGTGGGCTTCCATCGTGATCCAATCCGACACTCCCACTACTGCCAAGCGTGGAATGGCGTCGTACCATTGGCGCTTGTCCGCCAACATCTCGCCGGTCCGGTCTAAAAACCAGCTCGGGATGTCTTCTTTTAAGAGCGGGCATTGTCCACATCCATCCTTCCAGCGCGTACATCCGACCGCCGTATAGTGGGTACATTTCCCGGTGAATAGCCAGCAGTCGTGAAGCGTCATGACGGTGGCGATGTCCTGCTTCGCCAAATACTCAAACAACGTCTGAAGATGAAGGTAATTGGCGTGAAGATTATGAAGATGAACCACGTCCGGCCGAAAGCTGTCCATGAAGGCAATCAAGTCAGCGGTCGACCGTTTAGACGTGTACCCTTGGCGCCCCGTCACGCGGGCGTGGAGCGCATGTCGCTTCGTTTCCCACGCCTGTCCGACTACCACACTCGTCTCGGTCACCGGTCCGGTCGCATGGGCGATTCGGACGTTGTGTCCGTAAGAGGCATGAACGGATGCGAGCTCTTTACACATCCGACCGGTGCTTTTCACTTCGTTGATGGCATTGATGTGTAGAATATTCATGTCCGAGACCTCACTCGTATGCGTAGTAGGTGTTGTTATCACGAGAAGAACGTTTGTTGAGGACGAGGCCGAGAAGTTGTGACCCGGTCCGTTCAAGTTGTTCTTTCGCCTTCAGGACGAGCTGACGATCTGAGTTCTCGCAACCGATCACGAGAATCGTCCCATCGGATACGTTGGCCAACAGTCGAGCATCGGCGACGTGCATCATCGGAGGTGTGTCGACAATCACGATATCAAACTGTTCACGCAAATCACTCAGGAGGTCCGTCATGCGTGACGAGGCGATCAGTTCGGTCGGATTCGGTGGAATCGGACCGGCCGCCAGCAAGGTCAGACGCGGAATATCCGTTTTTTGGAGCGCATGTTCGAGCGTGACGCGACCGGCCAATACGGTAGACAATCCCGCATGTGCTGACATCTGAAACGTTTGGTGTGCCGTCGGTTTGCGCATATCACAATCGATGATGACGACATTTTTTCCGAGTTGCGCATAGACGACCCCTAGGTTTGCCGCCGTGGTCGACTTCCCTTCCCCGGACGAAGCGGAAGTGATCGTGATCATCTGTAACTTATGGCCGACGGACGTGAACTCCAGATTGGTCCGAATTGTCCGATATTGTTCAGAAATCGGTGACTTCGGATTCGCCAACGTGACGAGATCCCGTTTTTTATAATCAAGACGATTGGCGTTCTTTTTTCGACCGAACATGCGAAACGTCTCCTTTCACTTGGGGTGTCGCTTCTTTCACATTTTTCGTTTTCAAATCCCGGCGTTCGATTGTCGGAATCGATCCGATGACTGGCAAATCCAGCAACCGTTCCGCTTCTTGCTCATTCCGGATGCGTTTATCAAAGACGTGGCGTAATAGACCGATGAATCCACCTAACAAGAATCCGGCGAAAAGACCGATTGCCGTGTTGAGCAGTACGTTCGGTGAGACAGGCGCTTCCGGAATTTCGGCTGGAGATAAAATTCGAACGTTGTCGATGTTCATCAGATCCGGAATTTCAGAAACGAACACTTCACTGATCACATTGGCCGTTTCCGCTGCCACGACCGGGTCGTTCGCGGTGACGAACACATTGATGACTTGCGATTCCTCTTCACTTTCTACGGTGAGTGCATCCGAGAGCGGGTCTGGTGCGCTCGGCACCTGTTCTTTGACTTTCTCAAGAACAGCCGGGCTCTTCATGATGACGCGATACGTATTGACGAGTGAGAGCGAGGATAACACTTCCGAACTGTCTACGCGGTTGTCTTCTTGTTGTGTAACGAGTAGCACTTGTGTGGACGCCTCATATTTCGGCTGGATGAATGAAGTGCTCAAATAGTAAGCTAAGAGTCCGACGAGAACCATACTCACGAACATCCATTTCTTACTTTTCTTGAGAACTTCCACGAGATCGCCCACGATCGTCGTTTGTTCCTTCATGTTGGTTTCCTCCCTACAGACAGATTAAATGACCGAAATCAGGCGCAGGTTAACTGTAGTACCTTCTTACCCCCTTCATCTTGATAATTGAAAAGAAGGATTTATCATTTTTTCGCAACATCATGTCATGATGCCGTTCCGCTTTCTTCTTTTACGTTGTAGGGAGAGTCGAAAAACAAAAAAAGTAAAATGTAAGCGTTGACATTTTGAATTGCTGCATGCTACATTTCAATTATCAAATAACAACTGAACGGTATCCTGCGCAGGAATGTTACCTTTAGTGGGCATAACCTGACTCGAGTCGGATGAATGACGTGATTTCACGTTCTTCGTTTGACACGGGTCAGGTTTTTTATTTGACGCAAACCAAAATTATGGGAAAAGGAAGGGAACGGACATGAAATATGAACAGCTCGCACGCGATATTATTCAACATGTTGGCGGGAAAGAGAACGTCAATAGCGTCGTCCACTGTATCACCCGTTTGCGTTTCAAATTAAAGGATGAACAAAAAGCAGATACCGAAACCATCAAAAACATGGATGGGGTCGTCACGGTCATGAAGAGCGGTGGTCAATACCAAGTAGTCATCGGGAATCATGTACCAGAAGTGTATAAAGCCGTCGTCGAGGTCGGCGGATTCCAACAACAGTCTCCAATTGAAGAAGAGAACGCTCCAAAGGGATCGTTGTTCAGCCGTTTTATCGATATCATCTCTAGCATCTTCACTCCTGTGCTCGGCGTCTTAGCAGCGACCGGGATGATCAAAGGATTCAACGCCCTGTTCGTCGCACTCGGTTGGCTCGACAATACGTCAGGTACGTATCAATTGTTGAATGCCATCGGGGATTCGCTGTTCTACTTCTTCCCGATTTTCCTTGGCTATACGGCCATTAAGAAATTCGGAGGAAGTCCGTTTATCGGGATGGCCATCGGGGCGTCACTCGTCTATCCGACCTTATCGACGCTGACGGCTGGAGACCCTCTCTATACGGTCTTTGCCGGAACCATGTTCGAGTCACCGATTCATATCACGTTCCTCGGTGTTCCTGTCATCTTGATGACGTACTCGACTTCCGTCATTCCAATTATTATCGCGGCATTCTTTGCAGCAAAACTTGAGAAGTTCTTGAAGACTGTCATTCCAGACGTCATCAAAATGTTCATCGTTCCACTACTCACTTTGTTGATTGTCGTACCACTCACATTCATCTTGATTGGACCAATCGCGACTTGGGCAGGGATGCTTCTTGGTAGCGCCACGGTCGCTGTATATAACTTGAGCCCGCTCGTCGCCGGCCTATTCCTCGGTGGATTTTGGCAAGTGTTCGTCATCTTCGGTCTTCATTGGGGGCTTGTCCCGGTCGCCATCAACAACTTGACGTCACTCGGGGCTGACCCGATTCTCGCACTTGTGTTTGCAGCATCGTTCGCACAAATCGGTGCCGTGCTCGCAGTCTTCTTCAAAATTAAAAATCAAAAGATTAAAACGCTCACAATTCCGTCCTTCATTTCAGGTATCTTCGGTGTGACCGAGCCCGCTATTTATGGGGTGACGCTCCCCCTCAAAAAACCGTTCATCATGAGCTGTATCGGTGGTGCTGTCGGTGGTGGAATCATGGGTGTCATGGGTACACAAACTTATATCATCGGGGGGCTCGGTGTCTTCGGCTATCCGTCCACCATCTCGCCTGAAGGCATCACAACTGGTTTTTATGGTTCACTCATCGGAACGGCCGTTGCTTTCATCGTCGGGTTCGTCTTGACTTACCTCTTTGGCGGTGTCAATCAAGCAGCAACCGCGACACCACAATCAGAAGTTACACCGGTCGCCAAAGAAGTATCTGCGACAACTGTCAGTCAGGAACAAGTCGTTAGCCCGCTTCAAGGAACTGTCGTCCGTTTGAAAGATATCTCGGATGTCGCCTTCTCATCTGGTTCACTCGGTCAAGGTGTTGCCATCGAACCGACGGAAGGGAAACTGATCGCCCCGGTTTCCGGTACCGTGTCTGCCCTCTTCCCGACACATCATGCCATCGGGATCACAACGGAATCAGGGGCTGAAATCCTGATCCATATCGGTATGGATACCGTTCAACTAGAAGGGAAGCATTTCAAAGCACACGTCACACAAGGTGAATTTGTCGAAAAAGGACAACTGCTGATCGAATTCGATATCGACGCGATCAAGCAATCAGGTCGTGCGTTGACGACACCTGTGATTGTCACGAACCGAAAAGCACTCTCACCAAACTACGCCTCACATGTCCAGACGGGCGATCCGATTTTCATCATCTAATGAATCAAGTGGGAGGATTTTTCCTCCCACTAATATAGAAAGGATGGATACGATGAGTTTTCCAAAAGGATTTTTATGGGGTGGCGCCATTGCCGCCAACCAAGCAGAAGGCGCTTATGCAGAAGGGGGAAAAGGTTTAACTACCGTCGACTTGTTGCCGACGGGTAAAAAACGCTTCGATGTCATGTTTGGAGAATTGCCATCATTAGAACCTATGCCCGGAGAGTTTTATCCTTCGCATGAAGCGATTGATTTTTACCATCGCTACAAAGAAGACATCGCTTTATTCGCTGAGATGGGATTCAAGGCGCTTCGCCTCTCGATCGCATGGTCAAGAATCTTCCCGAACGGAGATGACGTGGAGCCGAACGAGGAAGGTTTGCAGTTTTATGATGATGTCTTCGATGAACTATTAAAACATGGGATTGAACCGGTCGTGACAATCGCTCACTTCGATGTACCTGTCAGCTTGATCAAAAAATATGGAAGCTGGCGCAATCGACAAGTCGTCGACTTCTTCGAGACATATGCGAAGACCCTCTTCACCCGCTACAACGGTAAAGTGAAGTATTGGATGACGTTCAACGAGATCAATATGCTACTCCACCTCCCATTCATTGGAGCGGGCATCGTGTTCGAGGACGGAGAAGACAAGCAACAAGTGAAATATCAGGCGGCCCATCATCAACTCGTCGCGAGTGCGAAAGCCGTCAAAGCAGCTCACGAAATCAATCCTGATCTACAGGTGGGTTGTATGCTTGCTGCTGGTCAAACGTATGCCTATTCGTGTAACCCGAATGATGTGTTAGATGCAATGGACAAAGACCGTGAATCGTTCTTCTTCATCGACGTCCAATCACGTGGAGAATACCCGGGATATGCCAAACGATATCTCGAGGAGCAAGGTATTACGCTTCAGATAGAAGAAGGAGACCTCGAACTGTTGAAAGAGCATACGGTCGACTACATCGGCTTCAGCTATTATGCAAGTCGGACGACGAGTACGGATCCAGAGATAAACCAGTCGACCGAAGGAAACATTTTCAGTTCACTTGAGAATCCGTTCCTCGAGAAATCGGAATGGGGCTGGACGATTGACCCGACCGGTTTCCGGATCACGGCGAACCAACTGTATGACCGCTATCAAAAGCCGCTATTCGTCGTCGAGAACGGACTCGGTGCCGTCGATACACCGGATGCGACCGGATATGTCGAAGACGATTATCGCATCGACTATATGGCGAAACATATCGAACAGATGCACGAGGCCATCAAGGACGGTGTCGACATCATCGGCTACACAAGCTGGGGTCCGATTGACTTGGTGAGTGCGTCGACCGGTGAGATGAAGAAACGCTACGGCTTCATCTATGTCGATAAAGACAATGAAGGCAACGGGACGCTCACACGTTCGAAGAAAAAGAGCTTCGATTGGTATAAGCAAGTGATTGCGACGAACGGGGCGGACGTCACTACTCCTGTTCAAACTACTAAATCTTGATTGAAAAGGAGGCAACCGACTTAAATCGGTTGCCTCCTTTTTGAATGGTAGTGATGAATTCATTCCACCCCAAACCGATACACCGTCCGCGAGTGATACAACTCACCCGGTTTCAGTTCGATTGAGGTTGCGATGTCTGGATGGTTCGGGGCATCTGGGAACGCCTGGGCTTCGAGACAAATTGCGCTATGTTTCTGTCGACCGTCGAGCGTCACCGGTGTCTCTTCACTCAAGAAATTCCCTGTGTAGACGACCATGACCGGTTGATTCGTCTCGACCGTCATCGTCCGTCCGCTCATCGGGTCGTGCAATCGAATCGGTCCATCCTTCAAGATAAAAGGATGGTCAAGACCGCTCGCCCGTTCAATCGCCTCGTCTCCTGACACGAGCGCCTCTCGGACCGCTTTTCCGTCTCGGAAGTCAAACGGTGTCCCGCTCACATCACGCAACTCTCCTGTCGGCAGCGAATCCGCGTCGAGCACCCCGACCGAATCGGCTGGTAGCGTCAGCTCATGGTCGTGGATGGTCGGACGTCCGCCAAGATTGAAATAGTTGTGATGGTTCAGGTTGACCCACGTCAGTTGGTCTGTTTCCGCCGTCATCGTGACAATCAGTTCATTGTGATCCGTCAGTTCGTACAACACTTTGAAGAAGACGTTGCCGGGATACCCTTCTTCTCCGTCCGGGCTGAGATATGTGAACTGGATACACTGTTCGTCCGCATCCATCTCCCAATAACGGGACGTGATGCCTTTCTCGCCTCCGTGAATATGATGGGGCGCCTCGCTTGGGGTCAAGGCGACACCCTCAATCTCTGCGTCACGAATCCGTCCGGCAATCCGCCCTACGATTGACCCGAGATAGACCGGATTTTCTAAGTATTGTGAGACGTCCCCGTACTTCAAGATGACCGAGTCAAAATTCCCTTCCCGGTCCGGGGCCGTCAGTTCCGTCATCGCACAGCCATAGTCAATGGCGGATAGTATCATGCCATTGGCGTTTTGAATCGTCGCTTGTTTCACTCGTACTACCACCTTTAGTTCGTTTTCTCTCTCATTCCCGACCTTGGTGTTCCGTACTCCACTTTATCGACATGGCTAAGGAGTGACCGGATGAACGTATCAAATCGTTCCTGCCCAGCGTTCGTCTGTTTAAAGACACCAGCATCCTCAAGACCTTTCACAAATTTATCGACGACCGCTTGATCGACAATCGTTTTCGGGTCGCCCGACTTCTTCCGTAACTCATCGGCCCACTCTTGATGCATCACTTTGACATCGACGTCCTCGCCGGCCACATAGTGAACAACTTGCTCAAGTTCTGTCTTCAGGCGCGCTGGCAAGACGGCGAGCCCCATTACTTCAATCAAGCCGATATTCTCACGCTTGATATGATGCACATCAGCGTGCGGGTGGAAAATACCGTCCGGATGCGCCTTGCTCGTTCGGTTGTTTCGCAAGACGAGATCGAGCTCGTAACGTCCGTTTCGGCGTCTTGCAATTGGCGTCACCGTATTGTGTGGGACACCTTCTGTATACGGAATGACTTCACTAACGGTGTCCTCATAATCGCGCCAATATCCGAGCAACTGGTTCGCCAACATGACAAGCTGCTCTTTTTGATTGGAGCGGAGACGGACGACCGAGAGCGGCCAGTACAGCGTCTCGATATCGACTTGATCATAGCGTTCAGAACGATATGTCGAGACGACTCGCGCATCGTCCATCGCGAACCGGTAGCGGCCGGCCTGGTAATGGTCATGCGTCAAAATCGAGCCTCCAACAATCGGCAAGTCCGCATTCGACCCGGCGAAGTAGTGTGGGAACTGCGTGATGAAGTCGAGCAGACGCTCGAAAGCTCCTCGGTCGATGACCATGTCACGCACCTCGTTCGACAGTAAAATTGAGTGCTCATTGTAATAGAGGTACGGTGAATACTGGAACGACCATGGCTGTCCACCGAGCGTGAGCGGGATGATGCGATGATTCGCACGCGCTGGGTGTTTCAAGTGACCGCTGTATCCTTCGTTCTCAATCGCGAGTAATCCTTTTGGATAGTTCGATGTCGAGGTCGGTTGCATTCGAGCGAGTGCAATCTCACGCGGGTCCTTCTCCGGTTTCGACAAGTTGATGGTGATATCGAGCGTACCATAGCGAGTCGGTGCCTGATACGTGATATTGTTCGCGATACGACGTGTCTGGATATAATTTGACGCCTGACTCATCCGATAGAAATAGTCAGTCGCCGCTGTCACATCTGTCTCAAGGAGCTCATTGAAATGACGTGTCACTTCCGATGGCTTGGATACGAAGATATCCATGATTTCCGCCATGAAGCGGTCCTTCTCTTCAAGGATCGGCTCGATAATGTCCGCCCCCACTGCATATTCGACCACTTGTTCGAGCAACTCGGGGATTGACAGCTCTGACACAAAACGTGGGACTTCAAAGTCGAGCTTATTCAGTTTTGCGAGCACGCGGTTCCGTGAATAGATACGGTCCTGCTCGTCAATCAGCTCTTCACGAATCGCCGCGTCGACGAGTGCCTCAATCATCACATCGATCATCGTCTCACCTCTTTCACCTGATAGCCGAATGGATGTGTCACATGCCAGTTCCAAGCGTCCGTCAAAATCGTCTCGACGTCGGAACGGGTCGGTGTCCATCCGAGGATACGTCTTGCCTTGTCAGACGAGGCAATCAATTTAGCCGGGTCCCCGGCGCGGCGTTCACCAAGTAAGACCGGAATGTCATGTCCCGTCACGCGACGTGCCGCCTCGATAATTTCGAGCACTGATAGCCCGTTCGCTGTCCCGAGGTTGAAAACGTCGCTCGCACCGTCTTCTCGTAAATAACGGAGCGCTAACATATGCGCATCGACGAGGTCTTGGACGTGGATATAATCACGGATACATGTCCCATCTTCCGTCGCATAGTCATCACCAAACACGGTAATCGCGTCACGCTGTCCGTTCGCCACTTGCAGAACGATTGGGACGAGATGCGTCTCCGGGTCATGGTCTTCGCCGATTTCACCGGTCGCAATCGCGCCAGCGACGTTAAAGTAACGGAGTGCGACCGAGCGGATACCATGTGCCTGGTCACACCAGCGAATCATCGACTCCATCGCGAGCTTTGTCGCCCCGTATGTGTTCGTCGGATTCGTAAGCGCCGTCTCGTCAATCGGCATCATGGTCTGGTCACCATAAGTCGCGGCCGTCGAGGAGAAGACAATCCGTTTCACTGACGCATCGCGCATTGTCTCGAGGAGAATTTGCGTCCCGAAGACGTTGTTGTCATAGTAGGCGAGCGGGTCCGTCATTGATTCGCCAACGAGGGAGTTCGCTGCGAAATGAAGGACGTCTGTGATTGATTCCTTTATGAAAACATCTTTCAAGAACGTTCGATCACGCAGGTCGCCCTTATAAAAACGGACATCCTGTGGAATCGATTCAACATGTCCTGTCTGAAGGTTATCGAGAATGACGACGTTTTCCCCTTCTTTCAACAATGTACGAACGGCGTGCGAACCGATATAGCCGGCACCGCCAACAACGAGTATACTCATTTCACTTCCTCCTCTACGAGTTCTCGTACCCCGTCCCCGACCGAGGCGACGTAACACGTCGGTGCGTGACCGATTGTCGACACATATCGATCCGACGTTTCCTGAATCATCGATCCCGTCTTGTCTTGACGGACGATGGCGATGGCACAACCACCGAATCCGGCCCCCGTCATGCGAGCACCGATGACGCCGTCACACCCTTGCGCGGCTGAAACGAGCGTGTCTAGCTCGATGCCGGTCACTTCGTAATCATCCCGGAGCGATGCATGCGACGCATTCATCAACTGACCGAACGTCTCGAGTCGTCCTTCCTGTAGAGCAGTGTAGGCGAGTATTGTCCGCTCGTTCTCAGAAACAGCATGACGCGCCCGTTTACGAAGTGTCTCTGGCAAGTCGAGCGCGACTTGTTCAAACGTTTCCATCGACAATTGTCCGAGAGAATTGACTTCACATTTCGGTTGAATCAAGCCGAGTGCAGTGTCGCATTCGCGCCGACGTTCGTTATATTTCGAGTCGGCGAGTTCCCGACGTTTGTTTGTGTTCATGATGACGATGTCGTACCCGTCGAGGACAATCGGTGCATAGTCATGATGGAGCGTCTCGCAATCGAGGAGCATCGCCTGCCCCGCTTTGCCCATTCCAATAGCGAACTGGTCCATGATACCGCTATTGACACCAATGAACGTATTCTCGACCCGTTGTCCGAGTCGGACGAGGTCAAGCCGTTCGAGACCGAGACCGTACACTTCATTTAACATGTATGCCGTTACGAGTTCGAGGGAGGCTGATGACGAGAGACCCGCCCCATTTGGGATGTTGCCCGCAAGGAAGAAGTCGAACCCGTTGAGGTCGTGTCCGTCTTTCCTGAGAAGCGTGACGACCCCTTTCACGTAGTTCGCCCAGTCGTGGCTCGCCTCGTACGTCTCGTCCGTCACCGGGAACGTGACGATACCAACCTCTTCAAAATTGAGCGAATAGACACGAATCAGGTCGTCTTCGCGCTTTTTCACGAGTCCGTATGTTCCGAACGTGATTGCACATGGGAAGACGTGTCCTCCGTTATAGTCGGTATGCTCGCCAATCAAATTGATGCGTCCCGGTGCGAAGAACGACCGGTCTGCTGAGGTGGCAAACACCTCCTCGAATTGTTGTTTCAGCTGTTCCATGTTAAATGAAAGCATGCGGCTTCATCCCTTCCATCGCTCATGCCGGGTGGATGACCAGGCAATACGCGTCATAGTCTGTTTGTTGTGTGAGGTTTATGCCTTGTTCCATCAAATAGCGTCCGCTCACGCGGCGTCCTTCTAGTTCGTACGTCCGTTCAGGATCGAGCCCGCGTAGCTTCACACGCAAACGATTTTTCCCGTACTGACGACGGTCGGCGTTGACGAGGACGATATAGTCTTCGCCGTTCGTATAGCCGACGGCATGGAAGCCGTCCCGTTTGAGTGAAGCGAGGCGATGGCTCGTCCCGTGCTGCACAATCGGACGAATCGTCTTGTACGTCGCAATCCATTCTTTCGCTTCTGAAAGCTCATCTGGTGTCCATTCTAGTAGGTTGCCACCGATACCGAGCGTGCCTTGCATCGCACTGACGAACCGATACGCGAGCGGCAACGAACGATTGTTCAACCAGTTCGGTGAGTCCGTCACCCAGCAGCTCATCATCTTGGCGTTGTAGGCGTATGAGAAACCTTCTTGAATCGCGAGGCGGTCGAACGCGTCCGTGTTGTCGCTCGTCCAGACCTGCTCGACGCGTGAGAGCACACCGAGATCGATTCGTCCACCACCACCTGCGCAGGACTCGAACGCGACATTCGGATGTTTCTCCCGCAACGTGTCGAGGATGCGATACACGGCTTCCGCATGACGGAGCCATAGTTCCTTCGCATCTTCCATGCGCGGACTGTCCGGTTCTGAGAAGGCGCGGTTCATGTCCCACTTGATGTAACGAATCGCGTGTCGTCCGAGCAATTCATCGAGCCACGCCGTCACGTGCGCCTCCACTTCAGGCAGTGCAAGGTTCAAGACGAACTGGTTCCGCGACGTCGTCGACGGGCGTCCGTCCGTATAGTAAATCCATTCCGGATGAGCCCGATACAAATCTGAATCCGGATTGACCATCTCCGGTTCGACCCATAGCCCGAACTGGAGGCCTTTCTCCTCGACGTAGCGGACGAGCTGGTCGAGCCCGTTCGGGAACTTCGTCGTGTTGACGTGCCAATCCCCGAGTCCGGCCGCGTCCGAGTGACGCTCACCGAACCAACCATCATCGACGACGAATAACTCACAGCCAATCGCGGCCGCCTCATCGACGAGACGTTTTTGTCCATCCTCGCTGACATCGAAATAGGTCGCCTCCCAGGAGTTGTAAAGGACCGGGCGTAACACGTCACGTGTCGCTTCCGGCATGATGACGTCGCGCTCAAAGTCATGGGCGTTCTGACTCATACCACCGAACCCGCGTTGCGTATAGCCGATATAGGCCGGTGGCGTCGTGAACGACTCACCCACTTGAAGCGTCTTCGCGAAGTCGAACGGATTGATCCCGCCCGTCACCTGTGTAAAGCCAAACTCGTCTTTTTCAAAATGAATCGCCCAGTTGCCGGAGTAACCGAGGAATCCAAAGACGACCTCCCCGTCTGTCTCCGTCGCGTCACTGTCGAGCGCGAACCACGGATTACTTTGATGGCTCGTCAATCCGCGACGACTCTCGATCGTTTTCTTGCCTGGGAGGAGCGTCCCTTGCTGGAGCTGGAACTCGCTCGTCCACGCCCCGCTGAAATGACTGAGTCGCATCTCGCGCTCAATGAGTCCGAGGCTGAAAGACTGCGCGCTCTCGAGCGTGACCGTTTCTCCTGCCGTGATGGTCATCTTGCGTGAGATGATGTCGTAAACCGGATGAAGCGTGAACTGGAGCGTCACTTGAAGTGATTGAATTGAATCGATCAAATCGAGCTCGAGTGTCTCTCCATCGATACGTGCATCACCGAGTGAGAAAGCGTGCAATCGTTCTGTCGTCGTATGACTCTTCAACGTCGGTTCCGTATAGACAAGGTCGCCGAACGAGGTGAACTCGTAAGCGGCCACCCCTTCTGGTGTCTCGAACGACGAGTGCAGAACGCGCGCGTCTGGTAGTTCTATGATGTCTAATTCATGCAGGCGTCCGCCGAGATACTGATGGATGAGACGACCTCGTGAATCGACATCAAACACGTACGTGAGATTCGTTCCGATGAGGGCGAACCGATTGTCGTGACGAACAATCATGCCTTCACCTCCTGTTTCAATAGGACAACATCGAGCGGTTTAAGTTCGAGCTTGCCTGTTACCGTCTCCCCGTCAAGCGTCTGCCACGTGCCATCGAGGTCAACCGTTGATTTAACCTCGGTCGAATGGTTCAGGTAGAAGCGGATCACCTGCCCGTCTCCTTGACGGTCGACCTTCTCGACATCGTCTGGAAGTCGGGTCGCGTCGATCCCAGCGCGTGTGAGCGCCTGATGATAAACTGCATCGAGCATCTCGTCGTCGACCGATGAACCGATGTATGTCACGTCTCCTTTATACGTGTGCCGTGTGATTGCCGCAGTCCCTTTATAGAAGGCCTTTTCATATGTTGCCAATACGTCGGCGCCTTTCGGTGTAATCAAGTCACACCAAATGTTCGCCTCAGAAACTTGGTCACCGAGTCGGACTTCGTTCGATTGGACGGTCTGCAAACTCTCGTACTCATCAATCTCGATACCCGCGTATTCGGCAAACTTACCTGGTAGCGTCAAGTTGTGGCAACGGTTAATCGGGTCTTTCACGCCTGTACGGTAGGTGAAGATGACGTGCCCACCCTTTTCGATATAGTCGATGAGCGTCTCGTCAAACACATCATTTCCGAGGAAATAGAGCGGGACGACAACGAGTTTATACGAATCGAGCGCGTCCCCTGGGAAGACGATATCCGTGTTGACACCTTGACGGACAGCTGCACCGTAGAAGCGGACAAACTCTTGCTTGAAGTTAAATGCGTCGGAGTGTGGTTGGTGCGTCCACGCCCATAAGTTCTCCTGATCAAAATAGACAGCAACGTCTGACTTGTACGCAGCCGCGTTGATCATGTCGCCATGCGCGTGAAGCTCCGACATGACGTGCTTCACTTCTTCGAACTTCCGTTTCGGTTTCCCGTCATGGTCAATGATGCCGTGACAGAACTCTTCCGTCCCAAAATCCGCGGCACGGAATCGGAAGTAGACAATCGCCTCGGCCCCACGCGCGACAGCCTGATGTGTCCAGAGACGGATATGACCAGGTCGTGGTAAGTAGCCGATGCGGCTCCATCCTTGTGCCCCGCTCAACTGTTCCATCACCCAGAATCCTTTGCCTTGTTTCGAAGAACGGCACAAATCATGATCGTGCGCCGTCTTCTCGAAACGGTTTGGTTCTGGCAACCCGCCCCATACCGGATAGTTGTCGAAAGAGACATAGTCGAGATCTTGTGCCATCTGCTGCTGGTTGATTGCCATGTCGCTATATACGAGGTTATGCGTGATGAACGCATCCTCATGGATGAGCGGGCGGAGCGTGTCGACCTGGAGCTTGTTAAACGAGCGATATGCGTCCGAGCAGAAGCGGTCAAAATCGACGAGAAGCGACGGATTGTGTTCTTGGAACACGGTGCGAGGGACCGGAATCTGTGTCCATGCCGTATATGTATGGCTCCAGAAGACGGTCCCCCAAGCCGCGTTGAGCGCGTCGAGCGTCTCGTAGCGTTCTTTCAGCCATTCCTGGAACGCCTCTTGGTCGACATCACCGTACGAACGGTCCGACTGTTCATGTCCATACTCGTTGTCCGTCTGCCAACCGATGACACGTGGATGACGACCATACCGCTCCGCCATCTTGCGGGTGATTCGTTCACAGTATTCGCGGTAGACAGGGCTGTTGACGGTATAGTGACGACGAGCTCCGAAGCTGATACGCACCCCGTCTTTCGTCACCGGAAGGATGTCCGGATGCTTTTCGATAAGCCACGCGGGCGGTGTCGCCGTAGGCGTGCCGAGCACGATGTCAAAGTGTTCGCCGAAGGTTTCGACGACCTCATCCCAAAATGAGAAGTCAAACTCACCGTCGGACGGTTCCATCATCGTCCAGACAAATTCCGCCATCCGGATGACGTTGACACCGAGTTCTTTCATCAAGCGGACATCCTCGTCCCAAAGTGCACGATCAGTCTGTTCTGGATAGTAATCTACTCCTAAATACATGCTGTTCACCTCAATCGATTATTTGACCGCTCCTGAAGTCATGCCTTTTTGTAAGAAGCGTTGGAAAAAGATATAAAACACCATCGTCGGCAAGCTGATCAAGACGAGCGAGGCGTATAATTTACCAGGGTCTCCGCCGAGCGCTTCCGTGAAGAAGGTCGGTGCCATCGTTACTGTCTGTTTGGCCGGGTCTGTCATGAACGTAAGTACCATCAAGTATTCGTTCCATGAGTTGAGAAACGCGTAAATCGTCGCTGTTGCGAGTGCCGGCTTGGCGAGTGGCATCATGACTTTATAGAAGATTTGAAACGTCGACGCCCCGTCGATATGCGCTGCTTCCATCAATTCGTTTGGCAGCTCGTCGAAGTAACTCTTGATGAGCATGAGTCCGAACGGAAGGAAGAAGGCGATTTCGGCACCAATCAATCCCCAATAACTATTGAGCCCGTCAAGTGTGCGCAACGTGAAGAAGAGTGGCACGATGAGCGAGGCGACCGGTAACATCAATCCCGCCAGAACGAGGTTAAATAAAAGGCGCTTCCCGGCGAACTGGAGCTTCGAGAAACCGAACGCCGCAAATGCGAGAAATGAGATGGAAATCAAGATCATGAAGAAGGCGACGATGAAGCTGTTAAAGACGAATTGTGGGAAGTTCGGGTTTTGTAGCGTCGCGATGTAGTTGTTGAAGCCATTGACACGTAAGCTTTCCTTGAACATGACGAAGATCGGGAACAACCAGAGGATTGCCATGAGTGACAGACCGATATTGGTGAACCATCTTCCTTTCTTTGTTTGCAGTTCCATCTGTTCTCCCCCTTAGTCCATTTTCTTCTGTACACGCATCTGGAAGTACGTGATGCCGAGTGCAATCGCAAGCAAGATGACGGCGACAGCGCTGGCATAGCCGACCTCTTGATGCAACATCGATTTACGGAACAGGTATGTCGAGATGACCTCGGTCGAGTTACCTGGTCCTCCTTGTGTCGAGATCCAGACGATGTCGAACGTCTTTAGACCACCGATGACCCCGAGGATCGTCAGTGTGAACGTCGTCCCTTTCAAGTTCGGGAAGACGACACTCCAAAGCGTACGCCAAAATCCTGCCCCGTCGATATTAGCCGCCTCGAACACTTCCCGTTCGATTGCGAGCATCGCCATGTAATACATGATCATGGACGAGCCTGTCCATTGGAAGATGTTAATCAGAATGATAGCGTAGAGCGCAACGTCTTGGTCGCCGAGCCAGTTCTGTTCAAACGCACCAAGACCAATCATGCGAAGGAATTCGTTGATATATCCGAACTGGAAGTCAAAAATTTGCGTGAACGCCGCCCCGAGGACGACCGGGCTCAAGACGACCGGGAAGAAGAACACCGATTTGAAGAACGTCCGCCCCATGCCTTTCGTGTGAAGCAAATAGGCCAATACGAGCCCGAGACCCGCCTGAATCGTGACCGTCAAGACAGTGAAGATCCCCGTGTTTTTGAGCGCATTATAAAATTCTGGGTCTTTGAACATCCGGCCGAAGTTTTCAAAACCGATATACACTTTCTCAAACGAGATTCCGTCCCATGAAAAGAGTGAGTGATAGGCGTTGTAGAAGATTCCGTAATAGATGAAAGCGATGACGAACAGGACGGTCGGAGCGACGAACGCCCAGCCGATCAAGTTCTGCTTCATCCGCTCTTTCTTACGAATCGGATTCGGTGCGCTCGGTGGTACCGATGTGAGCTTCGGCTTGGACTTGGTCAAATCGGTTGCTTGTTGCATAAGGTTCCCTCACTTTCAGATTCAAAAAATCGAGCGCCAGTGAGTCTGGCTACTGGCGCTCGTTTGATTATTTACCTTGGTCCGCAATCGCCTGGATGCGTGCGAGTGCTTCTTTCGCATCTTGTCCGGCAGCGATGTTTTGAAGTTCTTTTCCGAGTGCGTCGTAGACTTTCGGGTCACGGATTCCGCGTCCTGCGACAGCGTTCTTCACCGTTTCGTTCAAGATTTTGTACGACTCACGTTCAACATCATTGGTGAACTTGTCTTCGTATGCTACTTCGATGTCTTTAATGGCTGGTGCCATCTCAAACTTCTCCATGTATAGCGCCTGTCCTTCACCTTGCGTCATGTAGGCGATGAAGGCAGCCGCACCTTCTTGTTGTTTCGATTCTTTGTTGACACCTAGTGCCATGTCGATTGATGCGATGACCGGTTGTTCTGTACCACCTGCAAGGTTTGGCATTGGGACGAAACCAATCTCGTCTTCGAAGTTGTTCCACTTGTCACGCTTCTCGACCGTCGTCATCGAGTGGGCTTCCCATGAACCAATGATCCACATCGCTGCTTTCTTGTCGAAGAAGTTGTTCATGCCGTCCATGTATGTCGCAAGACCCAAAGCGCCTTCTTGGAACACTTTGTCCTCGTACAGTTGTTGCCAAAGTTCAGCCGTCTCGACCATCTCTTTATCCGTCCACTTCGCGTCACCCGCTAGCACTTCTTGGATGTAACCTGGTGCGACCTGGTGGCTCAATACGTTGAAAACGTCAACGCCAACCCACGCGTCCTTCGCGCCTAGTTGCATCGGGATGACCTTGTCGCCAGATGCGTTGATTTTGTCAATCGCCGCAACCGTCTCATCATAAGTTTTCGGAGGTGTCACGCCATATTTGTCGAGGAGTGTTTTGTTGTACATGAGGTATGCCTGTCCTGTGAATCCGACCGGTACCGCATACTGTTCACCGTCGACTGTTGTCTGTTCGACACCAAGTTCGATTAATTTATCTTTCCATCCTTCTCCGGCCGCTTTATCCATGTAGTCTTTCGCTGGTACAAGGCGATCCTTGTATTGCGGAATCATCGGTTCTTTGAGACCAATGACGTCCGGACCATCTCCACCAAGCATCGCGACTTGAAGCTGTTGCTCGTAGTCTTCGAGGCGTTTAAACTTGACCACATAATCATCTTGCGATTCGTTGAACGCCTTCGCCATTTCTTCCCCGACTTCAGGTTGTGGCGCCCACCCCCACCATGTGATGACGGGTTTGCCGTCTTCCGTTGTCGCCGCCGCTTGTTCGTCATCGCCGCAGGCAGCGAGTAAAGATGAGAGCATTAAGACAGATGATGCGAGTGCAATCGTCGTTTTTTTCATGTTCATTCTCCTTTGAATGTGTTGTCACGCCACAATCCGATGGCATAACTCCCGAATAAGATGGTCTGACATCGGGCGATCCCCGAGCCATGTTAATGTGTACGCTATCAGTTCCAAATCGAGCTTCGGTCCGTCTATGTATGGGCCGACGACGTAGAGGTCCGCCCCGAACGGCAATGCGTCCTGTTCTTTCAAGCGCCATAGCAAAAGTTCAAACAGGCCGTCCATGTCCTCGAACGACACGTCATGCGAGAGCGTCGATGCTCGGAACAATCGGATATCACGCGTCTCATCGTCATAAAGACGGAAGATACCATCGCGTCTAGAGCGCGTAATGATGATGCTCGTCTCATCCCCCGTTAGCGCTTCCATTTCATCGAAGGCAAAGTCCTTTCGTGCGAACATCCTAGTCGCCCCGTAGCGACCGAAGATTGTGTGAAACTGATCTTTCAATGGTGTCTCTTTTTGCATCGCTACCCCTCCAAACGTGTCGTTGAGAGTGTCACCCCTTACTTAGTAAATTAAATTTATTATCTAACTACATATAGACTATAGCATGCCCTCATTTATATTGTAAACGCTTTCTTATAAAGAAATTAAAAATCGCCTTTCCCTAATAGAACGGCGATTCATGGTTTCATTGGATTTCACCGAACATCTCGTTCGTGATAAGCGCTGCGGCTCCGAGCGCCCCTTGGCTGGCGTTCCACGAGACGACACGGATATCGGTCTGTCGGGCGTCAAGGGTGAGCGCCGTTTGGGCGACACGCTCCTGAATGTTCGTGACGACGTCTGGCGCATAGTTGAATAGCGGACCTCCGAGAAGAATACGTCCCGGGTTCAAAAGGTGGATCATGTTGAGCGTGGCAATACCGATATATTCGCCGGCCCGTTCGTATAGTTTTCGGACATCTTGATTCAAATGGACAGCGTCACGAAGATCATCAAGTGTCAGTTCATGCGAGAGCTGACGAGCTTCATTCAATATGGCACGTTCCCCGGCGACTGCCTCTAGGCAACCACGATTACCGCACGAACAGATTGGTCCGTCGAGCATGATGCGCATGTGTCCAATCTCCCCAGCAATATGATGCTCACCGTCAATCAATTCGCCCGCGTGGACATAGGCTCCCCCAATTCCATAACCGGCATACACGTAGAAGAATTCCTCGATACCAATCGCTTCCCCGAAGTACAATTCACCAAGGGCGAGTGTCCGCACATCGTTCTCAACGAATACGTGCTGCTCGAGGCGTTTCTCTAGTTCGCGCTTGAGAGGGATATCATGCAAGTGAAAACGTGGGGCAAATAAGACAATCCCTTCACCCGCCTCGACCATTCCGTGCACAGAAACACCAAGTCCAATGATATTCCCTATAGCTCGTTTGTTCAATATGGTGTAGAGAGCGACAATCGCGTCGATGAACTCCTCGTTCGTGTCAAACCGTTCGTCGTGCCATGCTTCGTCAAGTAACTCTCCATGAATGTTTGTGACGACGCCATGCAGTTTTCGCTGTGTCGCATCGATTCCGATGACAAAACGGTCGCTCGCAGCAAGTTCGAGCATGATCGGGCGACGTCCGCCGCTTGAGACCCCAAGCTCGCGCTCACTGATTAATCCCTCTTCCTTCAATTCGTTAACAATGTTCGAAATCGTCGGTTTCGTCAAACTCGTCTTCTTAGCAAGTTCAACCCGTGATACCGGCTGATGAAGCCGAATCAATCTAAGAATCAGTGCACGATTGTATGTCCTCATCCATTTAGAGTTACGTGGCGTTGTGTTCCCCATGACCATTCCACCTATTCCTATCTTTTTCTTTCAGTATAGCACTTGTTAAATCCGTAATTAGTTGCGCTTTCATTTTTACGACCATCTATTTTTGATTTTTTATTTTCCACATGCTAAATCAAGTTCAATATAAAAAACGATTTATGCATCGGTTGATTCCATGCATAAATCGTAAAAACACCTACACTTTTGTTCATAATCAATATATTTAACTTCTACTTCACCACTTCCAACGTCCTCGCCAGTTTTTCTCAGGTAAACGTGGAGGATTCACCGAAATCGGTTCATCCGCTAACATCTCCTCCGTAAAGTGGAGGTGCTGTTGCCACATCTCTTCCCCTAATTCGTTGATGACTTCCTGTCTCGCCGCTAACCAATTGAAATCACGATGTTCCACGTTATGGGCATCGGAGGCGACGATGTGACTCAGCCCGTTACTGATGAACGTGAGTGCGAGTTCCCGTATCTGTCTCCCGAACTGTCCTGTCAAACTGCTTGTTGTCACTTGGGACAACGCACCCGACGATACGAGATGATGCAATTTTTCTGGATGGAGTGCAAACTCACGATTCCGCTCCGGATGCGCGATGACCGGAACGTATCCAGCCGCCTGTAGTTGAAAGAATAAGGACTCCGTATAAGCTGGTAGACTTTGACTCGGCAGTTCCACGAGGACATATCGTGACCCAGCGAGCGAATGTGCCTCTCCGGACTCCAACGCTTCGACCATTTCTCCAAAAATTCGAATCTCTTGTCCAACATACAAGGTCAAGGGGATCTGTTCATCATCGAGTCGTTTTTGTAGATGCGCGACTTCTTGCGTGATGTCATGATGTTGCGTCTCAAAGTACGGATGATACGCGTGTGGTGTCACGACAATCGATGTCACCCCCTCTTCCACCGCACGTTTCGCGAGTTGAAGGGATGCTTCCATTGTACGTGGTCCGTCATCTACTTCAGGCAACAAATGACAATGTACATCAATCATGAGTGTTCACTCTCCATTGTGTGATTGTTTTAGCCAAACGTATTCATACGGGCGAAGCGTTACATTTGTCATCCATTCTTCTGTAAAGAGACTCGTCCCTTCACAATCCGTCTGCACCGTCTCTTCACTCATATTCGTCAATAACAGTAGGGTCTCCTCTTGATGCGTTCGCTTAACAGCGAAAACGCGCCGATCGAGATTTAGGACCTCTTGACCAATGTAAGGGGACAAGGCAGGGTGGAGTCGTTTCACATTCAATTGGCTCAATATCCCTTCATAAACACGAAGTCGATCCGGATCGCGTTTCAATGCTCGGACGAGATCTTCCTGTTCAACCGGTTGCGACACCCCAAATAAAGTTCGGTAATCAATCAACGGAATCCCTTGAAGCGACAACAATACACTGTGGGCTGCGAGAATCACATCTGGGTTAGTGTCCATCAGATTTTTCTCAAACGGATCACGTTCCGCTGAAGATAGGAAATTGAAATATGTTTGATTGGCTCTCAGTGAATGAACTTGTCTCGCCCAATCGGTCAATCGTGTCACATTGGCCTGCGCAAACGCTAAAATGACATGACTGGATAAGTCGAAATGACAGACGACGTCCGCCTCTTCCTCAAAGTTTAGGACTGAATCGACACGTTCATTGGCAACGATGAGCTGTGCATTCGGCTTATACGTATGCATAATCGTACGCCACAGTTTGAGGATGTGTTTGACTCGTTCCGGTTCTATTCCGCGAAACGACTCGACATGGACACGGATTTTCGTCGCTCCATACGCCAGACGTTCAATCAGTTCATCTGTTACGGTGACAAGGTCGAGTTGTGACTCATTCCATGCTTCAGGCGTCATCTCGTAAATCAAATCGAACTCATCGGTGAAACGTCCTAAGTCTTCGAACAATTGCACCCGCGAGTCGATGGCTGTGTCCTGTTGTTTCGTTTGATACGGAAACAGGGAGACGAGATAGAGATCACTCACCGTCGTTTGGACATGATCGGCTAACCATTGATGGAGAGCCTCGAGGTTCGCTCGTCCGTCAGTCAGGATAAAACCGGCATCCACCAACAAGACGTTTGTTTTTTCAGAAGGGCGTTCATGGTCGTGCCAACGATGATCCGACCACTTCTCAAACAACCGTTCCCACTTTTCTTGCGAGGTCTCCCCGAGTTCGAGGAGCACCTCTTCAATCGTTTCCCATTTCATGACTCATCCCTCCTTGGCATCTCTTTATTTCTCCCACTTTCCGTTTCATTTGAAACACAAAAAAACTGTCCGACTTGGGTCAGACAGTTTACTCCATCAATCGTTTCAACTCTTCCTGAACGCCATTCAACGAAGAAGATTCCGGATTCCAATAATAGATGCCGTCCCCCTCTAATCCGCCCGCACCCTCAAGCCGTAAGATACTCGCGTTGCGGAACGCGTTCATATAGTCCGTCGACAAAGAGACGAATTCATTGAGCTCGATATTCGTCTTCGCCTGATCGCCGACCACCTCGAGTAACGCGGTGACCTTGTCGAGTGAGAAGTCCGTCCGTCCTTTTTCGATGATGGCGGCGACGACATCACGCTGACGTTCTTGACGTCCGAAGTCACCGTTTGGATCGTTATAGCGCATCCGCGTGTAATCGAGTGCCGCTTCTCCGTCTAACGTCACCTCACCAACGGGAAACGTGTAATCTTCTGTCGAGAACGCAAATTTATTCATGACGGTAATGCCTCCGAGTGCATCCACGACGTCGCTGAATGCCTCCATATCCGTCTCGATGACATAATCGATTGGGATGTCGAGGAAATTCTCGACCGTATTCATTGCCATTTCGGCCCCACCGAACGCATAGGCATGATTGATCTTATCACGTGTCCCTTTCCCGACGATTTCAGTCTTTGTATCCCGGGGAATCGAGAGCATCGCTCCTTCATCAAGTTCCGGATTGAGTGTCAGCACGATGATTGAGTCACTCCGTCCCTGTTCGGTCCCGCGTCGGTCAATCCCAAGCAAGAGAATGGAAACAGACTCTTTGCGTTCAATGGTCTCGACCTGCTTGCGCTCTTTGCTGATTTTCAAGTTGTCATTCACTTGTGCGACGGTGTCATCGACTTCTTTTACCATTGACCAGACGAACGCGCCACCCGTGATGAGCACCAAGGCCATGACGCCTGCTACAACCCCTAGTACGATTTTCCACTTTGATGGCTTACGATGTTTCGCCATGCGACCACACCTTCTTCCGTGAAATAGTACTAGTTTATTCCCATGCCACGGGTTGTTTTAAAGCATGTTCACAAAGAATAATCACGATATCCCTTTTTTTGTTACGGGAAATGGGTCCGGGTCGGTTGGCGGGTCATATGGTAGGGCCATGCCGCATTGATTTCTGCCCCAATCAGCATCGTTGCTGCCGTCAGATAGAGCCAAATTTGTAGTAGAATCACCGCACCGATCGTGCCATATGTGTCCCCTAGAATCGAGAAGCGTTCGACATAGACACTGTATCCGGTCGACAGCAATTGCCACGAGATGACCGCAAACACGGCTCCGGGAAGTGTTTCGATGAACCGTACTCGCTGTTGTGGCGCGATTTTATAAAAGAGTGAGAACGCCATGATCAAGATGAGCGTCGAGACCGTATAGCGCGTCAGAGTCGACAAGCGGTCGAATTCTTCGACTTTTGGATAGAGGGCATAAATCAATTCGACAAATTCTTGACCGAATAGATGAAACACAATCAAGATGACCGCCCCGATGCTCCCTGCTAAAATCACGAGCAACCCGATCAACCGTCGGAAGATATAGCCGCGCGCTTCCGTCTCCCCATATGCGAACACTGTCAGCTTGACGAGTCGTGCCGTCCCGTTCGAGGCCGACCAAAACGCGATGATGGCACTGACTGATAACAGTCCACCGTTCAAATTTCCGCTCACGTCATAGACGATAGATAACAGTTCACGCACACTTGACCCTGGAATGAGTGTCTCAATCTGTTCGATGAGAAGCGCATCATCGATTTGAAACCATGCCATCACGGCGAAGAGGACAAAAAACGTCGGAAAGATGGCTAAAAACCAAAAAAACGCCAATGTGGCACTGTAGTCATTAATATGATGGTCTTTGAATCGATGCCTGACGTCTACGGTCAGTCGAAATACATTTTCAAACATCGCCACCCTCCTCTCATCACTGTTGCACTTATATCATTCTACATCTCGGGCAAGCTGTCCTTTTGAGCAATCGTTATTTCGGGTATGCCCTATAGAGGACTAAATCTTACAAATGGGGTGGAACGAATGGAAATCGGTATGATTGGACTTGGTAAAATGGGCCTCAATTTGGCTCTGAATTTGACAGACAATGGGCATCGTGTCGTCGGGTATGACCCGGGAAACGTATCGACGAGTCAATTTGAGACGAAAGCCTCTTTGCAGGAGATCGTTTCCGCGCTTCAAGCCCCTCGCGTCGTCTGGGTGATGGTGCCGGCGGGTGACGTGACCGAACACGTCTTGAACGACTTGCACAATCTTCTCTCGCCGGGCGACATCGTCATCGACGGAGGGAACTCGAACTATAAGGAATCGATGCGGCGTGCCGACCATTTCAAAGAAAAACTGATTTATTTCTTCGACGTCGGGACGAGTGGTGGGATGGAAGGTGCCCGTCACGGAGCGTGTACGATGATCGGAGGCGACTTGGAGGCGTTCGGAAAGATCGAGCAACTTTTCCAAGACGTCTCTACCGACCACGGTTATCTGTATGCGGGATCGAGTGGGAGTGGTCACTTTTTGAAGATGGTGCATAACGGGATTGAGTATGGAATGATGCAGGCGATTGCTGAAGGGTTCGAAGTGCTCGAGAAGAGCCCATTCGACTATGACTATGAGGATGTCGCGCGTGTGTGGAACCATGGCTCGGTCATTCGCTCGTGGCTCATGGAACTGACGGAGAGCGCCTTCTCGAAAGATGCGAAGCTCGACGACATCCGCGGGGTCATGCATGCATCCGGTGAAGGCAAGTGGACGGTCGAGACGGCACTCGAGTACGACGTCCCGACACCGGTCATCGCGCTCTCCCTCATGATGCGCCAACGTTCGCTTCAAGACGATACGTTCTCGGGCAAGGTCGTCGCGGCATTACGGAACGAGTTCGGTGGGCATGCGGTGGAGAAGAAAGAGTAAAGCACATTAATGAAGCCTCACCTAATTCTATCTAGGTGAGGCTCTTCTTTATAAACCAATTTCAGCAAAGTCAATAAATATTTCATGAACCAATTCTCCACTCCGATAGTATTGATTACATATTTGTCGGTTTACATAGTCAATTTCATAGTAAATGCCTAGTATGAATCTACAAACGTAATCAGGTAAATCTTGACCATCGTATTGCCAATCATCATTGTAACTCGATCTAGTCAACGCTATTATACGTTCTTTGTCCTTATTAATTTCTTGTTGCTGTTTTGAATTCTCTCGAATGACTTTTTTCATCTCAAGGGCGATTAAATTATCCTGTTTCAAATTTCCCCCTCGACTATGCACAATCAAATCACAAAGTTATATTCACTTGTTCGTATCGACCATTACGAATCCTCTTAATCCTTCTGCCTACATTTCTGTTGTATTCAACATCCACATAATATTTTCCATACTGAACATCTTTTCTAATCAAATCATTCAATGCAATTTGAAACTGACCACACATTGTTCTTTCAGAAACTTGACTCTCCAATAACCCAAGATGATCATTTAGAAAATTGCGATTAGCTTTCTCAAAGATATCAACCATTTGGACGTATTGAGTTGCATCCGGAAACGTATTCATAAGCGTTCATCCGTTTGCTTCATTCCATCGTATTCCCTTCTGCCGGAATCGGATGATTTTTTAGCATTCTCGCAAAATGGACGAGGTTATACGCCATCGTCTTTCCGTGAGACTTTGTGAATTCATTTTCCCGCCCGGCATCAAGGTACGAATCACCTGGTCCCGCTTCTCCGACCCAGTACGTGTCGACATTCGGCGGCACGGTGAAACCGATGTGGGACAATCCATATAGAATCGAAGCACAGGCGTGTTTCGCCCCATCCTCATTCCCCGTGACGACGACTCCACCGACCTTGTTGTAGTAAATCGCCTGTCCTGATTTGTTCGTCAGTCCGCTACCGCCATATAGCCGTTCGATCACTTGGGTGGCGACGCTACTCTTCTCCCCGAGCCAGAGTGGTGTCCCAATCACGACAATATTCGCGGCCTTCACTTTCTCAAAAATCTGTGGCCACTCGTCCCCATCCCCTTCATCTTCCGTCACACCGAACTTGACGTTGTAATCAACAATCCGAACAATCTCGGAGTCGACGTCGAGCGCATCGAAGTGCGGGATGATGTCACGAATCAATCCTTCCGTATGGGACGTCGTGTCTCCACCTTTTAGCGAACAGTTCAAAAACAAAGCTTTCATCCAATCCCTCCTAAGTAAATGACGTTCCATTAGGTGTTCCCGTTCGCTATCCTTTCTAATACAAAAAGAGACGACCATCGTGTGATGACCGCCTACTTCATAGGATTTATTCACTGTACCCTTTCGGATTATTCGATTGCCAACGCCAAGCGTCCCGACACATCGCTTCAATGTCATGTCGCACTTCCCAGCCAAGAATGGCCTTAGACTTTTGCGGGTCGGCAAATATCGCCGCGACGTCTCCGTCTCGTTTATCCGTGATTTGATAAGGAATCGTCTGTCCGCTCTCCTGTTGGAACGTTTGAAGCAAATCAAGGACGCTGTATCCTTTCCCTGTCCCGAGGTTGAACGCCTCCACCCCTTCATATTTCCCCACATACTCCAACGCCTTCAAATGACCAAGCGCCAAATCTACGACATGGATATAGTCGCGCACGCCTGTCCCGTCATGCGTCGGATAGTCATCCCCGAACACTTGAAGCTCTTTTAGACGCCCGGCCGCGACTTGTGTGATGTATGGCATCAAGTTGTTTGGGACATCGAACGGATCTTCGCCGATCGTCCCGGAGTCGTGCGCGCCAATCGGATTGAAATAGCGAAGAATCGCAATCGACCAAGACGAATCAGCTGTATAAAGGTCGCGCAATATCTCTTCGATCATCAGTTTCGTTCGTCCATATGGATTGGTCGCACTGAGCGGGAACGATTCATCGACCGGAGATGTGGTTGGGATTCCGTAAACGGTCGCCGATGAACTGAAGACGATACGTTTTATCCCAAATTGATTCATCATCCGTAACAAGACGAGCGTCCCAGCTACGTTGTTGTCATAGTAGTGAAGTGGTTGGCTGACGGATTCGCCGACTGCCTTTAGACCCGCGAAGTGAACGACCGCATGAATCGAGTGCGTGGAGAAGATTTCATCAAGCAATTCCTGATCTCGAATGTCGCCCACGTATAAGGTGACCGTCTTTCCAGTCAGGATCTCGATTCGCTGAATCGCCTCTTGTCGGCTATTGGACAAGTTGTCCAAAATGACGACTTCGTATCCTTCCTCAAGCAATTGCACCGTCGTGTGTGTCCCGATATACCCCGCGCCACCTGTCACAAAAATTGTTTTCATGTGCTTCACCCCATTTTCTGAAAGTTCATCTGCTGCGATTGTTAAGCCGAGCGATCATTGAGCCAGTCCCCGACACGACGGAATGTATCCGTACGCGGAGGTGTTTCGCTTCGGCTAAACGTGTGATAATCAATCTCGGATACATATCGAATCAAGCGAATGAGTGAGAACGCGAACGCAATCGTGCAACCAATCGCAAAACTAAGACCGTAACTGTCTGGTCCAAGTGGTAATAGCAAGAACGTCAACCCTGCATTCATCGTGATGAAGAGTGCCGATGTATACGCCGCTCCCCGATGATCTTCAAAATAGAGCAGGACGAGCGTGAGAACGAGCACCATGGCGTTTGAAAAGGCACCAATCGTCGTCATTTGAAAGACATCCCGAATCTCAGGTGACAGACCTAGTAGCGGGAACAAGACGGCCGCGAACAGAATAAAGAGAAGCGACACGAGCCCTTGATTTCGGAACAGTCGTTGCAACTCTTGTCGTAAGACGAGGAGCATGGCCGCTTTCGAGCGTTGAATCTGTTGGTACGTCCCACCTTCGTTCACGTATCCATAAAACACGCGATACCGCTCATAAAAACGCGTCTCGACCGACACAACGAATATCGTCATCGTCGGAATGATCGTCAAATAAGAGAGGAAGATAGCTGTGTCATAGATCGGATGATAGCGGAATGTGTCGAGGTGGACACTCCCTCCTTCCGCGAACCAGATGATCCATGTGCCGACCCAGATCCCGATGTTATAGAGAAAACTGGTCCAAAAGAGTGCCGGGTAGCGGTCAAAATAGCGATAGAACGAGAACTGACCGACCGTACTCCGGTTTGGGAACGTAAGGAGCATCGATGTGAACAAGCCGAACAACGTGACGACAAGACCGAGTGTCATACTCGCTGTCAACGCGAAGCTCTTCATGTAGGACTCCGTCAAATATTGCATCAAGAACTGGTCCGTGATGAGGACCGCGGCGACTGAGACGATGCCACCGGCCACAAAGCTATAAGCTACCGCCTGATAGAACTTGGCCGCACTGAGGAACAAGAAATGTACCCAAATGAGGTTGACCGTCATGAATAGGACGAATGCCAACGCGTTCAATAAAGCAGGGAGTTCAGAGAACATAAGGAAGATAGCGAACAACAGCGACGCGATGGCGACCGTCGTCTTCATCATCCCGATGAACGCCGGGAAGATGTCTTCATATCGTTTCTCATAAAAACAATCCGCCAAGTACCTCGTGACGACGAGCTGCTGCACGCCGAGAACGACTTGCGAAAAAATAAAACTGTAAGAGACGATCAAATTGAACGTCGTGCGTTCTTCGAGTGTGGCGATAGATAGATAGCTCGTCAGCCACTGCATGAGGGCAATCGTGACGATGACGATCAGCCATGGTCCTGATGTGACGAGCCCGGCAAATGCATATGCTTTGATTCGTGAAGAGAAGTAGTCTTCTTGAAACAACTGTTGTAACTTAAACCCGATGCCCGCCATATACCGCTCTCCTCTCTTCATATAAGTGTAGATATGCATCGATAAACTGATCGGTGCGATAGTACGTCTCGACTCGCTGTTGCCCGTTTCGTCCGAGTCGGCGCGCATCTTCACGATTTTGATGGAACCAGACGCAACGCTCTGCGATTCGCCGTGGATTGACCGGCGGAACGACAAATCCGGCCGGACCGAACGGTTCATCCGGTCGCCCGTTCACGAGTTCCGCACAGGCCCCGACGTCCGTCACAATCCACGGGACACCGGCGGCCATACCTTCTAGTACAGCAAGCGGTTGTCCCTCGGAGATACTCGTCAACAAACAAACATCGAATTCGGGAAGGTGTTGTCGAATATCGACTTTTCCGACCATTAAGACGGACTGTTCAAGCTCGAGTTGCCGAATGAGCATCTCGCACTCCGCCGCATACTCCTTATCCTCATCAAGTGGTCCCATAATGGTCAGTTCGAACGGGACGAGCATGTCTTGTAACAGTTTCGCCGCATAAATCATGGTTTTAATATCTTTGATTGGAACAACGCGAACGATGGCACCGATTCGTAGTTTATCCACTCCCGGCACATGCCCGAGAGCAGACAAGCCCGTCACGTCAATCCCGTTCGGAATGATGCTCAATTTCTCAACAGGTGCCCCGAGCTGACGTTGCAACTCGCCGTTTCGTTCAAAGAGTGTGATGACGTCATCTGCCTTTCGGTACGCTTCCCGGGAAATGTGGTGGAAGAACTGAATCCAATGGGAGCGAAACTCAGCCGGAATCCAAGATGCCTGTAACAGTTCTTCTTCCCGTTCACGCGAATAGATGCCGTGTTCAGTCAAAAGAAACGGAATGTTTTGTCGTTCTTTCATCGCACTCGCAATCAGACCCGCGTATCCGGTCGAGGCCGCGTGCACGAGGTCAACTTGCGGTAATTCAGCTTGGAGCAAATCAAGGACTGGCGCGTACATACTGCGCCACATCCAAAAGTAATCGATGAACGAACCGGCCTGCCCTTCTTCTTGATAACTCTCCGTGACGAGCTGATAGAAGAGACGACTCGAGAAGAATTGTTCTGGTGTCCCGATTTGATTTTCAAGAATCGGATAGATGGACGAATCGACTTGACCGAATGTCATCCACGTCTTGATTCGCTCCCGTTCCGCTTCCGATAACGCTTCCGGTCGACGTTTACGTGTCGCCCGTTGATTAAGGGCGAGCGTGGTGACACCTGTGACGTTCTTCGGTAACGTATAGCGATAATCTGCCTCTGTCTTCGGATTCGGCATGATTGAGATAATCTCAAACTCATGCATCGGCATCTGTTCCATCAGCATATGAACCCAGCTCGATACGCCGCCGCTCACATATGGATAACTCCCTTCAACAACAATTCCTATTTTCATGGACGATCCTCCAATATCGGGAGACGAATGGACGTCTCTCTCAATTCAACTTGATACAATGTACCATTCTCACCAAACGGCTGGACTTCACCAAAATCGAACCTCCCTGTATCGAGACGTTTCCCGGGTTGCACACGAACGAGTAACGTCGACGGAACAGGTAGTTGTTGAGCATTGATATCGATGGCATCATTCGTGTAAGCCACATCGATTTGCGCATCTTGATAAAGCTTGTATTTCCGATACGCATCATACTGACTCAAGCCCTCGAGATGTGGATATTTGGAGTAGAGTGTCTGGAACAGACCCCCAAACGATTCTTTCATGATCTCCCACCCTTTCCCTTTCGAGCGATAGTCATCTAACACATCATCCGGGTGAATGAAATGGGAAACGAGCCCGAAGTTGGCAACAGCGTCGATCACAACAAATAGGTCATCCGGTGTCTCGTTGTATCCGCTCGACACGCGAGGGAAATCGTACAAGTTCGGATAGACCGGGTCGGGTCCGAACTCTTGAATGTAACTTCCTTTTGTCGCATCTCCGCTGTAGAGTCCTGCGACAATCAGCCCTTTCGGAAACTTCTCGTTCAACACTTCAAGTCCGGATTGACCGATGATGTTCGATGGTGGCACATAGCTGCGGATCCGCTCATTCGGCAAGTAATAGTCAAACGCCTCAACGACACGGTCAATGGCGGAACGCATATCTTCCTGACTGTCCCATTTTGTATATCCAAGCTCCGGGTCCATCACTTCATCTCCCATGACGAGTGGCTGGTGGTTGAACCCGTGTAGCCCGACTTCCCCATTCGTTTGGAGTAAACCGCGACCATATTCGAGCATCGGTGCCCGAATTTTTTCGATGAGCTGTTCTGTCGTCTCTTCATTCGTCGCTTTATAACTGCCGATCAGGAAACCAGAATAAGTGACGTCGTAGTCAGCACCGATTTGCTTCATGTCTTTCCACCAAATCTCTGAGAAGAACTCTTTGATGGACAAATCATATTCTTTCGTGATGACCGGATTCGAATAATTTGGTACCGGTGCCGGGAAGTCGTCAAGGTGAACGACCTTGATGCCAGCTTGTGGCATGACGAACGCTGGGAACAGCATCGAAAGCGTCTGCACCATCAAGCCGCGTGAGTTCTTATCCGTCAACGACGTCGTATTCCAAAACATCACTTCGCCCTTCCCATAAGGAGACTGCCATAATATTGGTTCGTTTTTGGCAGAAATGAGGACGTCCGCCTCTTCTTTCAGTTTGACGTCAGCAATGCTGTGGACGAATAACCCTGAGTCTTGAGGCAAGTCGACATACCCAGGGAAAATTTCTTGTTCGAAAATCAACCCGTTGACTCCATCTTTAAAGTCCCCAAAATCGCTTACGCCGACCAGGTCTGCCCAGTCTTGATCGATGAATCGTCCGGCAACGTAGAGCCGTCCACCTTTTTCAACGAAGGACCGAATTGCCTCGTACGGCCATGATTTCGTATTTTCCCCGCTGACGACGAGAACGTGTCGTGGAGAAGGCTCAATCGATGCGATGGCCTCTGCTTCAATCGAGGTATAAGGCAACTTGGCATAGTCGAGCGCATATTTAAAGTTATTCAAAACAGCTGTCGACAAATCGCCGTCATTCTGATGGATGTAGATTTGAACCGGATCCCCCTCCACCGCTCTCACCTCACCCGCGAGTGTCGTAAAGGATTTCGGCTCATGTGCTTCTTTTGGGATGAGCCGATGACCATAGTCAAGCCGTAAAAACTGGACGACGACAATCATCGCGATGAGTAAAGAGAACAAAGACGCGATATACGTCGTAATCGATTTATTCATATATGGGCACCTTCTAACTGTTGAATGACAAAGCGATAGTCCTCCGGAATGTCTTGCAAATCGAGATGTTGATGCAGGCGGTCGAGGGTCGGACGTAGGGACGTCCAATCGCCGTTCGTCATGTGGTGTTCAATCAACATGACATATCCATCGGGTACTTTTGGATGATAAAGGGTGAGCGCCTCAGCCAATCGTTCTCCCGTTTCCAAGTCACCCGAGCGGAACGAGAGGCGGGCTTTCGTGCGTAAGTACGTTTCGTCTGTTTCGTCGTACTCACTCAATTGATCGAGGTGAAATAATATCCGTTGCTGGATGCGCATTTGCATATCATGATCCAAGAGACCGCTATCTAAGAACGAAATTCCGGTTTCAATTACCGGATAAATCGTCTCCGGTCGCTCCGGATTCACTTGTGCGATTCGCTGTTTTAACATCAAATCGTATCGGTCGAACAGTGTGTTTCGGACGGTCGCTGCATAGTGGACCGTTTCCGTATCCTCGTGTTCGAGACCTAAGTGTAAATATTCTTCTGTATTCATGAGCGGTGTCGACATGAGTTGTGTGATCGATTGTTTCCGCTTGTTCCCGTCCATCTGTAAGGCTTCCGTCAATGGGACGAGATCTAAATCTTCTTTCGCCTGTTGCTGCAAGCGTTCTAAGTTGACCGTCTCAAAGTTGATGTACTCATCGTAGTCGAGAAGCGTCTTCGGTGAGGCGAAGCGTCGGGCAATCACATATCCAATCAAACCAAACAGTTCTCCGACAATCGGGATGACGGCACTGACGAGAAATATCGAGAGCCAGACTCCCTTTTCCGTCGCATCGACTTTCGGTCGTACAATCAGTCGATACAAGACGAAAAGGACCGTCGCATGCAGAAGGAAGAAAAGAAGAATCATCCAACTGGTCATAGGCGTTTCCCACCTTTCACATAGAAGACATGCTCAATCCGTTCCTTGAATCGTTCGGCTGATTCAACCGGTGTACCTGGGAGGAGAAAATGAAGGATGCGATCGTCTTCGTCATATCCGATAACGTCAATTTCACGCATCGACTGTCTCAAAATCAATTCCATTTCAATCAATGACAAGTCCACACCCTCTACAGGCAATGTGACCGTACTATACGGTTGACCATATTGCTCATGACGAAGTACTTGTTGGGCCACTTTTTGTTCGAATGCTTCCATACGGAACATGTGCGTCCCGTCGACGAGTTGGTCGCTGACGAGCATCCATTCGAGGGCATCGGCCTTTTCAATGCGCGTTCCCGTCCAATCCAAGACGAGTTTCATCATGTTCATCTCATGACTACGTAAGCGTAAGATATCGATTTCATGGACGACCAAGACTTCCTTCACCGTTCCTTCATAACAAATCGGTGCAACGAGAAGCGGTCCATCTAGCTCATCTGCTAAACGAAGCGTCGGCTTTTTCGATTGGAACATCCGTGCGAAAATTCCCTCCTCCGAATCGATGAAAAGCGTCTGGGGCAAACGTTCTACCTCTCCGGAACGGACATGAAGACGGAGTGTGCGCCGCGATGCATCCACATGATATAAAGCGAGTTGACGAGTACGGAAGACACGCGTGAACGTTCCAATTAAATGATCACGTACTAAAGCGGTCGCATCCTGATCAAGTTGTAGTCCAATCTCATAAATTTTTGAGAGCGTATAAGTCGAGTCGAGCACCCGCTTCCGCATCTCCCCTTGCGACTCTTGTAGTTGTTGTATCGTCTGTTTCAGTTGTTCGTTCTCATCAATCACTTCTTCTTGACGAATGTGGAGCGACTGGTAACGCTCCCGATAAGAAGTACTGAAGACACCCGCACTAAGCGCGACGAAGAAGTGTAGCAAAATCCAAGCCAGTTCATTCGTATCGTAAAGGAATAAGAGCAAGTCTGAGCCTTCCATCAAGAGGAATGAGAAATGGTAGAGACTCGTCAACGCGAAACTGACGAAGGCACCGAGCAAACCATATCGTAAAGAAAACAGGAGGATATAAAAAATTAACGGGTCAATCGCCCAATCTGACAAAGAAAGACTAAATGTATAGTCCAAAATGCCGATAAGTAAAATAGTCACAATCATTTCAATCCATTTGATGGATGTGCGGTGTTGGGTATAAATCATAGTGTCACTCATTCCTTTACGTGGTATTTTAGTAGTAGGACTTTCAATGGATTGTCGACAAAAATTTCATATCGAGACGGGCAAACTTACTGAAAAGTAAGGGCGCAAAGACATGGGTCGTCGATCTTTTTAGATACCGATCGCCAGTCTGCAATAGCCGCAGCCGCTCTCTGATAACTATCAGGAGGGTTTTTTTATGGGTATTTTCTCAGCCAAACGAATCGTGACCATCTGTTGTGCATTTCTCGTTGGATTGGCGTTTTTGACGCCGCAACAAGCGGTCGCTAAAGCGAGCAATCCGCTCGCAAACGTCGAATCGTACAAAATTTATTACGATATGCCGACAAAGACCAAAATTAAAAAGATGCAACAGTATGACCTTGTCATCATCGAGCCTGTTTATTATACTGCAGCGCAAATCAAAGAGTTACAGAAATATGGGACAAAAGTGTACGGCTACATCAACACGATGGAAGCTGACAATTGGAACGTCGATTTCATCAGTCAGATGAACGAGTCGGACTTCTTCCACCGCAACGGACAACGTGTTCATTATGCGGAATGGGATTCTTATTTAGTCGATATGACGTCAACCCACTATCGTGAGTTGTTGACGCGTGAAGTGGAGAAACAAATCGTCGCCAAAGGATTGGATGGTGCGTTCTTAGATACCGTCGGCAACATCGATAATGAGCACTCGGAACAACCGACCATTTTAAAAGCGCAACGTGACGGGATGAGTCAGTTCATGAAGACGATCAAATCCAATCACCCTTCCCTTTCTCTCATTCAAAACTGGGGATTTGCGACATTGAAGACGTATACGTATCCATATGTGGATGGCGTGATGTGGGAAAGCTTCAACTACACGACCGTAGCAAAAGATCAATGGTCAAAAGACCGCATCCAAGAGTTGCGTGACCTTGATACACGTTACGGGATCAAAGCGTTGACCGTGTCTTCGAAACAACGTCCAAAGAGCGCGGCGTATGCTGAAAAAAATGGCTTCATCCATTTCCATTCAAACGCTTCGTTAGATTATAATAAATTCTGACTTTCATTTACATGATTGTACAAGTATCTGGTAGTTTCTACAATGGAAATGCTAAAAAAACATCCCACGTGTATGCCTTCTTTATCGGCAGATTCGTGGGATGTTTTGATAGATTCACTTCATTCTAGTGAGATAAATCATAGCCTGTCCGAACACGGCCATCCGGTTCTTGATACACCACATGATCTAATGACAGTTCCGTCGGCGATTGAACGCCTGCCGCAGCCGTCATATTGTACAGCCCTTCCCGGAGCGAGATGATGTAGTTCGTCACCCGAAAACTTTTCTCATCGACAACGAGGGCACGCTGCAGTTTCGGGTCAGTCGTCGCGACACCGACCGGACAGCGATTCGTATGGCAAACCTGTGCCTGGATGCACCCGACATTGAACATAAGTCCGCGAGCGATATTGACGAGGTCTGCGCCGAGCGCGAGTGCGATGGCTATCTTATCCGCCGTGATGAGTTTCCCAGAGGCGAACAGTTTGACTCGGTCTCGCAAACCGTGCTCGATGAGAAGGTGATGCACGTAAGGGAGCGCCGCCTTCAGCGGTAAACCGACTGTATCCGCAAGCTCTTGATACGTCGCACCCGTACCCCCTTCACTCCCGTCGATGGTGATGAAGTCAGGTACAATTTGAGATTTCTCCATCTCTCGGACGAGCGAGTCGATGTCTTGCAACTTCCCAACTACAAGTTTGATGCCGACCGGCTTCCCACCGATTTCACGTAACCTCTCAACAAATGCCAACAATTCCACATGGGTGTGAAA